>NZ_JBHVHX010000001.1:985005-986421 GCF_042799895.1 Nocardia sp. NPDC057663 | reverse complement strand
CCGGTCTGGATGGCGCGTTGTCGGGCGCGGTCGACGCTGGTGGCGATCTCACTGCCGGATTGGGCGGTGCGTTGACTGGTGCGGCTGGTGTCGGCGCTGGCCTCGATGGTGCGTTGACTGGTGCGGCTGGTGTCGGTGCTGGTCTCGATGGTGCCTTGGAGGGGGCAGCCGGTGTCGGTGGAGATGTCGCAGCTGGACTGGGCGGTGCTCTTACTGGTGCGGCAGGCGCCGGTGTGGATGGCGCGTTGTCGGGTGTGGTCGACGCTGGTGGCGATCTCACTGCGGGATTGGGCGGTGCCATGACCGGTGCTGCTGGTGCCGGCGCGGGAATCGGTGCTGGTCTCGATGGTGCGCTGACTGGTGCTGCTGGTGTTGGCGCGGGTGTCGGTGCCGGTCTCGATGGTGCCCTGGACGGGGCGGTCGGTGTCGGTGGTGGTGCCGCCGCTGGACTGGGCGGTGCTCTTACCGGTGCGGCAGGTGCCGGGCTCGACGGTGCGCTGACCGGTGCGGTTGGTGCGGGCGGCGATGTCGCGGGTGGGGTCGACGGTCTGGTCGGCGGGGCCGCTGGGCTCACCACGGACTTCGGCGCGAACCTGGGGGGTCAGCTCGGTGGTGGCCTGGACGCCGGGCTGAGCGGTGCGACCGGTGCGGCGGGTGGGCTCGGCGCCGGGGTCACCGGTGGGCTGGGTGCCGCGGGCAACGCCGGGGCCCAGGCGGCGGGCAGCCTCGGTGCCGCCGCGAGCACCACGGCGATCACCGGTCTCGACGGTGCGGTCGGAGCAGGTGCGGAAATCGGCACCGGGCTCGAAACCGGTTTCGGTGGCGCCGCGTCGGTGGGCACCGATCTCATCGGCGGTCTGACCGGCGGTCTCGGCACCGGCATCGGTGTCGACGGGCTGATCACCGGCGGCGGTGCCGCGGAGGCCACCACCGGGCTGGACACGGCACTGTCCGCCACGACAGGCATCGGACTGACCACCGGCCTGCAGGGCGGCATCGACACCGCCGCGACCCTCGGCACCGGCCTGGCAGGCTCGGTCACCACCGGCGCGCAAGCTGGTCTCGGCGCGGCTGTGGAGTCCGGCGCCGGCCTGACCGGTGGCGCGCAGGCGGGTCTCGGTGGTCTCGCGGAAAGCGGTGTCGGCCTTGCAGGTTCGGCGGCCGGTGGTGCGCAGGCTGGTCTGGGCGGTGCCGCAGACGCGGGTGCGGGCTTGGCGGGAGGCGCGCAAGCGGGCCTGGGTGGCCTGGCGGAAACCGGTGTCGGCCTTGCTGGTTCGGCGGCTGGTGGTGCGCAGGCTGGTCTGGGCGGTGCCGTAGACACCGGCGCGGGCTTGGCTGGTTCGGCTGCGGGTGGCGCGCAGGCGGGCCTGGGTGGCCTGGCGGAAACCGGTGTCGGCCTTGCTGGTTCGGCGGCTG
>NZ_JBHVHX010000001.1:930209-984906 GCF_042799895.1 Nocardia sp. NPDC057663 | reverse complement strand
GGTGCGCAGGCTGGTCTGGGCGGTGCCGTAGACACCGGCGCGGGCTTGGCTGGTTCCGCTGCCGGTGGCGCGCAAGCAGGTTTGGGCGGTGCCATAGAAACCGGCGCCGGCCTCACCGGTTCCGCAACCGGTGGCGCCCAGGCAGGCACCGGCCTGGAGACCGGCCTCGCCGGTTCCGCAACCGGTGGCGCGCAGGCGGGCACCGGCCTCGAGACCGGCCTCGGCGGATTCGGCGACGCGGGTCTGTCGAGCACGGTGACCGGCGGCACGCAGATCGCCGGCGGACTCGGCAGCACCGTGGACGGTGCGACGCAGGCCGGCACCACCGCGACCGGCGAATTCGCCGGGACCTCGACGGCCCAGGCCGACGCCTCCGGTACCCTCGGCGCCACCACCCAGGGCGCGGTCACCACCGCGGCCGACACCTGGTCCTCGGTCGACGTGTCGAGCGCGTTCGGTTCCGGCCTGCACGGCTCGAGCCTCGGCGGTGGCGAGGCGTCGCTGTTCGGCGAGTCGAGTACTGTCGCCGAGACCGGTGCCGACGTGCACACCGACGGACTGTTCCACTGAGCGAAACGGGCGCTGCGATGGGGACTCTCGCACCGAATGCGGTGCCGCTGACGACGGTGTTGGCCGACACCGTCGCAGCGGCCCGCGCCGCAGGCCGCGACGATCTGGTCGGGCGCCTGGAGAAGGTCACCGAGCGGGTGCGCGATCCGCGGCACCGCATCGTCGTCACCGGCCAGCTCGGTCAGGGCAAGAGCCGGTTCGTGAACGCGCTGCTCGGGCTCGACGTGTGCCAGGTCGGCGACGACACGACCACCGTGCTCCCGTTGCAGCTGTCCTACGGCGCGCAGCAGCGGGCGTATCTGGTGCTCGCCGCGCCCGGCACCGAGGATGCGCGGGTGGAGATCCCGTTCGACGAGATCGGCGTCGTGGATCCGCGCAGCCCGCTGGCCCAGGGCAGGCAGATCGTGCGGATCGAGGCCGAGCTGCCCAACCAGCTGCTGGCCGACGGCATCGTCCTGATCGACACCCCCGGTGTCGGTGGCCACGGAAGCGCTTGTGCCGCAGGCGTTCTCGGTCTCGCTGCGGCCGCCGACGCGGTGCTCGTGCTCTCCGACGCCTCGACCGAGCTCACCGAACCCGAGCTCACCTTCGTCCGGCAGATCCGCGAACTCTGCCCCACGGTCGCCGTCCTGCTCACCAAAACCGACCTGTATCCGCACTGGCACCGGGTACTCGAGGCCGACCGAACCCATCTGACCCGCGCCGAAGCCGACGTCGCCCTGATCCCGGTGTCGGCACTACTGCGCGCACACGCCCTGCGCCTGCAGGACGCGCAGCTGGGCCTGGAGTCGGGGTTCGGCGTGCTGTTCGGTTTCCTCCGAGACCGGGTCGTCGCCCGCGACCAGGCCGTAACCCGGCAAGCGGTGGCACGCGAACTACATTCGGCGGCAGAGCATTTGGCACTGGCCCTGGGCAGCGAACTGGTCGCACTGCGCGACCCCGCGCTCGGCTCGGCCGCGGTCGACGAGCTCCAGTCCGCGCGCGCCGCCGCCGAGGCACTGCAGCGGCGAACCGCGAGCTGGCAGCAGACGCTCGCCGACGGCATCACCGACCTCGTCGGCGACGTCGACCACGACCTACGCGACCGCCTGCGCGGCATCGCCCGCACCGGCCAGGAATGGATCGACGAGAACGACCCAGGCAGGCACTGGGGCGCGATCGCCGAATGGCTGTCCGGCAGCGTCGATACCGCGCTCGGCGATAACCTCCTGCTGACCCACCGTCGCGCGGAACTGCTGGCCGAACGCATCGCGGATCACTTCAACGAGGTCGGCGCGGTCGACCTGCCCGAGGTGCATGCCGGGATGGACGATGAGAGCAGCCTCGCGAGCTCGGGTTCCCTGGCCGACCTGGAGCCGGACATCGGTTTCACGAGCAAGGTGCTGGTCGGCATGCGCGGCTCCTACGGTGGCGTGCTGATGATCGGCCTCGCCACCACCTTCGCCGGCCTGGCGATGCTGAACCCGATCTCCCTGGGCGCGGGCCTGATCGTCGGCGGCAAGGCCTACCGCGACGACAAGACCGCCCGGCTGGCGCGCCGCCGCATCGAAGCCAACGCCGAGGTGCGCCGCTTCCTCGACGACCTGGCGTTCCAGGCGGCCAAGGACACCAAGGACCGCCTGCATCGCATCCACCGTGCTCTGCGCGATCACTTCGCCGGGGTCGCCGAGCGCAGCCTGCGCTCGATCGACGCCTCCCTGCGCGCCGCCCAGGAAGCGGCGGCGATGGCGGCTACGCACCGCGCCGAGCGCACCGCCGTGCTCGAACGCCAGCTGAACGCGGTCGCCGAGCTGCGTCGCTACGCGGAATCGATGCAACTCGAACCAGGACGGGCCGACGGTACGGTATCTGGGTGACCCACCGTTTCGACACCGCCGCGCCCGGCGGTCAGGCCGCACCCAGGATCCTGGCCGAGGCGCACGAGCTGGTCGGCGCGGCGGCGCGGGTATTCGGTCGTGACGAGTACGCGCGCACGCTGCTGGCCGACTGCGAATTCCGATTGCGTGAGCCGCTGCGGGTAGCGCTGGCCGGTTCGATCAAGGCAGGCAAGTCGACGCTGCTGAACGCACTGGTCGGCCAAGCCGTCGCCCCGACCGATGCCACCGAGTGCACCCGGGTCGTCACCTGGTACCGCGACGGCGCCACCCCCACCGTCACCGCGCACGCCGCCGACGGTTCCCGGGCCAATGTGATCGTGCGGCGCGGCAGTGGCGCGCACGGCCTCACCTTCGACCTGAGCGCCCTGAGCTGGGATGCGTACGGCCCGCGCGAGGTGGACCACCTCGAGGTCGGCTGGCCGTCGGCCGCCCTGGCGCAGACGACGATCATCGACACTCCCGGCACCTCGTCGCTGTCGCGCGAGGTCTCGCTACGCACCGCGCGTCTGCTCACTCCCGCCGGCGCCGAAGGCGGCCGGTCGGCGATCTCGGCGCCCGGCGCCGACGCCGTCGTCTACCTGCTGCGTCGCCTCGACGCCACCGACGTGAGCTTTCTCGAGCAGATCGGCGCTGGTGCCGGTGGCGCTGGGCCGCTCGGCGTGATCGGGGTGGTGTCGCGCGCCGACGAGATCGGTGCGGGCCGCATCGACGCGCTGCATTCGGCCCGCGATGTGGCCGCCCGGTTCGCCGGCGAACTGGAGCGAACGGGCTTGTGCCAGGCGGTGATTCCGGTGGCCGGCCTGCTCGCCTTCGCCGCGTCGACACTGCGGCAGCCGGAATTCGCGGCGTTCGAGGCGCTGTCCACGGTCCCCGCGGAGGACCTCGGCATCGCCCTGCTCTCGGCGGACCGGTTCGCCCGCGCCGACATCGCCTTGCCGGTCGCCCCCGAACTGCGCGCGCAACTGGCGGATCGCTTCGGCCTGTTCGGAATCCGCATGGCCACCATGCTGATCCGCCTCGGCGTCCGTGATTCGTCTTCGCTGGCAGCCGAATTGGCCGCACGCAGCGGCATCGAGGAATTGCGTTCGGTATTGGAGATCCAATTCGGCCAGCGCGCAGAAGAACTGAAGGCTCATTCGGCGCTGAGCACCCTGAACCGGATCCTGTCGGCCTATCCCGGCACCGAGGCCGACCGACTGTTGCCCCGTGTCCGCGCCCGCCTCGCCGACGTACACGGCTTCACCGAACTCCGCCTCCTCGGCCGCCTGCGCACCGACGAATTGCCCCTCCCCCCACCGGTACTCGCCGACCTGCACCGCATCCTCGGCGGCACCGGCGTGGCACCACACCTTCGCCTCGGCCTCCCCGCCGAGGCCGACCCGAACACCCTGCGCACCGCAGCCTTCACCGCCGTCCGCACCTGGCGAGCCCGAGCCGCCCACCCCCTGGCCGACCAGTCCACCGCCACCGCCTGCCGAGCCGCCGCCCGCAGCGCAGAAGGAGTCCTGTCCGAACTACCCCGCTGACTGTCTGCGGCCGACGGCAGGTTCAGGTTCTAACCCCGCAGCACCGGCACGATCTCCTCGGCGAGGTACTGCTCCACCCCACGCCCGGCTCGCTCCGCCGCGACCACGGTGGTTTCCCGCTCATCGGCCTTGGCCGCCAGCGTCTTTCGTGATTCCGTCTCGACCCCGCCGCCGATGACGAGCAGGCGAACCTGCTCGCGGTCGAGGATATCCAGCGCTTCCTCGTCGAGGGTGGTGCCGAGGGCGCGGTAGCCGAGGTCGCCGATGTAGGTGATGGAGGTGTCGACCACGCTCTGACCGCGGCCGACGACGAGAAGATCAACGGTGTGCATACTCTTCCTTTCGCAGTGAAACGGTGAGTCGCAATGTCTTCCGGGCGCACCTTAGCCGGTTTCGTACCGTGACGATGCCCAAACCTACGCGGACGACCCGTCCATCGTCGCTCGTAGCCGCGCGATCAGTGCCTCGAACTGCTCGAGCTGCTCCGGCGAGTATTCGGCCAGGATCGCGTCCTGCGCGGCATTGACCGTGTGGAAGAACTCGTCGGCGAGGCGGCGCGCCTGCGCGCTGCACCGCAATGTCACCACCCGCCGGTCGGTGTGCTCGCGGCTGCGAGTGACGTATCCCGCCTGCTCGAGCCGGTTGATCAGGGTGGTCATCGCCCCCGAGGTCAGGGTGATCCGCTTGCCGAGCAGTGCGGGGGACAGCGGAGTGCCTGCCGCCTCGGCGGCGGCGATCTCCATCAGCGCGAAGGCGTCGGTCGAGTGCACGCCGAGGGTCTCGGCGAACCGGCGGCCGAGTTCGGTGAAGCTCGCGCCGTAGTCGATGAGCCCGGCGGCGAGCCGCTGCCGCCCCGTCGCGACATCGCCGGATGCCTGCTTCGCCATGTCGTCCTCTCGTTCGCCGTCCGATTGACAACCTACCGCCTGACATTTAGCTTCATCATAAAGTAACTTGATGATGGAGGTAAATTGCAGACCGAAACCGAGACCCCACCGCTGCGGTTGTGGCTGGGACTGATCGCCGTATCGCTCGGCGTCGCGTTGATCGTGGTCGACCTGACGATCGTGAACGTGATCGTCGCGCCGATCGTCGACGACCTGGCGATCACCTCGATTCAGGCGCAATGGATCCAGGAGTCCTACGCGATCGTCTTCGCGGCGCTACTGCTGCTCACCGGCAGACTCAGTGACCTCTACGGCGCCCGCAAACTGTTCCTGATCGGTCTCGTCGTCTTCGGCGTGACCAGCCTGCTCGCCGCGCTCGCGCCGAGCGGCGGTCTGCTGATCGCGGCGCGCTTCCTGCAAGGCGTCGGCGGGGCGATGATCCTGCCGACCTCACTGGCCCTGGTGAATGCCGCCTTCACCGGGAAGGCGCGCGGGCAGGCCTTCGCGATCTGGGGTTCCACGATCGGTGCGGCCGCCGCGGTCGGCCCGCTGCTCGGCGGCTGGCTCGCCGACTTCTCCTGGCGCTGGGCCTTCGGCATCAACATCCCGATGGTGGCCCTGATCATGGCCGCGGTGCTGATCTATCTCCCGGTGTCGTCGAGCTCCGCGGGCCGCGTGGATTGGGTCGGTGCCGCGCTGTCGGCGCTCGGCCTCGGCCTGCTCGCGTTCGCCCTGATCGAAGGTCGTCACTACGGGTGGCTGATCGTCACCGAACCGCTGACCATCGGTGAATTCGCCTGGCGCAGCGGACCATCCCCGGTATTCGTCGCGCTCGCCATTGCGGTGCCGACCCTCGGGCTGTTCTGGCGCAGGCAGGCGCGGCTCGGCAGCGCGGACGAGCAGCCCCTGCTCGATGTGCGGCTGTTCGCCATCGACTCGTTCCGCAAGGGCAATGTGGTGACCCTGCTCGTCGGCCTCGGCGAGTTCGGCATCATCGCGGTCCTACCGCTGTGGATGCAGTTCGCGCTCGACTACACCGCGCTGCAGGCGGGTCTGGCGCTGGTGCCGCTCGCGATCGGCAGTTTCGTCGCCAGCGGCGCGAGCTTCTCGATGACGGCGTCGGTCTCGGCGCTGGGCCAGGTCAGGATCGGCTTGCTGCTGGAAGCCGCCGGTCTCGCGCTGCTCGGCCTGTTCGCCGCGGCCGACAGCAGCTGGTGGTCGATCGCCGTCGCCCTGTTCGTCTACGGCATCGGCGTCGGCTTCGCCACCGCCCAGGTCACCAATGTCGTGCTCGCCGACGTGCCCGCCGAGAGCGCGGGCCAGGGCTCGGGAATCCAGAGCGCCGCACGCGAACTCGGCTCGGCGCTCGGTATCGCGGTCCTCACCACCGTCTTCTTCAGCACCCTCGGCACCGGCCTGCGCGACCGCCTGGCCGACGCGGACCTGTCCGAAGCCGAGGTACACCGGCTGGCCTCGACCGTCACCGACAGCGCCGGATCGGTGATCCCAGCCCTCGCCGAGGACCCGCACGCACTCCCCATCGCCGAGGCGGCCCGGGCAGCCATGGCGGCAGGTATCGAGGTGTCGAGCTACCTGTGCGCGGGCCTACTCGTACTCGCCCTGGCGACAACCGCATTCGTCAAACCGGCGCGAAACGGCTAGCGGAACAGGATTTCTCGCACAGACGCGGTTGTCGCGGGCACATCGGCCCGCGGCAACCGCGTCGTGTCGAAACTCAGAGGAAGTACGCGGTCCCCGAGGAACTGCCGGTCCCGTACCCCAGGCTCTTGGCGAACTCCCGCACCGCGATCAGCGCATGCCCCACCGGCCCCGGATCGCTGCACGATCCGCCGACGGAAGAGAACGTGCACCCGTCGTCGGCGACGGCGACACCGACGTGCCCGTCGGCGGCCGCCGCGTTCCCCGCGCCCGTCATCAGCCCGCCGACCACGGCAGCGGCGAGGACGGCCCCGCCGACCCCGCGCTTCCACTGAATACTGCTCTTCGATGCACGCATGACTCCGAAGCTATCCTGCGGGCGTACCCATCGGCCGCCCCCAATATTCGGGGCAACGGGCCACGATCCGACCAGTGCCCGGTCGCCATGAGCGATCCGTCACGATCCCGCGTCGCGCCGCAGTTGAGCGCAGTCGTGGCAAGAATGGCCGAGGGGTCGGGAAGATTTTTTCGGGCGGCGGGAATGAATCGTCGCAGCTACTGGTTGTGCTGATCAACGATGTTGAGCGCATCGGACTCAAGTTCGGGTTGACGCCCGGCGCCCCGCGAGGGCAGGATTGAGCCCACTGCGCTCAGCGTTGCTGAGAAAGTTGCACTGAGTACGACAACTCAGTACGTCAAACAGGAGGAAATCACTATGGCTCGTGCGGTCGGAATCGACCTCGGGACTACGAACTCTGTCGTCGCCGTTCTCGAAGGCGGCGAGCCGGTCGTCGTCGCGAACTCGGAAGGCTCGCGCACCACCCCCTCGATCGTCGCGTTCGCGAAGAACGGTGAGGTGCTCGTCGGGCAGCCCGCGAAGAACCAGGCCGTCACCAACGTCGACCGCACCATCCGCTCGGTCAAGCGCCACGTCGGCACCGACTGGAGCACCGAGATCGATGGCAAGAAGTACACCTCGCAGGAAATCTCCGCGCGCACGCTGATGAAGCTGAAGCGCGACGCCGAGGCCTACCTCGGTGAGGAGATCACCGACGCGGTCATCACCGTCCCCGCCTACTTCGAGGACGCCCAGCGTCAGGCCACCAAGGAAGCCGGCCAGATCGCCGGCCTGAACGTGCTGCGCATCGTCAACGAGCCCACCGCGGCCGCGCTCGCGTACGGCCTGGACAAGGGCGACAAAGAGCAGACCATCCTGGTCTTCGACCTCGGTGGCGGCACCTTCGACGTCTCGCTGCTGGAAATCGGCGAGGGCGTCGTCGAGGTCCGCGCGACCTCCGGTGACAACCACCTCGGTGGTGACGACTGGGACGAGCGCGTCGTCACCTGGCTGGTCGACAAGTTCAAGGCCAGCTCGGGCATCGACCTGACCAAGGACAAGATGGCGCTGCAGCGTCTGCGTGAAGCCGCCGAGAAGGCGAAGATCGAGCTGTCCTCCAGCCAGTCGACCTCGATCAACCTGCCCTACATCACCGTCGACGCGGACAAGAACCCGCTGTTCCTCGACGAGCAGCTGACCCGCGCCGAGTTCCAGAAGATCACCTCCGATCTGCTGGATCGCACCCGCGCGCCGTTCCAGTCCGTGATCAAGGACGCCGGCATCAACGTGGCCGACATCGACCACGTCGTGCTCGTCGGTGGCTCCACCCGTATGCCCGCCGTCTCCGACCTGGTCAAGGAACTGACCGGCGGCCGTGAGCCGAACAAGGGCGTGAACCCGGACGAGGTCGTCGCCGTCGGCGCCGCCCTGCAGGCCGGTGTGCTCAAGGGTGAGGTCAAGGACGTCCTGCTGCTCGATGTCACCCCGCTGTCGCTGGGCATCGAGACCAAGGGCGGCGTGATGACCAAGCTCATCGAGCGCAACACCACCATCCCGACCAAGCGGTCCGAGACCTTCACCACGGCCGACGACAACCAGCCGTCCGTGCAGATCCAGGTCTTCCAGGGTGAGCGCGAGATCGCCTCGCACAACAAGCTGCTCGGCTCCTTCGAGCTGACCGGCCTGCCCCCGGCCCCGCGTGGCGTGCCGCAGATCGAGGTCACCTTCGACATCGACGCCAACGGCATCGTGCACGTGACCGCCAAGGACAAGGGCACCGGCAAGGAAAACAAGATCAAGATCCAGGACGGCTCCGGCCTGTCCAAGGAAGAGATCGACCGGATGGTCAAGGACGCCGAGGCGCACGCCGCCGAGGACAAGGCCCGCCGCGAGGAGGCCGAGACCCGCAACCAGGCCGAGTCGCTGGTCCACCAGACCGAGAAGTTCATCGCCGAGAACGCCGACAAGGTCCCGGCCGACGCCAAGACGAAGGTCGAAGAGGCCATCGCCGAGGCGAAGTCCGCGCTGGCCGGCACCGACATCGCCGCGGTGAAGACCGCCGTGGAGAAGCTGGCGACCGAGTCGCAGGCCCTGGGCCAGGCGCTCTACGAGTCGCAGGCCGCCGACGCCGCTGCCGAGGGCAACGGCGCTGGTCCTGCCGATGATGACGGCGTCGTCGACGCCGAGGTCGTCGACGAGCCGGTGGACACGGAGAAGAAGTGACCGAGGCCAACTCCGAGCAGGAGCTGATCGAAGACATCGTCGAAGACACCGAGACGGACTCCGCCGCCGAGGTGGCGGAGCCCTCCTCCGACGGCGAGGTGGAGGCGCCGGTCAGCGACGAGCTGGCCGAGCGCACCGCCGACCTGCAGCGGTTGACCGCGGAATACGCGAACTACCGCCGCCGGGTCGAGCGGGATCGTCAGGCCAACATCGACGCGGCCAAGGCCGCGGTGGTGACCGAGTTGCTCGGTGTGCTCGACGACCTCGACCGCGCCAGGGCGCACGGCGACCTGGACGCGGGCCCGCTCAAGGCCGTCGCCGACAAGCTCGAGACCGCGCTGACCAAGCAGGGTCTCGTCGAGTTCGGCGCTGTCGGTGAGTCGTTCGACCCGACGCTGCACGAGGCAGTGCAGCACGAGGGTTCGGGCGCCGATCCGGTCATCGGCGTGGTGATGCGCAAGGGCTATCGGTTCGGCGAACGGGTGCTTCGGCACGCGCTGGTCGGGGTAACCGATGCCGAGGCCGTGGGGGCATCGGATTCGGATGCCGACGGCGACGACCAATAGGAACGCGAGAGGAGGAGATGCCCGGTGAGCCAACGGGAGTGGATCGAGAAGGACTTCTACAAGGAGCTGGGTGTCTCCTCCGGCGCCTCGCAGGACGAGATCAAGAAGGCCTACCGCAAGCTCGCTCGTGACCTGCACCCGGACTCCAACCCGGGCGACACCAAGGCCGAGGAGCGGTTCAAGGCGGTCAGCGAGGCCAATGCCGTGCTGTCTGATCCGGCCAAGCGCAAGGAGTACGACGACACGCGCCGCCTGTTCGCGGGCGGTGGCGGCGGTGCGCGCGCCTACGGCGGCGGGTTCAACCCCGGTGCCGGCGGCGGCGGCTTCTCGCAGGACTTCAACATCGGTGACATCTTCGGTCAGGCCGGTGGCGCGGGCGCCGCGGGCGACGGCGGGCTCGGCGATCTGCTGGGCGGGCTGTTCAACCGGGGTGGCGCGCGCGGTTCGAGCCGTCCGCGCCGTGGCGCCGATGTGGAGACCGAGACGACGCTGGGCTTCCGCGAGGCCGCCCAGGGTGTCACCGTTCCGCTGCGGATGACCAGTCCGTCGCCGTGCACCACGTGTCACGGCAGCGGCGCCAAGCCGGGCACCAGCCCGCGAGTGTGTCCGTACTGCAACGGTTCCGGCGTGGTCAGCCGTAATCAGGGCGCGTTCGGTTTCAGCGAGCCCTGCGACGACTGCCGCGGCACCGGGTCGATCATCGACGACCCGTGCTCGGACTGCTCGGGCACCGGCATCCAGAACCGCACCCGCACGATCACCGTCCGGATTCCGCCCGGTGTCAGTGACGGGCAGAAGATCCGGTTGGCCGGGCAGGGCGAAGCGGGCCTGCGTGGAGCGCCCTCGGGCGATCTCTACGTGACCGTGCACGTCAGCCAGGACAAGGTGTTCGGCCGCCAGGGCGACGACCTGACCCTGGTGCTCCCGGTGAGCTACAGCGAACTGGTGCTGGGGACAACGGTTTCCGTGCCGACGCTGGACGGCCGGGTCGGCGTGAAGGTGCCGCCGGGCACTGCCGACGGGCGTATCCTGCGGGTACGCGGTCGTGGTGTGCCCAAGCGCGGCGCGGCGGGCGGTGCCGGTGACCTGCTGGTCACGGTGAAGGTCGCGGTTCCGCAGAACCTGGACTCCGACGCCACCGATGCGCTCAAGCGCTATCAGGAGGCGGAGAGGTCCGGTGGCTTCGATCCGCGTGCAGGATGGGCGGGTGCCTGATGTCCGATGATCCGAAGTCCGCGTCGGGTGGGACCTCGCGTGCCGAGTTCTTCATGATCTCGGTGGCGGCTCAGCTGGCGGGTATGCACGCGCAGACGTTGCGCACCTATGACCGGCTGGGTTTGGTCACGCCCCAACGCACTTCGGGTGGCGGGCGCCGTTACTCGACCCGCGACGTCGAGCTGCTGCGCGAGGTGCAGCGGCTGTCGCAGGACGAGGGTGTCAACCTCGCGGGCATCAAGCGAATCATCGAGCTCACCAACCAGGTCGAGGCGCTCCAGCAGCGCGTCGAGGAGATGAGCGCGGAGCTGGAGCAGTTGCGGGCGGGCTACCGGCCCGACCTCTCGCCGCCCCAGCGCAGCACCGCGCTCGTGGTGTGGCAGCCGCGGCACCGGCGGTAGGGTTCCACGATTCGGCGAGCCCCCGGTTCACGATCCGCTCCGGCGGACGCGGGCCGGGGGCTCGTTCGTGTCCCGGTCAACCACCGGCGATCGACTGGTGACTATTCAGCAACCTATTTATTCGTGATCTTGGCCGGGCACCTCGGGGGTGCAGGGCTCTGAGGTGGGGATATATCTCGGGACCATCACGAAAGTTTGCTGGAGGGACGCTGAATTCGGCTCGATCGGAGGCTATTTCCCCCTGCTCGACCAGCCACTCCGACACTCCCTCTCCGCGTGTCGTGGCACGGCGCGTCGGACCGGGGGTGCCGGGTTCGTAGCGGAAGGGTCGCTCTACCAGGCACGTTGAGTTGCGGTTGCCGCGAACGCCGGGAAGATCACGGAAGCGTCTGGTCATGTTCACCCGTGATTAACAGTCTGCTGGTATGTTTTTAGCTGGTACTGATGAGGTACCAACCGGTTTATAACGAATTACATGCGTGATGTTTAAGAGTACGATTCCTAAGCTGGCAAACCTCGCCTAGACTTCTCGCATCGGCTGCTGACGAGTGTCCTCCCAGCCCGTCACTCGCCGGCGCGGCTAGCGTTCGATGGGCGAAACGAGGTTGTGACACATATGGATTCGCGGACTGTCGCTTTGATCCGTACTACGTTCAAGGCGGTTGCTGCGGAAGACGGTGGGCCCGAGAAGCTAGCCAGATCGTTCTACTCGATCCTGTTCACGGAGTATCCAGGTGTCCGTGACTACTTCCCGGCGGCCATGGACTCCCAGCGTGACCGGCTCGTCAAGGCGATCTCCTACGCGCTCGACCGGCTGGAAGAGCCGGACAAGCTGCTTCCGTTCCTTGCCCAGCTCGGGCGCGATCACCGCAAGTACGGTGTGCAGCCCGCCCACTATGTCGCGGTGGCCAACTCGCTGAAGTCGGCCATGCGCCAGTTCGCCGGCACCGAGATGTGGACCGACGAGGTCGCCACCGCCTGGGACGAGGGCCTGGCCACCATCAGCGGCGCGATGATCAGCGCCGCCGACAAGGAGACGACGCCCGCGGCGTGGTCGGCGACCGTGATCGAACGCCGCGAGGTGCTGCGCAACCTGGCCGTCATCCGCGTCCAGCTCGACCAGCCGATGCAGTACGCGGCGGGCCAGTACCTCAGCGTGCAGGTGCCCGCGCGGCCCCGGATGTGGCGCTACCTCTCCCCGGCCAACCCGGCGAACGCCAACGGCGAGATCGAGTTCCATGTCCGCAGTGTGCTCGGCGGCTGGGTCAGCCCGGCCATGGTCTCGCACACCAACGTCGGTGACCAGTGGCTGCTCGGTTCGCCGCTCGGCGGCCTCGGCGTGCCGCGCAACACCAAGCGCAAGATGCTGATGGTCGGCTGCGGCACCGGCATCGCGCCGCTGCGCGCCCAGATCATGGCGATGGCCCAGCGCCGGGTCAACCCGAAGGTTCACCTGTTCGTCGGCGGCCACTATCCGTGCGACCTCTACGACCTGCAGGTGCTGAGCCAGCTGGCGATGGCCAACAAGTGGCTGTCGGTCACCCCCGTCACCGAGAGCGACGAGAACCCGTGGTGGTTCTACGATTCCGGGGAACCGCACGCCGACCTCCCCGGCCTGGAACCGCGGATGACCGGCCAGATCGGCAAGGTGGTCGCCAGTTACGGCTCGTGGGCGGATCGGGATGTGCAGATCGTCGGGTCACCGTCGATGGTGCAGACCACGAAGTTCCGCCTGATGGCCGCGGGCACCCAAGCCAAGTCGATCCGCCACGACCCGCTGTTCTGAGTGTGCACCCCCGCACCGTGAATCGAACTGTCGGTTTGCTTCGTCCTGGTTAGAGTGGTCTGACGAGGATGATCACAGTGAGGGAGGGCGGATCGATGGATGACGTTGTGCTGGTGATCAATTCCGGGGGTCGCGATGCCGAGTGGCTGGACGAGGTGACCGGCGAGCTGCAGGCCGACCTGTCCGAGATCGGTGGACTACACGTCAGCCGGGTGACGACAGCCGCGGCGGGCGGCCAGAAATCCGGCGCGGTCGAGCAGATCGGTCAGTTGCTGGTGTCCAGCGGGGCGATCGGTGCCGTGGTGTGGTCGATTCGGGATGTCAGCCTCAAGTTCCTGGAGCGAACCAAGGCGGAGTCGATCACGATCAAGAAGGGTGACCGAGAGGTGACCATCGTCCGGCCGGGCTTGGCCCAGGTCGACAATGCCATCGAGAAGTTCGGCGACCTGCTGGCTGATGAGTAGTCCGGCCGGACGCCGAATCGCGCTCTTCGTAGCGAACGACACCTACCACTTCGACGGTTTGTCGCGGCTCTACGCGCCGATCTCGGACGCCGAGCAACTCCGGGAACTGCTGCGCGACCCCGAGATCGGTGGCTTCCGGCCGACCGAGTTGCTGATCAACGAGTCCAAGGCCGAGATCGAGCGCAGCATCGAGCGGGTCTTCCGTGGCGCCGAACCGGACGACGTCATCCTGTTCTATTTCTCCGGTCACGGGCTGCGCACCCGGCAGAATCTGTATCTGGCCGTCGGCAATACCGATCCGCAGCTGCTGAGCAGTACGGCGGTGTCCTCGACGTTCATCCGTGAGCTGATCCGGGAGTCCGCGGCAGCGGCGAAGATCATCGTGCTGGACTGCTGCTACAGCGGCGCGTTCCTCGGCTCCGAGGTGATCAAGTCGCCACCCACCATCGACGATGTCGCCCAGCAGCTCGCGGCGGGCGACGGGATCTGCGTGCTGACCGCGTCGAGTGCGGTGGAGACCGCGGCCGAGGGCCGCGCCGACGGCGACTCGGCACCCCTGTCGGTGTTCACCTCGGCGCTGGTGAAGGGTATCGGCACCGGTCAGGCTGACAACGGCAGCGGCCTGATCGGCACCCACGATCTGTGGACGTTCGTGCACGCCGATGTCCGCAGCCGGACTACCAAGCAGACCCCGAACCACTACGGGGTTTTCAAAGACGAGGTCTACATCGCCCGGGTCCGGCGGCGGCAATCGAGCCTCATCGAGGTGGGCGATCGAGTGCAGCTCGGATCGCTCGTCGGGCGGCTCGAACAGACACCGGACAGTGGACTGCGGGCGGCCAACTGGTGGGGGACCGGCCGATTGAAGGTTCCCATCGGGCAGGAGCGCCGTACCGACGGTGTGCCGGGCGAAACCGTGTGGCTGGACCTGGCGGGCGCGGATCGCAACCTCTTCATCGTCGGCCGCGCGGGGTCGGGCAAGAGCACACTGCTGCGGACGCTCACCGGATCTTTGGCGCTGACCCATTCACCCGACGAGGTGAAACTGTATGTGCTCGAATCCAGCAACCGCCTCGGATCGATGAGCGCGTTGCCCCATATCGCGAGCGCGGTGGGCGACGACGAACTGGACAAGGTGGGCGCGGTCCTCGACCGGGTAACCGCCGAGATCCGGAGCCGCAAAAGGCTGTATCGGGAATCCGGTATCGATTCACCGGCCAGTTTGCGCGCCGCCCGGCCGTCGCTGGCCGGACCGGTGCCCGATGTCTTCCTGCTCATCGACCGGCTCGGCGACTTTCGCGAGCAGATCCCCGGGTTCGATGGCCGGATCAAGCAGATCGCGAGCGCCGGCCCGGAGTACGGCGTCCATCTGGTGGTGACCGCACGCGACTGGAACGAGGCGCCCGGCGACCTGGTCGACTTGCTGTCGGCGCATATCGAATCGCGATTGCACCGCCCCGCCGATTCGCGTCTACACCCGGAGCGCGCCGCCCGCCTTCCCGACGGGCCAGGGTGGGCGCTGTTCGGGGAGCGCCCGTTTCGCATCGCGATGCCGGATCTGCGCGAGTTGCAGCCGGAGTTGCTGAGTGCGGCGGAAATTTCCGATGGCGCCGCCGAATTGGTCGATCTGGTGCGGGGATACCAGCAGGAGCTCGCACTCGACAGCCTCGGACGGTCTCCGCTGGACGGCGAGGTGGACTTCACCGAACTGCTCGGCATCGGTTCCGGTCAGGACTTCGACGTCGACGAGATGTGGCGGACCAGGCACGTCCGCGACCGGTTGCGGGTGCCGATCGGGCTCACCGCCACCGGGGACGTCGTCCAATTGGATCTCAAGGAGGCGGCCCAGCACGGCATGGGCCCGCACGGGCTGTGTATCGGCGCTACCGGCTCCGGGAAATCGGAGTTCTTGCGCACCTTGATCCTCGCCTTGGTCACCACCCATTCCCCGGATGCGCTGAATCTGGTGCTGGTCGACTTCAAAGGTGGCGCGGCGTTTTCCGGTCTGGAGTCGCTGCCGCACGTGTCGACCGTCATCGCCAACGTAGAACAGGACCTGTCCCTGGTGGACCGGCTACAGGACGCGCTGGCCGGCGAGCTGAAACGCAGGCAGGAGATACTCCGGGCGACGGGGAAATTCGCCGACGTTTCCGATTACGAGAGCGCCCGTGCGGCGGGTATGCAGGTGAGCCCGCTGCCCGCGTTGTTGATCGTGGTCGACGAGTACTCGGAGCTGCTCGCCCAGAAACCGGACTTCAGCGAGCTGTTCGTGATGATCGGCAGGCTCGGACGTTCGCTGCACGTGCACCTACTGCTTGCCTCGCAGCGGTTCGAGGAGGACAAGGTGCGCGGGCTGGAAAGGCATCTATCCTACCGGATCGTGCTGCGCACGTTTTCCGCCGCCGAGTCGAGGGCCGTCATCGGCACCGCTGACGCCTACCATCTGGCCAGCGATCCAGGCTCCGGCTATCTGAAGGTCGATGCTTCCGATCCGCTGCGGTTCAAGTCGGCCTACGTGAGCCGGTCGGAACGGGTCGGCCCCGGCGAGAGCACCGGGAGTGTCGAGCAGCGCACGGTGCTGGAAGCAGTCGTGTCGAGGATCCACGGGCACGGCAAGCCGGCGTATCCGCTGTGGGTGCCTCCGCTGGACGAATCTCCGACGCTGGATCAGCTGTTGCCCGACCAGAATTGGCGGGCGACCGTGAATCGGGCGGGTCGGCTGCGGATGCCCATCGGGGTGATCGACAAGCCGTCCGAGCATCGTCGCGAAGTGCTGACGATCAATCTCTCCAGTGCCAAGGGGCATGTAGCCGTGGTAGGCGGTCCGCGGGCGGGCAAGTCGACGACCTTGGAGACGATCGTGTTGGCCGCGGCGGTGACGCACAGTCCGGAGCAGGTGCAGTTCTACTGTCTGGATTTCGGCGGCGGCGGTCTCATGAGGTTGGCTCGGGTTCCGCATGTGGGTTCGGTGGCGGGCCGTGTGGACGGTGATCGGGTACGTCGCACGATCGCCGAGCTGACGACGTTGCTGCGCAGGCGCGAGCAGCGGTTCGCCGAACTGGGCATCGAGTCGATCGTGGAGTATCGGCGCCGGAGTTTCGGCGCGTCCGAGGCAACGGATTCGTCACCACCGGACAGGTTCGGTGACGTGGTCCTGGTCATCGACGGCTGGCGGGTGGTCGGTGAAGAGTTCGAAGTGCTCGAGCCGCAGATCAACGCCATTGCCACCCAGGGGCTGTCCTACGGTATCCACCTGATGATCAGCGCGTCGCGATGGCCGGAGATCCGGCCGATGATCCGGGATCAGATCGGCACCAGGATCGAATTGCGATTGGGCGACCCGACTGATTCGGAAATCAATCGTCGTGTCGCGCAGCAGGTTCCGGACGATCGGCCGGGGCGCGGGATAACGGCCGATCACCTGCACATGCTGATCGCGTTGCCCCGCTTGGATTCCGACCCCGATCCCGCGACCCTCAGCGAGGCCCTCGGCGAGGCCGCCGCCGAACTCAGCGCGCTGTACGGGCGGCGCCGTGCCCCCGAGGTGCGGACGTTGCCACTGGAATTCAGCCGGGAAGCGTTGCCCGCGCTCGTGGCGGAGCACGGTATCTCGATGGGCCCGACGAAGGTGGTCGTCGGCCTCTGCGAATCCGAGTTGCAGCCACTGGTACTCGATTTCGCGGCCGAGCCGCACTTCATGGCCTTCGCGGACGCAGCGCACGGCAAGACCACACTCCTGCGGAATATCATTACCGGCATCGTCGAGAACGCGAGCCCGGCGGCGGCGCAGGTAGTGCTGATCGACTACCGGCGCGGAATGCTCGGCGAGTTCGGGAATGATCTGGCGGGATACTCCACCTCAGCGCAGACGACAGCGCCGATGATCGTGGAGGTGGCGAGAACCTTGGCGGCGCGCATCCCCGGCCCCGGCATCACCGCGCAGCAGTTGCGGGAGCGAGCCTGGTGGTCGGGGCCGGAAATCTACCTCGTGGTCGACGACTACGATTTGGTCGCCCCCAGTTCGGTGGCGAATCCGTTCCAGCCACTGGTGGAGTATTTTCCGCAGGCCCGCGATGTCGGACTGCATTTCATCGTCGCCCGCCGTATGGGTGGTGTCTCGCGGGCACTGTATGACCCCGTCCTCGGCGCATTGCGGAACCTGTCCGTCGAAACGCTGGTGATGAGCGGCCCCCGCGACGAAGGGAGAATCATCGGCGACGTCCGGCCGATGAAGCTCCCCCCTGGACGCGGCATCCTGGCATCGCGCACCCGCGAGCAGGAAATGGTACAGATAGCCAATTTGCCTGCGCCGCAGTGACTCTCAGGCTCCCTCGGCGGTGATGTTCGCCGGGGGCGTGCCGGCGGCGACGAGCTTGTCCACCGTGGTGCGGACCATGGCGGGAGAACCACACACCAGCACCTGATGCTGGTCGAACGGGCCGTGGGCGGCGGCCACGTCGGCGAGGGTGCCGTGCAGCATCTCCGCCGGGGCGAAGCCGATGTCGACGCGCGAGTGCTCGTGCCATTCGTCGCGGACGGCCGGGTCGTCGGGGCTCTCGACCACCGGAATCACGGTCAGCCACGGCAGTTCGCCGGACAGCAGGAACAGCATGTCCGAGGCGTAGAGGTCGCGCGGGGAGCGGCCGCCGTAGAACAGGTAGGTGCGGGGCGGGTTCTCGAGCCGGGCCAGGTCGAGGATCTGCGCGCGCAGGGGCGCCAGTCCGGTGCCGCCCGCGATCATCACGACCTCCGCGGCCTCGGGATCGATGTGGAAAACACTGTGCGGCGCGTTGATTCGCCACTGATCACCGGGCTGGGTGTCGGCGACGATCGAACTCGAGCACCAGCCACCGGGAACGGTGCGCACATGGAACTCCAGTTTGCCGTCGAGCGACGGCGGCAGCGCGGGGGAGAGCCTGCGCCGCACGCCCGGATGCTGCGGCACCTCCACCTCGACCGACCCGCCCGCCGCGAACGGCACGAAATCACCGATCAGCCGGATCACGGCCAGGTCGTTGCGCAGGCGGTGATGGCCGACAACGGTCGCCGTCCATCCGGTATCGGGAAACTCGCTACTGCTCATCGGCTTCTTTCACGAAGGGCGGGAAGGGTCTCAGCCGACCGGGTCGGCGGCGATGATCTCGCTCGGGGTGCCCGCCCTGATCAGGGCGCGTCGGGTGTCGGCGATCATCCGGGGCGACCCGGCGATCTGGATCTGGCGGTCGGACCACGCGCCGAAGCTGGTGACCACCGCACCCAGATTACCGACGAGACGGCGGTACATACCCGTCGACGGGGAAGCAGGCGCCTGCGGATACCACCACGGATCGTCGCGTTCCTCGCACACCGGCACCACGGTCAGCCACGGGTTGGACTGCGAGAGCTGCCACATGTTGTCCACGTCGTAGAGGTCGCCGGGGAAGCGGCCGCCGGTGAAGAAATGCACCCGCGGGTTGATGCCGCGCTGGCTCATCTCGATCAGCTGCGCGCGCAGCGGCGCGATCCCGGTGCCCGAGCCGATGAGCAGCACATCGCGCCCCGACTCCCGGTCGATGTGCAGGCCGCCGAGCGGACCGGCGATCTTCCACCGGTCCCCGACCTTGGTGTCGTTGACGATGGCCGGGCTCACCCAGCCGCCGCTGATCCGGCGCACATGGAATTCGATCTCACCGTAGGGATTGGCGGGGATCGCGGGGGAGAGATAGCGCCACATGTTCGGCCGCTGCGGCACCTGTATCGGCACGTACTGGCCCGCCTTGAACGGGATCGGCCCGTCGGCCTGTAACCGCACGATCGCCAGATCGTCGAGCACCCTGCGGTGCCCGACCACCGTCGCGCCCCAGAACGGCTGCGACTTGTCCTCGTTGGCGCCGATCGCCATCGACGCGGAGACGAGGATGGTGATGTCGCTCCAGCCCTCGTGCAGTTCCCTGGTCCAGCGGTTGCCGTGGAAGGTGCGCAGCGCCGCGAGCAGCGCCCGGCCCGCCATGTCGTAGTGATCGGCCTCGACCCCGTATTTCCGGTGATCGCGGGCCAGTTGCTCGAGGAACCTCTGCGCGCGCTCGAAGTCCTCCAGATTGTCCAGGACATACTGCAGCGCCGTCACGAGACGCTTGGGCATCATGTCCATGGCAGGTGGGAAAAGCTCCCGTAACGCCGGGTTCTGCGCGAACAGGTGACCGTAGAAAGCGCTGATCAGCCGCTCAGGACCACCGGGTGTCTCCGACACCCCGCGGAAATCGGCGCGGACCAGCGCAAGCGAACGCGCATCCACGTCGTCAAGCTCCCTTTCCCTGGAATTGCTGCAATGTGGCCCCGCCTCGGGGCGGGCGCCGTCTCAAGTATCACCCGAAACCCGCCGCTGGGTGCAGGGATGCTCGTCACGGTCCCATTCGCCGGACGGATCGTAAGCCCTGGATCGCCCCTTGGCGCGGTGTCGCCGGCATCGATATGCGTCGGTGATCTTGGTCGGGTTCGTTGACGGGTCGGCAGTGACGGTGCCCTGGCATACGCGGCGTGCCCCCGTTATTCTCGATTCTGACCAGAGTAGTCAAAAGTTGGTGGAGGTGATGGCGATGGCACGCAAGGACGGTGAACGGCCGTTCGATGTCGCGTGGCCGCTGGCCGATGCCAAAGCCAGGTTCTCGGAGTTGATCGACACGGTGGAAAGGGAGGGTCCGCAGGTGATCAGCAAGCATGGACGTGAGGTCGCCGTTGTCGTTCCGATCGAACAGTGGCGCCGCGCCACCGCGCGGACCGACACCTTGGCCGAGTTCTTCGCCGCATCGCCGCTGGCCGAACTGAGTGACGATGAGCTGCGATTCTTCGATCGCGAGCGCAGCGACCCGGCCCACCGGGCTGTCGAGCTGTGAACTACCTGCTCGACACCAACGCTATATCGGAGCTGGTGAAGCCCCGTCCCGACCGTGGATTACTGAGCTGGCTGGCCGAGATCGACGAAAACCGCACCCACCTGAGTGTGGTGACGATGGGCGAACTACGCAGGGGCATAGACCGTTTGCCCGACGGGAAACGCCGGGCTCGGCTCGAACGCTGGCTCAGCGAGGAACTCCCGGCGCGATTCGAGCGCAGACTGCTGCCGACGGATGTGAACGTGGCGCTCGAGTGGGGCGCCTGCCGGGCGAGCGCAGACCACGCGGGCCGGCCGATCGACCCGGTCGACGCGCTCATCGCGGCGACCGCGATCACCCACCGCCTGACGGTGGTAACCCGCAACGTCCGGCATTTCCAGGCTGTCGCCGTTCCGGTTATTTGTCCATGGGAAGGCGCCTAGATCGAGCACCCAGGGGTGCCGGTGTCGTCTCCCCTCTGCCCCGGACTCCCGATCACCATGCCCCGATAGACCATCTCGGCCAACGCTTCTGGCCCCGCGTCGGATAGACGCGCGGCTGGTTGGACCATGTCGAAGGTGTGCACGCCCGGCCGACACGGTGCGTACGTGCGAGGCGTACGACAGTGGTACTCGCAGACGGCTGGTGTGACGGGGTTGGCGCTCCCCTGGTCGGGCTCGTCGGTGACGACCGGGAACGGCCCGCGGCCCAGAGAACGAAACGAGACAGCTCACACCCGGAGCCGGGAGCTCTTGGCAGCTCCTGGCATCAAAACGGGCGGCCTCGGCCTTTGAGCACGCCGAGGTGTTGGCGGTAGGGTTCCCCTACGGTGCGAACAGCTGGATTCTGTTTCGTACCCAGGCTCTCGGTAGCGTTGGTAGCGCTGCCGGGAGCCGTTCTTCGTTCGCGACGGTACACCCCAAACCCGTTGGCGAGCAACAATGTCCACATCGCATAACACCAGTTCGCTGCTCGTCGCCAGCACATAGCTGGCGCGACCAAGTTGTTTTCCGAGCACTGACAAGCCCGATCTCCAGGGCAGGTTCTAGACCCAATTCGGTTGTGGCGCTATCCGCCTTTGCCGACATCGATCTCTACTGGTCAGCCGACAACCAGCCGCACCGCCGCCTGCCGTGCGTCCTCGCCGACCTCCCCGATCTCGAAGTTCTTGCCGACGATGTGCTGGACCAGCGCCGGCTCCGGCGGCACGCCGTATTTGCGCAGGTAGTGCGGGACGGCCCCCGGCCACACGAACACCCCGTCGGTGTGGAAGTTCAACGGCACATCCCGAACCTGCGCGTCGAAGTCGTCGGTGTCGTAGCTGCGTGCGCTCAAAACGACCGGCGCGTGTGCGAGATAGGACAGGACGCGATCGCGGATCTGTGGGTCGACGGCAGGCCGATTCACCACCGGTTTGCCCTCGGGATCGCGCCCGTCGAACGGTGCGGAAAGTCGAAGTTCACTCATGATCGACCAACCTACGCGGCCGGGCCCGACCGTCGTTCCTCATGCTAATGTCCCTGGTCAGAGCAGCGGACAGCTGGAAGGGGCGGGATGAAACGCGCAGGTACAGCAGTGGTGGTGGCCGGCTTGGCAGTGGCCGGGCTGGTCGGGTGCGACTCGGGGGAGACGTCGTCGAAGGGGATGACCACTACGGCGAAGCCGGTGCTGTGGAATCCGTGTACCGAGATCTCGGATGATGCGTTGCGGGCCGCGGGGGTGGATCCGGCGAGCGAGGAGATCGGCGCCGGCGGGGTTCCACAGTCGGGGTGGGAGATCTGTGGGTGGGATGGGCCCGACTACTCCCTGACCGTCTACACCACCAGTAAGACCATCGGCTACTTCGAAGAGAAGCCCGGGAACATCGACTTCACTGATGTCACCATCGCGGATCGGCAAGGTCGTCAGTTCCGGGTTCAGGGCGACACTCGGAACCTGTGGTGCGATGTCGTGTTTCCATCCAATCAGGGGGTCGTCCAGCTCGCGGTTGGCAATTCGCCGATCGCAGACGGTCCACTGGAGGAACCGTGTGAGTACCTCCAGCGTGCTGGCGCAGTGCTAGTTCCGGCCTTCCCGAAGTAGGCGTCGGCAATGGCGGAAACCACTCCCTACAGCCAGCTGGTCGCACAAGTAAAGGCTGGCGAGGTCTACCTCAATAACGAAGCGGCTGCCTACCACATGTACAAGGCTTGCGATTCGAGACTCTCTGATCTCAGAGAACTGATCGGCGTCACGCAGCGAGTGCAGAACGTCACCGGGTTCGGCGATTTCGACATGGCCAGGCAACTCGAAGCGAAGTTTCGTGCTCAAGCTGCCGGCGAGCCGAACTCGATCTACGAGGTCATCCTCAAGGACATCGAAGCGGTCAAGCAACTGCGCGAAGTCTTCTCCATCTCCTTCAAACGCCTAACCGGCCAGGACATCGAAACCGCCAACGCCCTCGACTACACCACCGAGCAGGTGCAGTAGATGCAACCCAACATCGCAGGACTCGACCTCTTCGGCGGCCTTCGCAACTTCATCACGTCTCCGTTCTCCGGCAACGACAGCGAACTCGACGGCTCCGAGATCGCGGACATCCAGAATCGGTACAACGATCAGCGAGCGACCAACCGTCAGAACGCCGCCGACCTCGGTTTCGACGGCGAGTACCGCCCCAACGTGGTGACTAAGACCGATGCCTTCGAGGGAACCGTCGCCCAGCTGCGCGCCAAGGTCGACAAGATCGACCTCGACGCCGTCAACGACCTGATCAGCGCCTGGAACGAGATCTCGACCCGCAACAGCACCTCGCTCGACGAGTTCCGCAAGCAGATCACCCGCGGCATGGCCCCCGATGTGTGGTCCGGTGCCGCCGCGACCGCAGCGGCGGAAACCGTTGCGGCATACGACGCTACGGGCAAGAAGGTCACCACTGCTGCGGCGCTCACGAGAAGCAAGCTGGACGAACTGCGCACCGGCCTCGAACCGACGAAGCGCCTCGTCCCGTTCGAACCCGAGCATCGCAGTGGCCTGGACAACTTCGGCGGTCTCTTCACCGGTCGTGCGTGGCGCAATGACGATGTCGCACAGGAGAACGCGCGAGTCGAGGCGGTGCGCGTCCTGAAGACCGTCTACGCCCCGGTGATTCACGAATCCGATACCAAGGTTCCGGTCATTCCCATCCCGAAGACCGTCGAAAACGGTGGCGGCGATCCTGACGTCAACGGTGGCCCGACGACACCCACCTCGAACAACCCGAATACGTCAACGCCGAACACTGATCAACCAGCGACGAACCCCGCGACCGCAGCTCCCGCAGCGACCACTCCGTCCGACGACGACACCACCGACACGACCGACGACACCACGGCCGACGACGATACGACGACCGACGACGATGGGACCACGCCTCAGTCGACCGATCCAGCTGCGACCACACCGACAGCGACGACCCCGAGTGCGACAAATCCGGGTTCAGGATCTCCATCCGGATCACCCGGCGGCGGCGCGGGCGTTCCCGGATCCGGTTCCCCGAGCTCCCCCGCCCCCGGCAGCTCGGTCCCCGGCGCAGGCGCGACCACGGGCACCACCGCCGCGGGCGGCCGGGCCGCAGGTGCGGGCAGCGGCGCAGCGGGCCGTTCCGGCATGCCGGGTATGGGCGCCCCGGGCGCCAGAGGCGGCGGCAAGGACGACGAATCCACCAAGGGCATCCCCGACTACCTGATCACACAGGAGCACGGTGACGAACTCACCGGTCTGGACAACTTGCCCAAGATGGTGCCGCCCGTCATCGGCGCCGACTGAATCGTGAAATCCGATGGAACAGAGTAGATCTCCCGTGCGTACCTGGCATCTCACCGCTCTAGACTTCCGCACCCTGTGGGAGGCGGCAGGCCGCGATGTCCTCCCGTATCCCCTGCATCATCGCCACACCGACGTCGAATCCCAGGCAGAGATCCATCGGCTCCGCAGCAAGGCCGCCGAGAACATGATGGCCGAATTCGACAGCGACCTCGACGCGGCCATGGCCGCCCTGCTGGCCCCGCACGCCCGAGTCGAGGTAGCAGGCGCCACCGGCCGCACGAGAACGATCCGCGCGCACGGCGGTGCCCGAGACACCTACGCCGCCTTGGCGATCCAGGCCCCCGGTGACGAATCCGAACCGGGCGACGTCACCCTCCACCTGATGGCCCCCGACGCCCTGGCCGCGGCGGTCCTCTCCACCCTCCCCAAAGTCGGCCCCGGCAAGGGCCGCGAAATCAAAGTCACCGCAGCCGAACTCGCGGCCCCGCGCCCCCACGTCCGCGACCGCTGGAACCCCACCCCCCGAGAACAACTCGAAACCTTCCTCGCCAAACCCACCGACACCCTCACCCACATCGGCGTCTACGCCCACGGCAGCGTCGACAACCGGCACACCGAAGGCCGCGACGACTTCCAACTCCACGACCTCACCGGCGACGGCCGCTACGTCTTCTACGGCGAAACCACCTTCATCGCCAAACCCACCACCCCCACCCGCCTCCAGGCCACCCTCACCACAATCCTCACCACCACCGCAACCAAAGCGCGCCAAGGCGCCTACCGCTCCCACTGACGACACCGGTGATCAGCTGGCCAACGAGTCGTTATGTCTGGGATCAGTCCTGGCCTGCCCGAACCTGAGCAAGGTGCCACGCACGAACGTGATCATCTACGACCTGGCTCGCGCGACTCAGATCATCGTCAGTCAGATCCAATTCAGTGCACAACTGCTCGACACCGTCGTATGACGGCCACGCCATACGGTCGGGCGAATTCGTCAGCATGCCCTACCTCCCTGCATCTGCACACCCACCACGGCAAACCCGGCTGCCTCGGTCTGCTTGACGGCGCCGAGGACGGCCGACGCCAACGAATCGGCATCGCGATGCACATGCAGTACCGGGGTGGTCCGTGGTCCGAACTCTGGCGTGGAGTCGTCGAGGCCCGCTTCATACAGTGAGTCGAGCTCGTCGCCGGTCGGCGTGTGATCGAGCACCAGCGTGAACTCGTGGTGACTCATCGCGACTCCTTCGTATCGGTATGCCGCCGCGCGAACCGTCGATTCGCGTCGGCGAGGTGCTCGGATACACGGGGACCAGATCGCAATCGTGTCCGGCCGATGACTACGCGGCCAGGGACACCGTCAGCTTGGCACCCAACGCAGCGGTGATCCGCTTCAGCGTGGTCAAGGTCGGAACCACGTCGCCGGCCTCCAGCCGACTCACCGCGTGCTGCCGCATCCCCGCGCGGTTCGCCAATTCGGTCTGCGACCATCCGCGCGCTTCACGTGCGGCTCGGATCTGAATACCGAGCTCGTGCGCTGGCTCATACGCGCGCAGTGCCGCCTTGTATTCGGGGGTGGCTCGGGTGGCGGCCAGATCGGTGTCGAATTCATGCTGACTCGTCATTCGGTTTCTCCCATCGGATCGAAGGTCAGGTGAGCTGGCCCGGCGTGCTCGGCTTCGCATACCTTGCGGGCACTCCTGGCTCGGTCGACCTGGCTCCTCGGAAGCTGTCGATCGTGATGCCTCGGATGAGTGTGGCACGCTCGCGCAGGCAGTCGATAGAGTACGAGCCATTAGCTGTTCAAGCCGCGCCGGAACCATTCAGGCATACTTTCATCGGAACGTGGAAACCATTTATTCTCGGTAGTGAAGTTCTTGTTTGTCGGCGGCACGGAGAATTGTGGCTCGCTATCGCGGTTGTAGCGAATAGAGAACTTCCCGGGCGGATCGAGAATATACTCGAACTCGATCCAAGAACCCGCGCCCTCTGCGTACATGCCCTTGCGTAGTTGCTGGAACTTGCGCCACACCTCGGGCGGGAACGACCAGCTACGTACCGGGCCGTCCGCCATCTTGATGCCAGTATCTGCCTCGGCGTGGGGACCGATCATCATTGCGCGGACAATGAGCCGTGTCCATCTCTCGGGGAGAGTCTCGAGGATATCTCTGGTGATATCTGCAAGCTTGTCCTGCTGTTCTCCCGGGCTGAGCGCTGGCCAATTGGCCATTGTTGAATTTCCTCCTCGTACCCTGTGACTAGGAGAACCAAAGTGAATCTTCTTGTGCTCGATCAATCTTGTGCTGCAGCCATTTTGGCGTATGTGCCCAAGCCCGAGGGTAGCGTTGCTGGTCTAGGAAATATATGCCATTGACCAGACGGGGGAAGAAATCTGGTTCGCCATCGTAATTGAACTCGAGGGTGACGTCTCCCGAGTTGTCCAGGGTGTATACGGCGGTGAACCAAGTGCCGGTTCCGGGCACGTACATTCTCGTGCGTAGTGCGGTGAAGACGGTGAATATCTCTGGCTCACGCCAGTTTGTGAGTGGCCTGGGTGGGCACTTCTTGGCTGCGATTGCCCTCCTGCCCTCTTCCTGCGTGGCGAAGCTCAGCAGGGACTTGTTCGGCTCGTAGTCCGTCGCTTCGCCGGCGCCGGAAATCCACTGAAATTTCCTAGAGATGGAGGTGTCGATCTCGCTGAAGGAGTATCTGATCTTCGACCAGCCGTTCGGAGCGGCGCGGCGCAGGCGTTCGCCGACAGCGACCAGCTGGTCGACTGTCGTCTTGTCGAATTCTTCACCCTTGATGGCTATGGCCGGGAGCGCTGGGGGCGCGGCAGGTGGCGGATTGAGCGGGACTCGTTCGGGGGCTGTCAGATCTTGGTGACCGATGAGATTCGTCCCGGGTCGGATCCGCGTGGGGCGGTCCACCTTGCGTCGTGGCAGCCGAGATCCATCAGGCCGCGGTTGAACGAACCAGTCCGGAGGTGTTCGCGCAGCGGACAGTTGGGTCCTCAGCCAATCCGGGACGAACTCGATGTCGCGAGGAAAAAAGTCGAAGTCGTCAGCGTATGCCTCAGCTGCGAGTGCTGGGTCGAAAGGGGCGTCGTCGTAGTCGAACACCAGCTGCCAGCGATCGTCGCTGCGCACGGTGTAGTGCACCGAGAACCAAACTCCGAATGGTGCCATATTCATACGGGGCCGAAGGTCTCCCAGCATTTCGAGCGCTTCCAGGCTAGGATCAAATTCCCTTCTGGATCCATCATTCAGAACGGCAGTTGCGTCATAGCCGTAGTTACCGATCAATGTCCGCGCGCGAAAGGATATCTGGACCCAGTCATCAGGCGCGTCCTCCGTGATTATCTCGTACAGCTCTTCGTGCAGGTCCTCGGCGAAGGACTGTCGCCATGCCGACACGGCTGCTGGGTCGCGTGAGTCTGGTCGACCAGGTATCGTCACGGATCTACCTTTCATCCGGTATCAGTCCAATCGGATTCGACATCGAAACCGGATCAGTTTTCTTTGCCGGCCTCGATCAATGTGTCGGCGAGCCATGTCGGAATATGTGCAGGATCACGTGGAAATGCTCTCAGGTCTGACTCGAACACTCGGTTCGGCAGCGGAGAACCCAGATGTGGGGGTGACTCGTAGTCGAACGAAGCATCGTATTCACCACTGTCCGTCACGGTGAGCGTCATGGTGAACCATGTACCCTTCCCGCCCTCATACATGCCGATCCGGAGCGCGGCGACACGTTCTGCTTGAGATGGCATGGCGAGAAATCGGGACTTGTCCACGGTGCCGTCCGTGCCGACAACCTCGTAGCTATGCCGATACGACTCGACCGTCGCCTCCATCACCAGACGCAGTTGTCTCCACTCAGGCGGTGCAGCCGAGACCATGTCCACGCCAATTGAGCGCATGATCGTGGCTCTCTCTATCGGGGGCATTGATTCGTAATGCTCGGCCTGGTGGTGAATCTCCTCATCGCGGGGGAGTGGCCTAACTATCGATGATCTGTTGCATCCAGTCGGGTACGTTGTCTGCGCTGCGCGGAAAAAGTTCCAACTCGCGGACGCAATCGAGAGCTGAAGGGAGACGCTTCGGGGCGCGGGGATTTCGAAAATATTCGATAGAGTACGAATCTGGATATTTCAGAAAGTATTTCGCTTGTAGCCAGGCGCCGCGAACTGGGGCTGCCATTGCAGCGCGTAGCGCGGCGAAGTCCGCCGTCACGTCTTCTGGTGGCAGCCATCCGAGAAAGATCACCCCACCTCTGCTATTGAAAACCAGCGCGCTGCAGCCACCGAAATCATTGTCGCCGATGGCGCCATAGACGATGTCGATGCGATTCCATCCGGCAGGGGCGACTGCCTGCATTCGAGTCGTTATCCGCGACAGGATCTCTGTGTGCTCTTCTATATTTGCTGCCATATTCATGATTATCCTCTACTGCTTGCGATCGAAATGTTTCGATATCTTTTCGGCTAGCCACCCTGGTATGTGCTCAGAATTGCGGGGGTAAACCTTCAGGTCCATTATCCAGTTATCGGCTTCCGTCGGGTACGGCCATAGGGGATCGTTATCGTAGTCGTATACGATGCTGTACTCCATTGTGTTCGATAGATTGTAGCGCGCGAGAAACCACGTACCTCGGCCGGGTTCATACATCATGCTTCGTAGTTCGCGGAGTGCTCTATCTGCTAGTGGTAGTGGTTCAGGTATTTGTATGACATCACCGTTAGGATACGCTCCGTACAACGATAGGTCGCATACGGGCGCCGTCGCCCGGTACTGTAAATCGAGCCGTTGCCAGCCATCAGGCGCAACGGCGGCGATATTATCCCCGACGTTATGCAGAAGGTTCAGGATCTGGGCATCATGGCTGGGGTTGCTGTGCGGTGCGCGGAGTCCTAGCTGGTTCTGGGACATTATGGAAGCTCCTGACCTGTATATATCCAGTTTCATTATTGATGGTCGATACTACGAATCTGGAATGCAGAGTATCCGGTGTGACGACGTCGGGTGTGACACGTTCTGCGAATAGGTCGACCCGATCCACGTTTGCCCCGGGAGACCTACTGATCTCGGCTTGGTCGTCCTCCATACTTCGCCATGAGTCGGCAGTCGGCCGCTCATCGAGCTCCCAGTTACTGTTCTCGTACGCCCACTGCGGAACATGATTGATCCGTTCGCCCGGGCCTCCCGCCTCGTATGGGATCAGGTGTCCACCGGCGAATCGGAACAGCTTGGCTGGTTCGTTCGGATACAAACTCGCGTCGTACTCTCCGGCCTGGCGTGTGCCATGGCGGTCACGGCCGCCGCCGGCGATGTGGCCGACGTCCGTCTGAAGATTGGTCGGGCCGCCATGTCCGCGCCGAGGACCGAAGTAGTCGGCTGCGCGCGTGCCGCTCGGTGCGTACGTGGGCTGTCCCGTCGCTGCAACCGTGTCCCCATGTTCGTCAGTGCGAAACAGCTGCTGTGGTACCCGTGGGTCGAATCCGTGGTGGTCCAGGTACCGCGGACCGACGGCAAATGTCGTATTCGGTGACGGAACCGCCAGTCCCGCATCCCATGTCGCTCCTGTGCCCAGCTCGGGATTGAATCCTTGAGTCCGGTTGCCTGACCAAGTGTGTATATGCGAAAACTGGCCTTCAGCATCCGTGTAAAAGGTTCCGTGCCAATTCCCATCGGTGTCGAAAACGTCGTAACGCGTGAAGGGTTCCCTCGGCTGGGTCAGCGAGAACGGACCTTGCGTGGCGGTGTCGTACCCATTAACCGGCTCCGCGGTTCGATACGTGCCGTTCTCGTCGCCTGGTGGGTCCCAGTCCACTGCTGGCTCCACTGGTCCGCCACGGAAGCCATCGAATCGTTGAGGCGGTGCAGTCGGCGCGGGCGCCTGGTCTGATTGTTCGGTCGCTGATGAAGCGGGTGTCGGGCCGGATTCTCGTACGTCGTGATCGGTCGCGCCGACGTAGACCTGTGGTTCCGGACTGATTCCTAGGTCAACGCTGTACGTGACGCCAGGTGCAGGGTAATCAATATCTGGATTCGCGCTCGACGCGATTGGGCGCGGTCCATGGCCGACGTTCGGCGCTGTCAACTCCGCATGCGTGATGTTGCCGTCCGCATCGGTGAAGAAGGTCCCTATCGGATTGCCGTTGGTATCGGTGACGACCATTCTGGAGTGGGGCTGCAGCGGGGCTTGTCCGTTGAGATCGAGGACACGTGTACCAGGTTCGATGGTCATCGGGACTTCTGGAAGCGGCGTCCCATCGGGGGCGGTAGGCGGGTCCCATTCGGCAGTGCGTTGAGGAGAAGGGTCCCTATCCGGCGAATCAGACCGTGCTGGTACCGGCCTGTAGCGGTCTACCGCTGTGTCCGGGCTGAGGTTCTGAGCGATGGAATGGCCGGCTCCTGGTGGTGTGGCGACTGTCCCGTTCTGCGTTCTGCTGCCGTCGGGGCCATGGGTATTCCACTGGCCATCCGGCGGGATGCGAGGGCTGCGAGTTCCGTCAGGATTTGTGACTCCGCTGGTGCTGAAGATGTTTCCGTTTGAGTCCGTCCACGCTGCTTGGGTAGGGGCCAGTACTTCCACGCCCAGGTGCTGGGCCAGGCGGTCGGCGAAGCCGTTGGAGGAGGCGTCGCAGCCGATAAGGCGGATGGGGGTTACGCCGTCCCAGCCGGAGCGGCGGAGGAGGTCGCCGTATTCCTCGGGGGTGAGGGTGTGGTCGCCGATGCGGGCTTGGCCGTCGGGGGTGATGTGGGTGTCGGCGGTGAAGCGGGTGGGGTCGGCGGGGACTCGGTGGGGGAGGTCGCCCATGGTGGGGTCGCCGCGGTGGTGGGAGACGCCTGCGGGGGTGTTTTCGGCGAATTGGTTGTGGATGGCGTCGAGGTCGACCGTGGTGTCGGTGTCGGTGTCGGTGTCGGTGTCGGTGTCGGTGTCGGGCGTGGGAGTGGAGTCGGTGGGGAGTGGGGTGGAATCGGTGTGCTGGTCGGCCCAGGAAGGGGTGGTTGATCTGGCCAGGTCGGCTCGGGAGATGTCGGCGCCCAGTTGTCTGATGTCGTCGGGGGTCAGAGTTGGGGTCGAGCTCGGTGGTAGGCCGAGGTTGGTGCGGACCGTGTTGGCCAGGTCGGTGAGGGTTGGGTCGGTGTCGGCATCGATGGTGAGGTCGGCGGTGGTTGGGTCTGTCGTGGGGACGACGTCGACCATGAGCCAGTCGCCGAGGGGGAATTGGCTGCCTTGGTTGAAGGTGTGGTCGGTGGCCAGTTGGGTGCGGTCGGTGATGGCGGCGACGGTGTCGGGTGATGTTGTGGGGGAGCTGGTTACGGCTGCTGTTACGCGGACTACGCGGACCGGTGCGCCGAGGGCGTTCGGGTAGCTGGCGCTCAGGTAGGGGCGGCCGGTGGTGGGGTTTACCTGTAGGGCTTGGTTGTTTTCTGGGGAGAGCGGGCGTAGGGATTCGCGGGCCTGGCGGGCGCGGTTGGCGTTCTCCAGTTGTTGCGGGGTGAGGTTGGTGTTGTGGGTCGGCCGGGTGTCGGTCGGGGTTGTGGGGTCGGTAGGGCGGGCCGGGTTCGTTGCGGGGTTGGATTCCGGAGTGGTTGCATGGCTGCTGGGGTCGATGCGGGCAGGCGGGGCGGATTGCGCGGTGTCGGCAGGGTTGTTCCCGGCCCGGGAGGGGGTCGGAATTGGTGTTGGGGCGGGGCTGGGCGTGTCCCGTGGAGTTGCACTCGGCCGGTTGACTGTGGACGGCTGTGGATTATTCGGCGTTGGCGACCGATGGGTCGAGGGTGTGACCGGAGTGGTGCCGATCGGCGGGGTGGATCCGGGGACCGTGGAGGTGGGGTTGGGCGGTATTGCGGTGGTCGTCGGCGTCGTTGCCGGGGTTGTGGTCGTCGGGGCCGGCGTCGTTGTTGTGGCGGCTGCGGTGGTGTCTGTGTCGGTCGACAGGTTCTGACGGCTGGGATCGGCTGGCGCCTGCGCCGTGGGCGGAGTCGAAGGGATGCCGGACTGTGGAGTTGATCCGGGCACCGTGGTCGACGGGTTGGTGCCGGGGTTCGGGGTGGTGGAGGCCGGCTCGGCCGTGTTCGTCGGCTGGTTGACGGGCGCAGTAGATGTGGGGTTGGAAGGCGGAGTCGAATTCGGCTGGGCTGGGGATGAATCAGTCGGCGTGGAGGGTGCGGTCGGCTGCGTGGTCGACGGGGTGTCGGCTGGCGGAAGGTCCGGCGATGACGGGCTGGGGGAAGGTACAGCGGGTGTGCTGGGCAGACCGGTTGAGGTGGGAGAAGGGGATTCGGGTGGTGTCGCGGGGCTGGCAGGCGTGTTGGGGTTGCCGCTGTTGGGGGTAGAGGTAGGCGGGGTCGAGTCGCCATCATTCGGCGCGGCAGGTGCGGTGTTGCCGCCATCGTTGGGCGCGGGTGGCGCGGTGTTACCGCCATCGCTGGGCGCGGGCGACGCGGTATTTCCGCCATCGCTCGGCGTGGGAGGCGTGGCATTTCCGTTGTCGCTCGGCGTGGAGGGGTTCCCGGTGCCACTCGGGTTTGTAGGAGTGGTGTCGCCCTGCGGCGAGGGACCAGGACTCGATTCGGCTGGCGTGGCAGGTGAATCGGTGTTGGGTGCGGGGGTCGAATCGCCAGGCGAGGCGGGGGTGCCAGGCTGTGTTCCGCTGGGCTCGCTCGGGGAGTTCGGCGTGCCGCTCGGGTTGTCCGGTGTACCGGAATCAGACGGCGAACTCGGAGCTCCGTCGCTGGGCGTGTTGGGGCTGTCGGCTGGACTACCGTTCGACGGAGTGCCGCTGGCTGGATCGCCGCTCTGTCCAGTCCCGGCCGGACTGGTCGAGGGCGATCCCTCACCCGGTGACGAGGGCGTTCCCGCCCCATCAGGCTGAGTTCCGTTGCCCTCTGCCGCCGACGGCGTCCCTGCTCCGGCTGACGCAGGAGAGGTGGCTCCCGGATCACCCGTCGACGCGGGCGAAGTCGGCTCCGGTGCCGAATCTCCCGGGTCACCAGTGCCCGCGGGTGTCGTGGGTGCGTCGGTATCGCCGGGCACATCATCGCCCAACTCGGGAACAGTCGGCGCGGGCGAGTTCCCGTTTCCACCACTGGATTCCAGCGCGCTCTGCACGCCACCCGCACCCGCGCTGGTGAACGTGTCCACCCCGATGTCGAGGTTGAAATCCTGCCCCATGAACAGGGAAGCCGCTCCGGCGGAGGCGACCTGGGCGGACAGGTCGGCGCCGAGTTCGGTGGCCGCACCGGTCGCGGTTTTCGCGGCGAGCTTGCCCAGCCCGGACGTGATGCCGTCGCCGACACCGTCGAGTTTGCTGCCGAGACTACCGCCGACAGCGCCGCCGACCGCGCCGCCGAATGTCGCCAATCCCAGGTCGGACCAACCGAATTCGTCCATCGAACGGTCACCGTTGGCGACCTGGATGGTGCGTGCGATGCCGTCGATCCCGCCTTCCTCGAGCGCTTCGAACGCCGCTCCACGCAGCGCCGCTCGGGCCGCCGCCTTGGCGATGCCGCGGGCGATCATGCGGGTGAGCAGCGATTTCATCGCGATGCGCACCGCGACCTGCGCCGCGATCCGTGCGGCAACACCGGCGGCGGCACCGATGCCGGTCCACGAGGTCGCCAGTGCGACACCGATTTCCACCGCGGCGACGATCATCGTGCCGATGATGACCATCTTGGTGTGCTCGATGTCGTTGGCGCCGTCGTCGAGGAGTTCGGCTTGCTTCTCGCACCATTTGCGGATCGCGGTGAACGCGGCCTCGTCACCGGCGAGGAGCTTGTCGCGGTAGGCGGCGAGCGCGTCGTGGGTTTCGCCCTCGGACAACGCGGTCAGCGCGGAGTTGAGCGCCTTGGCCGCCTCGTCGTCGACGGTGTTGAGGGTTTGCGCCATGCTGGTCCACGCGTCGGCGGCTCGTCGCATGGCGGTTTCGTCGCCTTCGGGCCAATCACCGGCGCCGAGAATGTATTTCGCTACCCATTGCAGCGAATCGGGGATTTCGATGCCCACGTGGTCAGATGCCGGTCTGGTTCAGTTGGGCTGCCGTTGCCGTGTCCTGCTCGGACAACTTGGTGGCGATGGTGACCATGTTCGTCCCGAGCTGGGTCATCGACTTCGCCAGATTGCCGACCGAGGTCTTGCCCTTTTCCACGCCCGGGGTGTAGTTCTGGGCGAACGCCTGCCCGATCTCGTCACCGCCCCAGCACTCGCCCTCCGCGGCGAGGGCGGCTGCCAGTTTGTCGACTGCGGTGGTGATGGTCGATGCGACTGCGTCGAACGAAGGTTGCGTGCTGCGTAGCGCTGCGGGATCAGCGTTGATCGAACTCACGGCAGCAGCCTCCGGAAAGGACTCGCCGCCAACGAATCCGACGGCGAGCCCATCTCGGTTCGCGCAACGTCGTTTCCGGCCCGCATCGCCGCGGGCAGCTCGTCGATCATCGAAAGTCCCACTCTCGGCACCAATGCTGTCGAGATATTGGACGTTCCGAATCAGATCGCGGATCCCAATTGTGCGCTATGTCTCGATATTTGATCGTTCGCTATCAGTGCTACATCTGCACGTCGATGCTCTTGGTTCGCGCCAGCTCGTCGAAGGTGAGGGCTGCGGTGAAACCTGGTCCGGAGATGGTGGATTGGGTGTAGTCGGGGGACCAGGTGATGGTGAGGCCGCGGGGGTTGGCGTAGGCGTGGACGGCGCGGCGGTGGTCGTTGAGGGGGAATTCGGTGAGGCCCTGCTGGAGGACTCGGGTGATGCGAGGCGCCGCGGGTGCGGGGAGTTGGAAGAGGGGGTGTTCGATGAGGAACGCGGCTCGGGTGCCGCCGCCTACGGGGCCGTTGTAGGCGGTCCAGATGCCGGAGATCGCTTTGCAGGCGTCCATGAAGGTGTTCACCGCGCCCTCGGCCTGGGTGGGGGCGCCGGGCAGGTCGGCGAAGGGGACTTCCACGTTCGCGAGTTCGCTGATGCGGTGGTGGATTCCGAAGTCGCGGGCCGACTGGGCTAGCCCGGTGACCGTCTCCGGGTAGCCGGCCGGATTGCCCCACGACCACAGCCAGGATTGCGGACCGGGAGCGGCGGAGCCGAGCAGGTGGACGGCCGAGCATTCGATCGGCTGGTCGCCGGTGAAGGTGAATCGGCCGGCGCGCAGGTCGACGCTCCACGGGCGATCCCCCACCACGTCCATCAGATGCAGTTGATGCTCGAACGAGAACAGCGCCGCATCGTCCAACAGGTTCGCCAGTGTCACTCCAGACATGGTGGCGAGGGTACCGAGGTAAACGGCGAATCAGATTGCCAGGACGGTCTTTCCGCGTGCGCTTCCGGCGCCGAGGACGGCGGGGGCGGCTTCCAGGGGGACTGTTGCTTCGATCGGGACCACCACATCCCCGGAGGCGACTCGGCCCAGTAGACGCGTCAATTCCGGTCCGCGGCCCTTGGATTCGAAGTTTCCGCCGGTGATGTCGTGTTCGCGCAACGCGTTTTCGTCGGCGGCCCAGGTGGTGGAGTAGGCGCGGCCGCCGCGGCGGACGAGGGTGGCGTGGGTGGCGAAGTCGGCGGGGCCGCTGACCAGGTCGAAGAGGACGTCGATGCCATTGGGGTGGGTGAAGCGGACGGCGCCGGTGATGCTGGAGTCGCGGTGGGTGGCGGGGTCGGGGTCGACGACGTCGGGGTCGGCGGGGCGGGTTCGGGTGTAGTCGATCGTTTCGGTGGCGCCGAGGCGGGCGACCTGGTCGGTGGCGTCGCCGCGGGCGGTGGCGATCACGTGGCCGCCGGCGATATTGGCCAGCTGGACCAGGAAGGAGCCGACGCCGCCGGTCGCGCCGACGATCAGCACTGTCTGGCCGGGCTGGATCTGGGCGGTGTCGACGAGGTCCTGGGCGGTGACGCCCGCGACCGGGAGTGCGGCCGCGGCTACCGAGGTGACGCCGTCCGGGATCGGCACGAGTGTCGCGTCCTCGGGCAGCGTCGCGTACTGCGCCCAGCTGCCGTGACCGGCGGGTGCGGTGAGGAACTTGCCGACCACCCGGTCGCCGACGGCGAACGAGCGCACGCCGGGCCCGATCGCCGAGATCGTGCCCGCGCCGTCCACGCCGAGGATCATCGGGAAATCGGTGGGCATCTTGCCCTCGAGGATGCCGTCGGCCATCTTCAGATCGAACGGGTTGACCCCGGCGGCGTCCAGCGCGACCTGCACCTCGCCGTGTCCCGGCTCCGGCACCGGCACATCGGCCAGCTCAGGGGTGGCGCCGAACTTCTGAACCACGATCGCGCGCATATGTCTCCTGTGTCTGTGGAGCCGGGGGCCATCGCTGGGAGGTGTTGTGCGTGGGGTGCATTCGATCGAGTATCTCGTTGCGCAATCTTAGGTCCGCAGGTCTGCGACGTGCGGTGATTGATCGTCTTCGGTGGTGTCGCGGCGTAGCGTGAACACCGATTCGGACGTCCGCCGGGAAAAGTTAGAGTTGAGCGGAACAGACTCAACTTTGTGAGCGTTGAACCAGTCGATACCGATATACCCGAGGAGATCTGTGGACTCGTTCAATCCCACCACCAAGACACAGGCGGCGCTGACCGCCGCCCTTCAGGCCGCCTCGGCGGCAGGCAACCCGGAGATTCGTCCGGCGCACTTGCTGGTGGCGTTGCTGGATCAGACCGATGGCATCGCCGCCCCGCTGCTGAAGGCCATCGGCGTGGACCCGGCGACAGTCGAGCGCGAGGCGGGCGACATCGTCGACCGGCTGCCGCGCGCGACCGGGGCGACCACCACACCCCAGCTGGGCCGCGAGGCGCTGGCCGCGCTCACCGCCGCGCAGCGGCTGGCCACCGAGCTCGGCGACGAGTACGTCTCGACCGAGAATCTGCTGGTCGGGCTCGCCGACGGCGACTCCGAGATCGCCAAGCTGCTGCGCAGGCACGGTGCGAGTCCCGAGGCGCTGCGCGATGCCTTCGCCACGGTGCGCGGCAGCGCGCGGGTCACCAGCCCGGAGCCGGAAGCCACCTACCAGGCGCTGGAGAAGTACTCCACCGACCTCACCGAGTTCGCCCGCGCGGGCAAGCTCGACCCGGTGATCGGTCGTGACACCGAGATCCGCCGGGTGGTGCAGGTGCTCTCGCGCCGCACCAAGAACAATCCGGTGCTCATCGGCGAGCCCGGCGTCGGCAAGACCGCCATCGTCGAGGGTCTGGCGCGCCGCATCATCGAAGGCGACGTGCCGGAATCGTTGCGCAACAAGAAGGTCATCTCGCTGGACCTGGGCGCGATGGTCGCGGGCGCGAAGTATCGCGGTGAGTTCGAGGAACGGCTCAAGGCCGTGCTCGACGACATCAAGAACAGCGCGGGCGAGATCATCACCTTCATCGACGAGCTGCACACCATCGTCGGTGCGGGCGCCACCGGCGATTCCGCGATGGACGCGGGCAACATGATCAAGCCGCTGCTCGCCCGCGGTGAGTTGCGCCTGGTCGGCGCGACCACGCTCGACGAGTACCGCAAGTACATCGAGAAGGACGCCGCCCTGGAACGCCGATTCCAGCAGGTCATCGTCGGTGAGCCGTCGGTGGCCGACACCATCGGCATCCTGCGCGGCATCAAGGAGCGCTACGAGGTGCACCACGGCGTGCGGATCACCGATTCCGCGCTGGTGGCCGCCGCGACGCTGTCGGACCGCTACATCACCTCCCGGTTCCTGCCCGACAAGGCGATCGACCTGATCGACGAGTCGGCCTCCCGGCTGCGGATGGAAATCGACTCGCGACCGGTCGAAATCGATCAGGTCGAGCGGGCCGTGCGCCGGCTCGAGATCGAAGAGGTCGCGCTGGAGAAGGAGACCGACGAGGCGTCCAAGCAGCGGCTGGAGAAGCTGCGCTCCGAACTCGCCGACGATCGCGAGAAGCTCGGTCAGCTCACCACCCGCTGGCAGAACGAGAAGAACGCGATCGACTCGGTGCGCGGACTCAAGGAGCAGCTCGAAGCGCTGCGCGGCGAGTCCGAACGCGCCGAGCGCGACGGTGACCTGGGCAAGGCCGCCGAGCTGCGATACGGCCGGATCCCCGCGCTGGAGAAGGAGCTCGCCGCGGCCGAGCAGGTCAGCGGTGCGGCGCCGGACGGTGACGTGATGCTGAACGAGGAGGTCACGCCCGACGACATCGCCGACGTCGTCTCGTCGTGGACCGGCGTGCCGGTCGGCCGGATGCTCGAAGGCGAGACCGCGAAGCTGCTGCGGATGGAGACCGAGGTCGCCGGACGTGTCGTCGGGCAGGAAGAGGCAGTGCAGGCCGTCTCGGACGCGGTGCGCCGGGCGCGGGCCGGGGTCGCCGATCCCAACCGGCCGACCGGGTCGTTCATGTTCGTCGGCCCGACCGGTGTCGGTAAGACGGAGCTGGCGAAATCGCTGGCGGACTTCCTGTTCGCCGACGAACGCGCCATGGTCCGCATCGATATGAGCGAGTACAGCGAGAAGCACTCGGTGGCTCGGCTGGTCGGTGCGCCTCCCGGCTATGTCGGCTACGACCAGGGTGGACAGCTCACCGAAGCGGTGCGCAGGCGGCCCTATTCGGTGGTGCTGTTCGACGAGATCGAGAAGGCGCACCCGGACGTCTTCGACATCCTGCTGCAGGTCCTCGACGAGGGCAGGCTGACCGACAGCCAGGGCCGCACGGTCGACTTCCGCAACACCATCCTCATCCTCACCTCCAACCTCGGCGCCGGTGGTGACCGGGAGCAGGTGATGGCGGCGGTGCGCAGGGCGTTCAAGCCGGAGTTCCTCAACCGGCTCGACGACGTGGTGATGTTCCACGCGCTCGACGCCGAGCAACTGGAATCGATCGTCGACATCAACCTGCGTCAGCTGCAGAAGCGGCTCGCGCAGCGGCGGCTGACGCTCGATGTCACCGACGAGGCCAAGAAGTGGCTGGCGGTGCGTGGCTACGACCCGGCCTACGGCGCGCGGCCGTTGCGCAGGCTGATCCAGCAGGCCATCGGCGACAGCCTGGCCAAGGAACTGCTCTCCGGCGCTGTCACCGACGGCGACACGGTGCGCGTGAGCGTAGACGACGCCACCGACAAGCTGGTCGTCGGACGCGAGGCTGTGCACAGCTCGTGAAATATCCACAGCGCGGTGCGTAGGAACCTCCCAACGCACCGCGCTGTCCTACGCTGGAGCTCATGACGAACCCGAACGATCCGTGGGGGCAACGCCCGGAGGATTCGCCGACCGAACGGCTGGGTTCGCCGGGCGTGGACTCGACCAAGCCGTACGGAGGCGGCTCGTTCGACGAGTGGGGGCAGCCGTCGAACCCGACCCAGGCGTTGCCGCCGCACGACGCGCAATGGGGTGCCTACGAAAGTGGTTATCCCGCAGCGCAACCACCACCGCACCAACCGCCCCCCGGCTACGGCCAGGGTTATCCCGGCGCGCCGCCACCGGGTTACCCGCCCCGTCCGCAGGACGGTGACCAGGGTGAACCGCCCAAGCGACACACCGGATTGTGGATCGCGCTCGGCCTCGGCGTCCTCGCGTTGATCGCGGTCGGCGGCGTGCTGGCCGGCCTGGTCCTGAGCGGCGGTGGGTCCGACGACAACACGGCTGCGGCGCCGACGACCACTCAGTTCCTGGTGCCGCCGACCGGCAGGCAGACGACTCCGGTCGTGCCGCCGACCACGAGCGGCCTGCCCGGGCTGCCCGGTCTCGGCGGTGGCGACGATCTCGGCGCGACGATGGGCAGCATCACCGCCAACACCGGCACCGAGATCACCATGAGCACCCTCGGCGGGTCGACGGTTCGGGTGCTGATCGACGATGCCACCCAGGTGATCTCGCTGACCAGCACGAAGGCGAGCGAGCTGCCCGTCGGCGACATGGTTATGGTGCAGGGCGACAAGAACCCAGACGGGTCGATCCACGCCAAGATCATCATCAGTACGGCGTTACCAAGCGGCCCCCGATGAGCGACCCGCGCGTCGAAAGCCCGGCACTGCCGGGCAATCACGGCGACGGCTGGATAGGCTAGGCGACGATGACGGCTATGTGGTTCGGGTTGGCGGCGATCGCGCTCGTGGGTGCGGTCGTACTGCTCTATTTCGATCGGGTCCAGCGACAGCGGACCGGGCACGCGCGCCAGGTCTGGGCGAAGTCCCAGGGCTATACCTATGTCTCGGTCGAGCCCGCGCTCGCCTCGACGTGGCGTCGTGGCGCGCTGGCCAAGCTCGGCTATCTCTCGGCGGTCGACGTGGTCTCCGGCATCCGCAAGGGCGAGAAGTTCGTGCTCTTCGACCTGGAAGACGCGGCCACGCTGGTGGCGGTGCGCCGCCAGATCGGCTCCGAGATCGACGTCGACATGCGACTCAAGACCGCGTCGCCGCCGAAGGACCACGATCTGGAACTGCTCGGCGCGATCGGCGACCGGGTCGTGTTCGCGACCGATCCCGAGATCGCCAGGCACGCGGTCGATCAGCGGATGGTCGGCTTCATCGAGTCGCTGTCGGACACCGTGCAGATGCTGTGGAGCGAGGGCAACTGGACCCTCGGCATGCTGCCGGTCGGCAGCGGAGCCAAGGACTGGGAGACCGCGATCGACGCGGTGCTGCGCCTGTCCGGCCTGCTGCACGTGCTGCCGCCGGTGGTCGAGCCGAGTGAGTACACCCGTCCGCGCAGCAATGCCGATGAGCCGCTGGGCGCCGGCGTCCGCGCCCAGCACGACGACGATCTCGACGACGACCGCGCACCCGCCGGATTCGGGCGTCCCGCCGCCGGTGACCACGACGAGCCGGGCCGCGCCCGATTCCCGGGACCCGACGATGCCGATCGCGACGACCGCTACGGCACCCGTGGCCCGGTCTCCCAAGCTCCCGAGCCGGACGACTTCGAGGTCGGCCGTCGCGCGCCCGCGGGCCGAGCGCAGGCCTACACCGGCGACGACTACGACCCCGACCTCGACGATCCCGATTTCGAGGACCAGCCCGCCCCGGGCCGCCGCCCGCTCGGTGAGCCGCCGAAGCGGCCGTCGCTGGCGGTCGTCCCGGAACCGCGTCCGCGCGCCGAAGCGACTGCCGCGCGCGACGAGGACGCCGACTCGGGACAGCCCGGCGGACCGTTCCACCCCGGTTTCCGCCCGTACCAGGGTCCCGTACCGAAGTGACCGAGAGTCCGCTGCGCCTGCCCGGCTCGCATCGTCCCGTCGCCATGATCACCGGACCGACGTCCGGCATCGGGCAAGGTTTCGCCCACCGTCTCGCCTCGCTCGGCTACGACCTGGTGCTCGTCGCCAGGAACGAGGTGCGTCTGCGTGCCCTCGCCGACGAGCTCGGCCGCCGCTACGCCACCTCCACCGAGGTGCTCGTCGCCGATCTCGCCGATGACGTCGACCGCGCCCGCGTTGCCGATCGGGCCGCCCAGGGGCTCGAGTTCCTGGTCAACAACGCGGGTTTCGCGCATTCGGGGGAGTTCTGGACCCTGGAGCCCGCCGAATTGCAGGCTCAGCTCGACGTCAACGTCACCTCGGTGCTGCAGCTGACCAGGGCCGCGTTGCCGTCGATGATCGCCGCGGCCACCGGGTCGATCGTGAATGTGGCGAGCGTGGCCGGGCTGATCCCCGGACGGGGGTCGACCTATTCGGCCTCGAAGGCCTACGTCGTATCCTTTTCGGAAGGGTTGGCGGGTGGATTGACGGGCACCGGTGTCCGCATCCAGGCGCTGTGCCCCGGGTTCGTGCACACCGAGTTCCACGAGCGCGCAGGCATCGAGATGAGTTCGCTGCCCAAGCGCCTGTGGCTCGACGTCGACCAGGTCGTCGACGGGTGCCTGCAAGACCTGGACGCGGGCCGGGTGATCAGCGTGCCGGGCGTGCAGTACAAGGTGCTCACCGCGGTGGCGGGCTTCGTCCCACGGACACTGGTGGCTCGCATGAATCGCGGACTCTTCAACGCGCGCGGACGTACCTAGGGCATGAGCGTCGGGCCCGGACGCGGCGCGTAGCGTAACCATAGGCCCGGATCATGACCGAAAGGACACGCAAACGATGATCGACCAGGCACGTCAGGCGCTCACCGAGGCAGATCGCGACCAGCTGGCCGCGCTCGTGCGCGAGCTCGCGGTCGTGCACGGCAAGGTGACGCTGTCCTCGGGCAAGGAGGCCGACTACTACGTCGACCTCCGCCGCGCGACGCTGCATCACCAGGCCGGCCCGCTGATCGGTTCGCTGCTGCGCGAGCTGGTCGCCGACTGGGACTTCGACGCCGTCGGCGGGCTCACCATGGGCGCCGATCCGGTCGCGATGGCCGTGATGCACGCGGCGGGCCGCCCGATCGACGCGTTCGTGGTTCGCAAGGCGGCCAAGGCGCACGGCATGCAGCGCCAGATCGAGGGCCCCGACATCGTCGGCAAGCGCGTGCTGGTCGTCGAGGACACCACCACCACCGGCAATTCGCCGCTCACCGCGGTGCGCGCGCTGCGTGACGCGGGCGCGATCGTGGTCGGCGTCGCTACCGTTGTCGACCGGGAAACCGGTGCTGACCAGGTCATCGCCGCCGAGGGGCTGGAGTATCGATCCATCCTCGGTCTCGATGACCTTGCTCTGAGTTAGCCTGAACAACGGTAACCCTGGATGACGACGTGGTCGTCCGGAAAGTCTGAAGGACGTGTGAGTCACCTGTGGTGAGCATTGCAGTAAACAAGAGTCGTGACAACGTTGCGATGCTCGGGATCGGTGCGTACCGACCGCAGCGCATCGTCAGCAATGCCGAGGTGTGTGAACAGCTCGACTCCACGCCCGAGTGGATTTTCGACCGCACGGGTATCCACAACCGCCGCTGGATCAGTGGTGACGAGACGATCCGGTCGATCGCCGTGGCCGCCGGTGACCGCGCGCTGAAGAACACGCCGATCGAGCGCACGAAGATCGGCGCGGTCCTCCTGTGTACGTCGAGCTGGCTCAAGCTCACCCCGCACGGTGCCCCGTCGGTGGCCTCCGACCTCGGCCTCAACGGTGTCGCCGCCTTCGACCTCACCTCCGGCTGTGGTGGGTTCGGCTACGGCCTCGGTGTCGCCGCCGACCTGATCCGGGCCGGTTCGGTCGAGTACGTGCTGGTGATCGGCGCCGAGACGATGACCGTCGGCCTGGACCCCACCGACCGCGGCACCGCGATGATCTTCGGTGACGGCGCGGGCGCTGTCGTCGTCGGTCCGGCCGAGGAGAACGGCATCTCCCCGACGGTGTGGGGCAGCGATGGCGAGAACGCCGAGGCCATCGCCCAGGATGTCGACTTCCTCGCCTACATGAACAAGGCGCAGGCCATGCAGGGCATCGACCCCGAGGTCGAGCCGGTCGGCCGGATGTCGCTGCACATGGAGGGCCCGAAGGTCTTCCGCTGGGCCGCGGTGACCCTGCCGCGCGCGCTGTCCGCGGCGCTGGACGCCTCCGGTGTGGCCAAGGATGACATCGAGGTGTTCATCCCGCACCAGGCCAACGCGCGGATCAACGAGCTGATGAAGAAGAACCTCGGTCTGGCCGAGGGCATCCCGATGGCCAACGACATCGAGAACACGGGCAACACCTCGGCCGCCTCGATCCCGCTGGCGATGGAGGAAATGCTGGTCACCGGCAAGGCGAAGGGCGGTCAGCTGGCGCTGCTGCTCGGCTTCGGCGCCGGTTTGAGCTACGCGGGCCAGGTCGTCACCCTGCCGCCCGCGCCGCAGGAAGCGAGCTTCTGACGTGCGACCGCTGCGCGCCGGCTATCTCGCGGCGGCGGCGGTCACCGTCTTCGGTGCCGTCACCGGCCGCGACCGCCTCCAATGGCTGACCAAGCCGCTACTGATGCCGCTGCTGGCGGCCGACACCGTCACCAGCGGCGTCGAGCTCGATCCGGTCGAACGCCGGATCCTGCTCGGCTCGCTGGCCGCGGCCACCGTCGGTGACGTGCTGCTCATCGATCCCGACGACGACCGGCGCCTGATCGCGGGCGCGTCCTCGTTCGCGGTCATGCAGACCGGCTACTCGCTGCTGTGGTGGCGGCGCGGCGCCCGCCCGCGGGCCGCGATCGCCGCACCCCGGCTGGTGGCATGGGCCGGTGCGGCCGGTTTGCTGCGTGCCAAGGCCCCGGTTCTCGCGATCCCGCTGACCGCCTACGGCGCCACCCTCGGCACCGCGGCAACCCTGGCGTCGGACCCCGCGCTGGCTCCGGGGGCGCAGAACATCGCCGGCCTCAACATCCCGAACAGCGACCCGCGCAGCAGGCTCGGCCTCGGCGCACTGCTGTTCACGGTGTCGGACGGCCTGATCGTGCTGCGCCGCCTCTTCGCCCGCGACGACCGCACCCGGCGGGTGAGCGAGGGCGTCATCCTGGCGACCTACGCGGCGGCGCAGTATCTGCTTACGGATCCCGAGGTGGCCGCGCCCTCGCGCGGTGCCTGATACTCCCTGTCACACAGCGCTTACCTGGGTGTCCTTCGCGCGCAACACCCGCCGCGCACGCTTCGAAGATGACCGGGGAAGTGCAGTTCATCGAGGTGCACGGCTATCGCCGCGCGTTCCGGATGGCGGGGTCGGGGCCGCCGCTGCTGCTCATCCACGGCATCTCCGACAGCTCGGGCACCTGGGCGCCGGTGTTCGACGCGCTGGCCGAGCACTACACCGTGCTCGCGCCCGATCTGCTCGGTCACGGCGAATCGGACAAGCCGCGTGCCGACTACGCCGTGGCGGCCTACGCCAACGGCATGCGCGATCTGCTCAGCGTGCTCGGCATCGAGCGGGTCAGCCTGGTGGGGCACTCGCTCGGCGGCGGTGTCGCGATGCAATTCGCCTACCAGTTCCCGGAGCGGGTGGAACGGCTCGCGCTGGTCTGCCCGGCCGGAATGGGCGCGGGCGTGCACCCGGTGTTCCGGCTGGCGACGCTGCCCGGTGCCGGCCCCGGCTTGCTGGCGGTGACCAGCTGGCCGGTGCGCACCATCGTGCGGGCATCGATCCCGGTCGTGAACGGCCTCGGCGGGCTGGGTCTCGGGCCGGATGCCGAGTACGTGCTGCGGCTCTACGGCCAGCTGTCCGACACCGACGCGCGCAACGCGTTCCTGCGCACCATCCGCGCGGCCGCCGATCGACGCGGCCAGTCCATCACCATGCTCGACCGCGGCTATCTGGCCGCGCATCTGCCGACACTGATCGTCGGCGGCACCCGCGACACCGTCATCCCCTCCGGCCACGCCGAACGCGCCCACCGCGCGTTCCCCGGCTCCATGCTGGAGATCTTCGAGGGTGCAGCCCACTTCCCGCACCACTACGACCCGGACCGCTTCGTGAAACTGATCCGCGCGTTCATCGACAGCACCGAACCGGCCGTCTTCGATCCCCAGCGCTGGCAGCGAACCCTGCGCCGCGGCCGCCCGATCGTCGCCCTGCCCTCCCTGGACGCGGCCCCCGGTTGAGCCGGACACGGGCAAAGCCGACCAACGACGCCACGCACGACGCCGATGTGGCGTGACAACCATCCTGAGTCTGGCCTGAGTCCCGGAGAGGCGGCTACAGCACAAGGATGATGCGGTCTCGATCTTCCGGGTCTACGCGGATCGGGATGTTCTGTCCGATGGCCATCCGTGGCTTGTCCACCGGCATCACGTCGACCACGATCTTCCCGTGATAGCTGTCGGACCCCGGCACCGTCAGCTCGACATCGAGTTCGGTGAGTTCACTGGAATGGTCGGTCAGGGTCAGCGGCCGCACGCCGTTGATGTGCGCCCAGCCCTCCAGTCCGTGCCTGCGCAGCCGCCGGTCGGCTCTGGTCGGCATCGAGGCGAGCGCCATGGCGATGCCTGCGGCGGTACCGAACAGGCCGACCATGATGAAGACCTGATAGGGCAACGTCCCCGGCGGCGTATGCGGCGCGAGCCAGCCGAGCCACACCGCGAGCGCGACGAGATACATCGCGACAACGAAGGCCAGCGCTTGCAGAATGCGCGTGTGCTCCATACCGACAACCAACCGTGAGCTCTACGGTTCCAGGATAGGCGCGGGGGCGTCGCGAGGGCGGCCGAGTCGGCCCGACCGGCGTCCACCTAGCATTCTCGGGGTGAACGAGTCAGTGCCATCGCCCGAGGTCGAGGTCGCGGGTCCGACCGAATGGGGCGAGCACCCGTACGGACTCGGACCGTGGGAGCAGGAATACGGCACCCCGGCGCCCACCGACGACCGCTATGACCCGCAGTTGCTTGCCGAGGGTGACCGGCGCAATGTCGTCGACGCGTACCGGTACTGGACCCGCGAGGCGATCGTCGCCGACATCGACGCCCGCCGCTTCCCCTTCCACGTGGCCATCGAGAACTTCGGCCACGACGCCAATATCGGCACCGTGGTCCGCACCGCCAACGCCTTCGCGGCGGCCGCCGTGCACATCGTCGGCAAACGGCGCTGGAACCGGCGCGGCGCGATGGTCACCGACCGCTACCAGCACCTGATGCACCACGCCGACCTGGCCGAACTGCGCGAGTTCGCGGCCAGCGAGGGCCTGACCGTTGTCGCGGTCGACAATGTGCCCGGCGCGGTACCGCTGGAGACGGCGCAGCTGCCGCGCGACTGCCTGCTGCTGTTCGGGCAGGAAGGACCCGGCGTCAGCGATGATGCGAAAGACGCTGCGGCGCTGACAGTTTCGATCGCCCAGTTCGGTTCGACCCGTAGTATCAATGCCGGTGTCGCGGCGGGCATCGCCATGCACGCCTGGATCCGCCAGCACGCCGACCTCTCGCTGGCCTGGTGAGCGGTCTGTTCCTGACCGCCTTGATGTACGTACCGGCCTGGTTGTGATCGAATCAGCCTCGAATCGGTAACAGAACGGGCGCGAAAACCGGGCAGCAACTGGCACCATGGTCCTATGACCTCGCGCAGCGGCCGGCGCCCACAGCCCACTGATCGCGCCGGATCCGTGCCGACACCGGCGTTGTGGTCCGAGCGTGCCGACATGGCCGAGTCGGCGATCGTCTCGCGGCACCTGCGCATGCTGTGGGGTTGTCCCGGAACGGAATTGGGTGTCGTCGGCTGGCCGGCGACCCGGCGCGAGCGCGCGTTCGCGGGCTGGCACTTCTGGTGGCAGGCGCACCTGCTCGACATCGCGGTCGACGCCGCCAACCGGGTGCCCACTCCCGCCCGGCGCAGGCGGATCGGCGCGATCGCCCGCGCCATCCGCATCCGCAACATCACCGGCTGGACCAACCGCTACTACGACGACATGGCCTGGCTGGCGATCGCGCTCGAACGCGCCGAGCGCACCCAGGAACTGACCGAGGCCCGTCGCGGCCTGGTCGCGCTCGAGGAGCAGCTCTACGGCGCCTGGGCGCCGGAGACCGGCGGCGGCATCCCGTGGCGGGTCCGCTCCGACTTCTTCAACGCGCCCGCCAACGGTCCGGCGGGCATCGCGCTGCTGCGCCTCGGCCGGGTCGAGCGCGCGCAGGAGATGGCCGACTGGCTCGACGCCACCCTGCGCGACCCCGAATCCGGCCTGATCCTCGACGGCATCCACCTGCCGTCGGGCGAGATCGAGCGTCCGGTGTTCAGTTACTGCCAGGGAGTGGTGCTCGGCCTGGAGACCGAACTGGCCGTGCAGACCGACGACGACCGGCACGCCGAGCGGGTCAGCGGGCTGCTGGCCGCGGTCGAGGACAACATGACCACCCGCCTGGTGATCTCCGGCGGCGGCGGTGGGGACGGCGGCCTGTTCAACGGCATCCTCGCCCGCTACCTGGCGGTCGTCGCCCTGATGCTGCCCGGCGAGGGCAAGCAGCAGGAGAGCGACCGGCGCATCGCGGCGGCCATCGTGAAGGCCTCGGCCACCGCGGCCTGGGCCAACCGCCTCGAGGTGGAGGGCGAGCCGCTGTTCGGGCACGACTGGAGCAAGCCCGCCCGGTTACCCGGCGGCACGGCGGGTGCGGGCAAGTTCACCGCAGGCGGTTCGGTGACCGCCTCCGCCGTGCCGGAACGCGACCTGTCGGTGCAGCTGTCCGGCTGGATGCTGATGGAAGCCGCCTACCAGGTGACCGCCGCGGGGTTGTGACTCTCAGCGGTCGGCGTCGGTGGTGACGGCCGCGCGATCCAGATCGAAGTCCTCGATCGGCTTGGCCATCTCCTGGCGGTAGTGCCGCAGGCCGAGGATCGTGCCGACGACCAGGCAGACGATCATGATGCCGATCACGGCGGGCATCAGCCAGGGCACCTGCTCGAGGAACTCGCCCGCGTAATAGCCGATCAGCAGCAGCACCGGGGCCCAGATGATCGCGCCGAGGGTGCTGGCGATGGTGTAGCGGCGGTGATCCATCCTGGCCGCGCCCGCCACCATCGGGCACAGCGTGCGCACCCACGGAATCCAGCGGGCCACCAGCACGGCGAAGAAGCCGTGGCGCTCCAGCAGCGTGGTGACCTTCGCCAGATTCCTGGTGTTGATATAGCGGCCGTTCTTGCGCGCGACCAGGTGATGCCCGGTCCGCTGGCCGACCACATACCCCACCTGATTACCCGCGATCGCGGCCAGCATGGTGCCCACCGACAACGCCCACACCTGGGCCTCGCCGTTGGCGTGCGAGGCCATCACGATGCCCGCGGTGATGAGCATGGAGTCACCGGGCAGGAACAGCCCGATGATGAACGCGCACTCCAGGAAGACGAAGACCAGCACCACCGTCCAGACCACGGCGGGGCCTGCCGAGATCAGCGGATCGAAGCTGCCCAGAGCGTGAATCGACGGTACTGCGGTCACTTGATCAGTGCGTCTCGTTCGCCGAAGCCGCCAGCTCGGTGGCGGGCACGGTCTCGGTGGGCACGGCGCCGCGACGGTTGAGGACCTTCTTACCGACCGTGATGATCGCCGGCAGGATCGAGACGAACACGATCAGCAGGAAGATGCCCTCGATGTGGTCGCGGATGAAGGGCACATTGCCGAGGAAGTAGCCGAGCACCGTCACACCGCCACCCCACAGCACGGCGCCGACGATGTCGAACGCCACGTACTTGCGGTAGCTCATCTTCGACACACCGGCCAGCACCGGCATGAACGTGCGCACGATCGGCACGAACCTGGCCAGGATGATCGTCTTCGGGCCGTGCTTCTCGAAGAACTCGTGGGTCTCGGTGATGTAGTGCTTCTTGAAGAAGCGGCTGTCTTCCTTGCGGAAGATCGCCGGACCGATCTTGCGGCCGATCCAGTACGCGCACTGATCGCCGAGGAAAGCGGTGAGGATCACCAGCGGCACGAGCACCCAGATCGATAGCTCGGAGCCCGGCTGCGCGGCCAGCATGCCGCCGGTGAACAGCAGCGAGTCACCGGGCAGCAACGGGAACAGCAGGCCGGTCTCGATGAAGACGATCGCCAGGATGGCGGGTAGAACCGCGTTCTTGAGCCAGGTCTCCTGGAGCAGATACATCGGGTCCAGCAACTGGGTCAACGCAAGGTTGCTTGTCACCGCATCGGATACCGCCAGCAAAGTCACGGCCCCCACAGTACCGGTCGAAACTGTTACATGAGTGTCCTGCGGTGTTCGCAGACGCGAGGGGAACAAGCCGGTGAACCCCGCGATCACTTCCTAACTTAGGGTGTGGCCTGACAGAATTGGTTTTTCGCTTCCCCACAGACGGAGGTCACTGCTGTGCCTATCGCGACTCCGGAGGTCTACGCCGAGATGCTCGGCCGGGCCAAGGCGCACTCGTTTGCATTCCCGGCTATCAACTGCACCTCGTCGGAGACGATCAACGCCGCTATCAAGGGCTTCGCGGAGGCGGGCAGCGACGGCATCATCCAGTTCTCCACCGGTGGCGCCGAGTTCGCCTCGGGTCTCGGTGTGAAGGACATGGTCACCGGCGCGGTGGCGCTGGCCGAGTTCGCGCACGTGGTCGCCGCCAAGTACGACGTGACCATCGCGCTGCACACCGACCACTGCCCCAAGGACAAGCTGGACACCTACGTGCGTCCGCTGCTCGCGATCTCGCAGGACCGCGTCAACGCCGGCCTGAACCCGCTGTTCCAGTCGCACATGTGGGACGGCTCGGCCATCCCGATCGACGAGAACCTCGAGATCGCCAAGGAGCTGCTCAAGCTCTCGAAGGCCGCCAACATCATCCTCGAGGTCGAGATCGGCGTCGTCGGCGGTGAAGAGGACGGTGTCGAGGCCGAGATCAACGACAAGCTCTACACCTCGCCCGAGGACTTCGAGAAGACCATCGACGCGCTCGGCGCTGGCGAGAACGGCAAGTACCTGCTGGCCGCCACCTTCGGCAACGTGCACGGTGTGTACAAGCCGGGCAACGTGGTGCTCAAGCCCGAGGTGCTGGCCGAGGGCCAGCGGGTCGCGGCGGCCAAGCTCGGCCTGTCGGCCGACGCGCAGCCGTTCGACTTCGTCTTCCACGGTGGTTCGGGCTCGCTGAAGTCCGAGATCGAGGACTCGCTGCGGTTCGGCGTCGTGAAGATGAACGTCGACACCGACACCCAGTACGCCTTCACCCGTCCGGTCGCCGGTCACATGTTCGCCAACTACGACGGTGTGCTGAAGATCGACGGTGAGGTCGGCAACAAGAAGGTCTACGACCCGCGCAGCTACCTGAAGAAGGCCGAGACCTCGATGGCCGATCGTGTCGTCGAGGCCTGCAACGACCTGAATTCGGCCGGTCGTTCTGTGTCGGGTTCCTGATCGGTTTTTTCGCAACAATCAAACGGGGCCCGAGCTCATGAGTCTTGATGTCCGTGTGCTCGGGCCCGTTCGACTGCTGGTCGGCGGTGAGCCGGTGGCGGTCGGCGGGCCCAAGCCGCGCGCTCTGCTTGCCGCGCTCACCGTCAACCGGCGGCGCGCGGTGTCTTCTGCCGTGCTGGCCGAGATGGTGTGGAACGAGGATCCACCGGACTCCTACGCCGCCAGCCTGCAGGTATTCGTCTCCAACATCCGCAAGGCGCTGCGCAACGCCGGTATCGATTCCGCGCAGGTCCTGCGGACCGAGGGTGCGGGCTACCGGCTCGAAATCCCCGACACCGCCTGCGATCTCGGCCGGTTCGAGAACGCCCGCGAAGCGGGATCCCGCTGCCTCGAGGTGGGTGACCACCCCGGCGCGGCCAATCTCTTCGGCGTGGCACTGCGCGAATGGACCGGGCGGGCGCTGTCCGACCTGGCCGGACTGCAGTTCGCCGACGGTTTCGCGACCGCGATGGACGAGGAGCGGCTGCTCGCCGTCTCCGCCCGCGTCGACGCCGAAATCGCCTGTGGACGTGCCTCTTCGGTGATCGGTGAACTGGTCTCGATGACCAACGAGCACCCGCTGCGCGAGCCGCTGTGGGGTCAGCTGATCACCGCGCTGTACCTGTCCGGCAGGCAGGCCGACGCGCTCGAGGCGTGCAGGCGGGTGCGCAGTGTGCTGGCCGAGGAACTCGGCATCGATCCCGGCGCCGCGCTGATCGAACTGGAACAGCGGGTGCTGCGCCAGGAACCGCTGAACGTGGCGGAGACCAAGCGATCCGAGCAGCTCGCGGCGGCGATGACCGAGACGGTCACCGAGGTGCCGCGCTCGATCCGCAACGGCAACCTGCGCTTCGCCGACGGACGCACCATTCCGATTCCGCACGGCGGCATCAGGATCGGGCGGATGACGGACAACGAGCTGGTACTCGACGACCCGAAAGCCAGCCGCTACCACGCGCACATCATGCCGAGCCGGGCCGGACTGCTGATCAAGGACCTGCACTCGGCCAACGGTGTCTACGTGAACGAGGTGCCGATCGACAGCGGTGCGCTGCTGGCGGACGGGGATGTCATCCGGGTCGGCGCTACCGTGCTGACGTTCATTGCCGTTTCGTAGGCACGGTTGAGCTCAGCATGAGCTACCCACAGATCTCGCAGGAACATGGGTAACTCATGGGGGACGGGCTAACTCCCGCTCCGCACATACCGTCGGCCGCCAACCCAGGACACACCTGTCCTGAGCCTGGCCAGAATTCGCGGGGAGGCGGTTATGTGAGGCGGACGTCGGCGACGGCGCGGCCGAAGAGCTTGCGGCCCTCGGAGATTCCGCTCAGGAGGATGGTGGCGGCGCGGCGCTCCGGGTCGATCGACTTGATCTTGCCGGAGAACTCGACGATGCCCGCTTCGGCCGGGGGGACCGGGACGAAGCCGGAGAAGCGGACGGCCAGCTTGTCGATCGCGGTGGGGTCGCCGAGCCAGTCGGTCAGGTACTGGGCGGCCAGGCCCATGGTCAGCAGGCCGTGGGCGACGACGGTCGGCAGGCCTGCCAGTTCGGCGGCGCGGTCGCTGAAGTGGATCGGGTTCGGGTCGCCGGAGACGCCGGCGTAGTTGGCCAGGTCGCCACGGGTGACCCGGGCGATGCCCGCGGGCAGCTCGCCGCCCTTGACCAGGGAGTCGAACTCGGGGGTGGTGTTGACCGGGGCGAACTCGCGCGGCGCGGACGCCGGTGCGGCGCCGGTGCGGCGGATCAGCAGGTCGCCGGTGTCGAGACCGGCGATGGTGGCCGGGCGTGGGTGCATGCTGATGTTCTCGACGGCCTCGACGATGCCGGGGTCGACCTCGACACCACGCCGGGCCACGATGGTGGTCGTGCCCTGCACGGCGGTGTCGCCGTCCTGATTGATCAGCTTGAAGCCGACGTTGATGAAGTCGTTGTCGCCGAACTGGCGGATGGACTCGATGTCGATCTCGGTGCTGATCCGGTCACCGGCCAGCATCGGCCGGTAGATCTCGAAGACCTGGTCGGTCTGCAGGACCTGCGACAGGTCGTACTCGGTGAGCACGCTGTCGAGCAGTGCCCTGGTGGCGCTCATCCCGATCACCGAGGCGAAGGTCGGCGGCGCGACGATGCCCTCGTAGCCGAGCTTGCGCGCGTCGACTTCCTGGTGATGGGCGGGGTGCAGGTTCTGCACGGCCCTGGCGAATTCTCGGATCTTCTCGCGACCGACCTCGTAGTGATCGCGGAATCCGAATCGCTGGCCGACCAGCGACGCATCCGGGACCACAGCTTCGATGTCCGGCTGCGACACTGTCTGTACCTTGCTCATGATCCGGAAAATGTTAGTCGAGAATCTAACCGGATGACCAGTTATGTGTGACCCGTCATAGCAAGCACGAATGCCTGCTATGACGGGTCGACGCCGGGTTACGGGGTGCCCGCGGGGTCGCACACCTTCCAGCTGCCATCGGTGCGCTGCAGGTCGAACGTGCGCGCGGTCCGCTTCGACGGGTCGGCGGAGGTGTAGACCGTCGCCTCGGCCAGCGCGGTGTCGCCTGTGACGCGCACCGCATCCACGCTGTCGACGACCGGGATCGAACCACGCTCGGTCGAGAGCTGATGCACGCCGTTGAACTGCTCGGCGGTGATGCCCCGGTAGAACTCGTTCAGCTGACCGCACGTGCTCGACCGCAGGTCATCCAGGTCGCCGCTGCGCAGCGCGTCGGCGTAGGCGCCGATCGCCGTACGGACCTGCCCCTCGGGGGAGCTGTCGCCGGACATCAACGCCACCACGGTCGCGATCAGGGCGATCACCAGCACCGCGGCGCCGCCGACGGCCAGCAGCCAGCGCTTCGGGCGCGCGGGCGCCTGCGAATCCTCGGCCACCGCGGTCTGCGGCACCTCGATCCGCTGCGGCGGTGCGACCGGCCGCGGGCCGTCCGGCTGCCCCGGCCACCCGACCGGCGGCTGCTGGCCTTGGCGCGGGCCGTCCTGCTGACCTGGCCGCGGCCCGACCGGCGGCTGCTGACCCGGCCGCGGCCCGTCCGGCGGCGCGACCTGGCGCTTGCCCTCGGCCAGTTGCTGCGCGGGGCTCGTCGGCTGGATGTCGGCGGGCGAGGGAGCCGACGCAGGCTTCGGCGGAACACTCGGCCCACGCGGCGGCGATGGCTGCGTCTCCTCGACACCGGGCCCGTGCGGTCCACTCGGCCCCTGATGCCCCGCCTGCCGCGGGCCCGCGGGCCCACGCGGCGTATTCGGCGGTGGCGTCATCGGCCTGCCACCCGCGGGCGGCACCACCCGATCCGTCGGCCGCTGGATCGGCATGGCCGTCGTCGGCGCATTCGCCGGATCGACCACCCGCATCACCATGGTCTGATCCTCGGACGGGGGAACCTCGCCCCCGCCCTTCTTCACCAGCGAGGCAGCGCCCGCAGCCGCCGCGGCCGCAGCAGCACCCGGCCGCGCACCGGGCTTGCCGCCCGGCCGCTCCCGGCCTGCACCCGGCCCGGATTGGCTGGTACCCGGCTTGTCGGCTGCTTCGCGCCCCTGCGTTCCGGTCTGGAACTTCTCGGTCGCATCGGCATCAGTGGGCCGCGAAACCCCCGTGCCGACAACGGATCCGGAAACGGTGGGCGCATCCGCGTCCGCCCCGCCGTCGGCCCCGACCGGGCCGCGCGGCCTCGAATCGTCCCCGTCGCCGGAGCCATCGCCGGTCGATCCGAAGCCCGCGCCGGTCGAATCCTGGCGATTCGCACCCCGTCCCGACTCCGCGTCCGCACCTGCCGCAGCACCCGCACCTGCCGCAGCACCCGCACCTGCCGCAGCACCCGCACCTGCCGCAGCACCCG
>NZ_JBHVHX010000001.1:613451-930111 GCF_042799895.1 Nocardia sp. NPDC057663 | reverse complement strand
CGCGCCTGCCGCGGAGCGCGAGCCTGCCGCAGCGCCTGGGCCGGTCGCGGAGCGCGAGCCTGCCGCAGCACCCGCGCCTGCCGCGGAGCGCGAGCCTGCCGCACCGTCTGGGCCGGTCGCGGAGTCTGTGCCTGGCGCTGAAGAGCTGGCACCGGTCGCAGAACCTGTGGTCGCTGCTGTGGTGCCCTCGTCCGCGGTGTCACCCGCCGCCGGGGCGGAGGCACCCGCTGCATCGGTGGCGCCGGTCGCGTCAGCGCCTGCCGATGCGGCGGCCGTGGAGTCTGCCGGGCCTTCGTTCGCAGCCGGACGATCCGCGCTCGCCGCGGTGTTGTCGGCCGAGGTGTCGTCAGGCGTGGTGCCTGCGCCTGCCGCAGCAGCGCCGGCGAGCGCCGCGCCCGCTGCTGCGCCGGCGACAGCGGATGCCCTGCCGGACCTCGCATCCGACGTCGACGGGCGATCGACCTGGCTCATGCCGGCAGTCGGAATGTCCGCCTGCGCGGCCTTCGACTGCGCGCTCGAAATCCTCGCGGTGGCGTCATCCGCCGAATCAGCCGGGGCGGTAGACGATTGCCGGCCAGGGATGGACATCGCCGTGGTCGGCGCATCAGGACTCGCGGGATCGACCACGCGATCGTCCTGACGACCGGCGCTCGCCTGCGCGGCCCGATCCCCGTCGGGCAGTCCCTTCGACAGCCCCGCCAACGGCGAGGCGGCCGCGGCATTCGAGTCCTTGTCCTGCACGGGCGCGCCGACACGACCCGCATCAGGCCCTGGCCGACCGACGTTCTCCTGCGATCCCGCGACAGCAGCGCCCACTCCCGGCCCACCTGCCCGCGACCCACCCTCAGGCCGATCGACCGGCCGCACCGGAGGCTGCCCGGCGCCCTGCGAACCGCCGGGGACATTGTCGCGACCCGAAGGCTGTTGTCCACCAGGCGCAGTGCCCTGTCCCGCAATCGCGCCAGGTCCGCCCTGCGGCCGTGATCCGCCGGGCGCGTTGCCGACTCCCGAAGGCCGTTGACCACCAGGCGCAGTGCCGGGTCGCCCACTCGGCTGTGATCCACCGGGCCCACCCTGGGCACGTGGTCCGCCCTGGCCAAGGGGCTGTCGCCCACCAGGCGCGTTGTCTTGACCCGAGGGCTGTCCGCCAGGCGCGTTGCCCGGGCCGCTGGACTGCGGGGGGCCGCTTGGGGATCGGGGGCCGGCCGGTGGGGTGCCGGGTCGGCCTGATGGCTGTGGGCCGAAAGCGCCGCCCGGTCGCGAGGCTTGTTGTCCACCCGCGGCGTTCCCTGATCGGCCGACGGGCTGGGCGCGGCGGGGTGGTGCCGGAGGATGCTGGGGTGCACTGCCGGGGTGGCCCGCCTGCTGTGGCGTGCCGGGACCGCCCTGGGGTCGCGGTCCGCTGGGTGCGCCCATGGGCCCCGCGGGGTTCGAATGCTGTCGTCCACCGGGTGCATCAACCGGTCGACCGGGAGCCTGCGTCGGCCTACTGATCGAACTCTGCCCGCCCGCCGGACGCGGCCCGCCGGCGGAACCCGAGCCGCCAGGTGAACCCTGTCCACCGGCCGAACCTGGGCTGCCGCCGGAACCCGGCCCGCCCGCAGCCTGCTCACCGCGCGCACCCGCCGTCCCCGGCAGCTCCCCGCGCCGGATGACGACCGTCTCCGCGGTCCCCCCGGCCGGGGGGACGGTCGCCCTGCCCGGTTCGGTGACCGCTTCAGGGGTCGACTTGGGCGCGCCGGTCGGCGGCGCGGCTTTGCCGGCGCTCGACGAATCGGCGCCACGCTGGGCGCTGCGCCCGGTCGCGCCGGGGTCGGCAGGCTCGGCTGCCGGGTTGTTCTCGTCGGTCGGGTCGGACACCTAGTACCCCTCGCTCAGGCTCGAACGTTCCACTCCTGGGTCAGCCTAATGCGCGCTGCGCGGGGGAGTTCGCTGATCGCCCCGCGGCGGGCCGGGCGAACTCGTTCGGCAGGCCGGTGCACAATGAACCCATGACCTCCTTCGGTGACCTGCTCGGACCGCAGCCGGTCCTCCTTCCTGAATTGATCGACGCCGAAGACGCCATTGCGGCGGGCACCGACCCGGTCAAGGTCGCCGCCGACCACCCGGCCGCGTCGGTGGCGTGGGCCCAGCTCGCCGAGAACTCGCTGGAGCGCGCGGGCGGCGAGGTCAATCACGACACCGTCGCCGCGTACGCGTTCGCCCGCACCGGCTACCACCGCGGCCTCGACCTGTTGCGCCGCAACGGCTGGAAGGGCTTCGGCCCCGTCCCGTGGAACCACGAGCCGAACCAGGGCTTCCTGCGCAGCGTCGGCGCGCTGGCCAGGGCCGCGAAGACGATCGGCGAGACCGAAGAGTACGCCCGCTGCCTCGATCTGCTCGAAGACTGCGATCCCCGCGCGGCGGCCGAACTAGGCCTGGACTGAGTCGTGGCCGAGTCGTAGGTGAGCGATACCAACTCCGTCGTCGCCGCGGCAACCCCGGTAGTAGCGGCCGCCAAAACCAGCACCGTCGATCGCTTCAAGGCGTCCTCGGTGCGGCTGCGGCTGTCGGCGATCCCGATCATCCAGTGCTCGCTCGGTGCGGCACTGGCCTGGTTCATCGCGCACAACGTCATCGGCCACCCTGAGCCGTTCTTCGCGCCGACGGCGGCGGTCGTCTCCATCGGCATCTCCTTCGGCGCCCGCATTCGCCGGTCGGTGGAGCTGGTGGTCGGCGTCGCCGTCGGCATCGGCATCGGTGACCTGTTCATCGCGCAGGTCGGGACGGGTGTCTGGCAGGTGGGGCTGGTCGTCGCCGCCGCGATGGTGTGCGCGGTGTTCCTCGACGGCGGCTCGATCATCACGATCCAGGCCGCCGGTTCGGCCGTGCTGGTCGCGACTCTGAGCCAGTCCGCCGCCGAGGGGCCGGGGCGCATGATCGACGCCCTTGTCGGTGGCCTGGTCGGGGTGCTGATGGTGGGCCTGATCCCGCTGCACCCCGTGCGCCGAGCCCGCGAACACGCGGCCGACGTGCTGTCGGTGATGAGTAAATCCATGATCACCTGCGCCGACGGCCTGCTCGAGCAGGACTCGGCCAAGGTGCACGACGCGCTGACGGCGGTGCGCGCCACCCAGGGCCAGATCGACGCGCTCCGCTCGGCGCTGGAGGGCGGCCGTGAGGTCAGCCGGATCTCGCCGCTGTACTGGAACTCCCGCAAGCGGCTCGCCCGTATTCGTTCCGCGGCCGATCCGCTCGACAACGCGGTGCGCAATACCCGTGTGTTGCTGCGCCGTTCACTCACCCTGGTCCGCGACGACGAGGTGCTCGACCCGCGCCTGATCGACCTGGTCAACCAGCTCGGCCACACCACCGACGTGGTCCGCAAGATGATGCTGGCCGATCCCGGCGAGCAGCCCGATCAGGCCGAGGCCACCCGCGCGCTGCGCAGTGTCGCCAAGAATGCCCGCCCGGAACTGGTTGCCGGGGCGGGTCTTTCGGCGCATGTGGTGTTCGCCCAGATCCGGTCGATCGTGGTGGATCTGATGGTGGTCTGCGGGATGCAGCGCATCTCGGCGATGGCGCTGCTCCCGCCGACCGTGCCCAATCCGTATGTGACGCCGGAGGAATGAGAGTTCAGTCGCCGACGGGGGAGACCCGTGGGCGACCGGACCGCAGCGAGAACCGCTTGCGGTCGAAGTCCCACGCCCGGTAGATCGGCCACTGCGAGGTGTGCATCACCCAGGCGCCGGTGATCACGGCGCGGTGGAAGGGCACCACGTTGTAGCCCTGATTGGCGATGGTCTGCAGGCCGCGCAGCTGGTACTTCCACCAGACGCTCGGCGGGGTCTTGCGCCGGCGCGCGGAGATCTCGGCCCGCAGCGGGGGCAGTTGGTCGATGCGCAGCTGCGCCTTGGTCAAGCACAAAGCCAGATCCAGGTCCTCGTGCAGATCGCGGCGGGTGGTGGTGGCGTCCTGCACCTGCTGCCAGGCGCTGCGCCGGATCGCCATGTTCGCGCCGTGGACGTTGCCGACGGGCTGTTGCTTGATCAGGCCGAGCCGCTGCTGCCCCTCGATGACGGCCGCGAGGAAGAAGCCGATCGGGGAGTCGTGGTAGGTGCTGATGCCGGTCACCGCCATGGTGTCCGGATGCGCGTCGAGGTGCGCGCGCACGGTGGCGCCCCAGTCGGGCCCGACGAGGGTGTCGGCGTCGATGCGGCCGATGTAGTCGCCGCGGGACTTGTCGAAGCCGGTATTGCGCGCATGCGCGACGCCCGGCTCCGGCTCCTCTAGCAATTCGATCTTGGGGTAGCGGATGGCGAGTTCGGCGATGATCTCGCGGGTGCCGTCGGTGCTGCCGTTGTCGACGACGATGATCTCGTCGACGGCGTCCTGGCCGACCAGGCGTTCCAGGCAGGCGGTGATGCAGGACGCTTCGTCGAGCGCCGGGATGACGACCGACAGGACTACGGGCAATTCAGTGGAGCCCATATGCGTTTCCGTTCCAGAGTCGTGGCTGACCCGCGTCAGGCTATCAACGCCAGAAGCGAGTCATGTAGCTGCCGTAGGCAGCCCACCCCTCTGGTACCCCGGAGAGCTCGAACAAAGCGTAAACACCGTTGAAAAACACCTGACTCAGCGGTGTGAAGAAGATGACAGCGAAGAGAATCAGCATGCCGTACGGTTTGAACTGGTCGAGCGCCCGGCGAGTCTCGTAACTCAGCGACGGCTCGATGATGCCGTATCCGTCCAGGCCGGGCACCGGCAGAATGTTCAGCAGAAACGCCGTGATCTGCAGGAACGCAAGAAAACTGAGCCCGAACCAGAACGCCGCGTGCTCACCGAGCGACCCGGATGCCCGCACGATCACGAGCAGCACCACCGCGCACAGGGCGTTGGCTGCCGGACCGACAGCGCTGACCAATCGCTGCACACTCGACCGGAACCTGGTGATGTCCACATACACTGCGCCGCCGGGCAATCCGATGCCGCCGAGCGCGATGAACAACAGCGGCAGGCCGATCGACAGCACCGGATGGCTGTACTTGAGCGGATTCAGGGTGAGATAGCCCCGCACCTCCACTTCGTGATCGCCCGCCCGCCACGCGACATAGGCGTGCGCGAATTCGTGCAGGCACAGACTGATGATCCAGCCGAACACCACGAGGATGAAGACACCGACCTTGGCCCGCACCGACTGGACGTCGGCATCCCAGGCCAGCGCGCCACCGGCCACGGTGACCAGGACGATGAGCAGAAAGACCGGGCTGGGACGGACCGCGCTGTGGCCGGTCCGCCTGCCCGGCGTGAAGGAATATGTCATCGCACCAGGAGCCAGGGTTGTTCGAATCGGTAGAAGGTCGAGCGCGGCACCTTGCGTTCGGCGGTGATGCCGTCCCGGGTGACGATCGCGCCCGGCGTGCCGAGCTGCGCCGCGCGGCCGGACACCCAGGTGCGCTTGCGGAAGCCCTTGCGGATCCGCGCGCGGACCCCGGGCATCGTCATGGTCGGCGAGATCAGCATCGTCGCCACGGTGCCGCTGAACAGCAGGGTGTCGTCGACGTAGGCCTCGCCTTCGAGGGCGGCGCCGTCGATGCCGGTGATGCTCGCCCGGCCGACCAGCACGGTGCCGGTGTCGTCGCGGATCAGCGGGGTCTCGATCGCACGGCCGTCGACCGCGATCTTGGCGGCGGCATTGCCGGTGGCGGTCTGATAGACCCGCGAGGCGTAAGTCGTCTCGACCGGGACGAAGCCCACTTCGACGTGCAGCCGCTCGGTGCGCATCAGATGGGTGAGCACGGCGGCGAGGCCGGCATCGGAGCCGAGCACGATCAACCGCGGCAGGCTGTCGGCGGCCAGCACCGGCAGCAATTCGTCGATGATCGCGAGGTCGGGCAGCGGACCGGTCTGGGTGGTCGGCAGCGAGGCGAGCGCGATCGGGACCGGTATGTCGCCACATCGGAGAACGTGGGTACTCAAACTGCGGTACACCCTCCTCGGTACGGCCGACGGTGTGTCGCCCACAAGCACACGGCAAACCCCCTGCCGGCAAATAACCGTAACCGATCCGGGCGTCGGCGGGGGCCGGGGGGCGGCACGCTCCGGCAGGGCAGGTCGAGGGGTCCTGATCAGGCGTCGGCTAGACTGTGTCTCCGGCCACCGCCTCAGTGACTGGACGCGCAGCGTCCTACGGCAGGTAGCTGCAGTACACAGTGTGCTGCCGTCGATCTGTAGGAGACTCCGAAATGCCGGCAATCGTCCTCATCGGTGCCCAATGGGGCGACGAGGGTAAGGGCAAAGCTACCGATCTGCTCGGCGAGCGGCTGCAGTGGGTGGTCCGTTACCAGGGCGGCAACAACGCCGGCCATACGGTGGTCCTCCCCAACGGTGACAAGTTCGCGCTGCACCTGATCCCGTCCGGCATCCTCACCCCTGGCGTCAAGAACGTCATCGGTAACGGTGTCGTCGTCGATCCCGGTGTGCTGCTCGACGAGCTCGCCGGTCTGGAAGAGCGCGGGGTCGACACCTCCGGCCTGCTGCTCTCCGCCGACGCGCACCTGATCATGCCGTACCACGTGGCCATCGATAAGGTCGCCGAGCGCTTCCTCGGCAGCCGCAAGATCGGCACCACCGGCCGCGGCATCGGCCCCTGCTACCAGGACAAGGTCGCCCGCGTCGGCGTCCGCGTCGCCGACGTGCTGGACGAGAAGATCCTCACCCAGAAGGTCGAAGCCGCACTGGAGTTCAAGAACCAGGTGCTGGTGAAGATCTACAACCGCCGCGCGCTGGATCCGCAGCAGGTGGTGGACGAGGTGCTCGAGCAGGCCGAGTCGTTCAAGCACCGCATCTCCGACACCCGCCTCGAGCTGAACCTGGCGCTCGAGCGCGGCGACACGATCCTGCTGGAAGGCTCGCAGGGCACCCTGCTCGACGTCGACCACGGCACCTACCCGTTCGTCACCTCGTCGAACCCGACCTCCGGCGGCGCCGCGGTCGGTTCGGGCATCGGCCCGAACAAGATCGACACGGTGCTCGGCATCCTCAAGTGCTACACCACCCGCGTCGGCTCCGGCCCGTTCCCGACCGAGCTGTTCGACAACTTCGGTGAGTTCCTGGCCAAGCAGGGCGGCGAGGTGGGTGTCACCACCGGCCGCGCCCGTCGCTGCGGCTGGTTCGACGCGGTGATCAGCCGCTACGCCACCCGCGTCAACGGCATCACCGACTACTTCCTGACCAAGCTCGACGTGCTGTCCGGTCTGGACACCGTGCCGATCTGCGTCGCCTACGAGATCGACGGCGAGCGGGTCGAGCAGATGCCGACCACCCAGACCGAGTTCCACCACGCCAAGCCCATCTACGAGGAGCTGCCCGGCTGGTGGGAGGACATCTCGCACGCCCGCACCTTCGAGGAGCTGCCCGCCAACGCGCAGGCGTACGTGCTGCGGCTCGAGGAGCTGTCGGGCGCGCGGATCTCGTGCATCGGTGTCGGCCCCGGCCGCGACCAGACCATCGTCCGGCACGACGTCCTGGGCTGAGTTTTCCTCGTGAACTGCCCCTTCCCGGTCTCGGGGAGGGGCAGTTTTCGCTGTTGGGTCGCAGACCGGGGTACGGTCGAGGCGGGTTGCGGACGGAGGTTGCTGATGTCGGTGCGTACAGGTCTCGCTGTCGCGGCGCTGCTCACGCTCGCCGTCCTGCCCGGCTGTAGCTCGCCGGGCGAACCGACACCGCCGCCCAGCGCCTCACCGGTGAGTTCGGTGCCGCCGCCGGCGCAAACCCTGCTCCCCTCCCAACAGCGCAACGAGCGCATCCGCGGGATGCTCTACACGGCAGGCTGCACGAGTAATGCCTGCGTGCAGGCCTACTTCGCCTGCATGGACGGCTATCTCACCGGCGATCCCTGCCAGTTCTACCTGGACCACCCACCACCACCCTGACGCTGTGGCGCTCAGGGCTGTCGCGTGCGGATCATCGTGTGCGGGTGAGGAATTCGCCGATCGCGGGAGCAAGGATCGAGACCTTCGGGTTGTGGCTGACGCCGGGAAGCTCGGCGAACGTCGCGTTGGGCAGGACCGCGGCGGCGGCCTTGGCGCCCTTGGTGAGCATCGGGGCGGTGCGGTCGCCCGCGAGGACGAGCACCGGAACGGTGACACCGCTCCACTCCGCGGCGTCGAGCTTCTTGCCGCGCATGTACGGCTTCATCACGGCCCAGTCGTGGGCGGTCGAATTGGACGTCGCGGCAAGGTTTTTCCAGAACGGGGTCACGCGCATCGCGGTGACCATCAACCAGGGCATGCCCATCGCCTTGGTCATGTAGTAGCGGACCGTCTTGTTGCGGTCGCCCGCGGCGATCATCGGATGCAGCTTGGCTTCCAGATCCTTCGGCGGCACATGATCTTTCGGGTCGACCACGAACGGCGGCTCGAAGGCGACCACCTCGGTCACGCCGGGCACCGCGGCCGCGGCCAGCAGCGCGAGCGCGGCACCGGACGACCAGCCGAACAGCGCCACCTTCCCGCCCGCGGCCTCGACCAGCGCGGCGATATCGGCGATCTCGTTGTTCACGTCGTACACGCCGGGGGAGTCGGTGCTGTCACCGCGCCCGCGCCGGTCGTAGTTCAGCACCGTCAGGTCGAAGTCGGCGGCCAGCGTCTGGGCGAGCTCGACCATGGTCGCGAACTCGCGGTAGCTGAACGCGCCGCCGATCAGGATGACCGTCCCCGCCGTGCCTTCCCCGACCCGGTCGTAGGCAATCGTGGTGCCGTCGGCCGACGTCACAGTCTGCATTGTGGTTCCTCTCGATACGGGCCGTGTGACCACCGGACTCGACGTTACGCGATCGGGTCCGGTGCAGGTCGGCACGGGTTTCCCGCCGGCGAATCCGATCTTCCCGGCTTGCTTGTGGAGACGACGTCCACCCGGCGAATTCATCGGTCGAGGATCAGAACAACGTCGGCTCGCCGAAACCGGGGGTCCGCTCGATCTCCAGCAGCCGCGCCTTGGTGCCGATGCCGCCGGGCGCGGAGAAACCGTGCAGCGCGTGGTCGGCGGCGAGGACCCGGTGACAGGGGATGATCAGCGGAACAGGGTTGCGCCCCAGCGCCTGTCCGACGGCTTGGGCCGAGCCCGGCGCGCCGAGGCGGGTGGCGATGTCGCCGTAGCTGAGCGTGTGGCCGGGGTCGATCGCACGGGTCACCGCGTAGACGGCCCGGTGGAAGTCGGGCACACCGCGCAGGTCGACGTCGATCCAGCGCAACGGGTCGACCGTGCCCGCCAGATGGGCGCGAATCCCCGCGATCGCCGCGGTGATCGCGGGCCCCGGTTCGTCCTCGGCCACCGGCACGCCGCCGAGTGGCCTGGTGATCCGGGCGAGCGTCTCCTCCTCGCTCGCCTCGGGTAACTGGAACCGCACGACGGTCTCGCCGTGCCAGGCGATCGCGCACAGGCCGATCGCCGTGTCGAACAGTGCCGCGGCAACCGGTTCGGTCCTGGTTCCGGAACTCATGATCACAGTGTGCGCCGACCCGGTGACAGATTCCGGCCCGCCCCGCGCTCACGCGGCGAGCGGCCCGCGCTCTCCAGGCTTGAGAGGGCCAGTTTTCGGCAACTGGACTGGATTGTCGACGGTGGCGTTTCCCGATACTGCCTCCGGCTCGTCCTCGTGCACCCGCATGGCATCCAGATCGCGGAATAGCCGCTGGTCATCGTAGGTGCCGAAAGCCCGGTCGTGCGGCAGATACTGGAACGGCCAGAACGGCAATTCCCCCCGTTTCGGCGAGAAGTGATAGACCGCGTATCCGAAGGCGGTGGCGACGGCGAGGGCGAGGAAAGTGGTCATGTCGTAAGAATCCTCCGACTGGCCTTGCCTAGAAATATCCACTTACGGAATACTGGACTTCATGGCGACAAGAGTGATCGGCGCATCGGGCCTGGCCCGCGACCTCGGCCGGTGGCGTGACCCCGAAACCGGCGGCGATTCCCCCGAGCGCCGCCCGCACCGCCCCGCCTATCTGGCCCTGGCCGAGGCGATCCGGCTGCTGATCCACGACGGGCGCGCCCCACTCGGCGTCGCCCTGCCCAGCGAGCGCGATCTGGCCACCACCCTCGGCGTCAGCCGCACCACCATCACCTCGACGTACGCGCTGCTGCGCGAGCACGGCTACCTGATCAGCCGCCAGGGCTCCCGCAGCACGGTGGCGCTGCCGCCCGCCATCCAGCACGACGGCTCCAAGCCGACCCGCGGGATCATGGCGCTGATGGCACAGCCGGAGTTGCCGACCATCGACATGACCTACGCCGCGATGTCGGCTCCGCCGGAGCTGCACGACGCGTATTCGACCGCGCTGCAAGGCATTCCGGCCTATCTCGGCACGCACGGCATGGACCCGGTCGGCGTGGTCGCCCTGCGCGAGGCGCTGGCCCGCCGCTACACCGCCCGCGGCCTGCCCACCGAGCCCGAGCAGATCCTGGTGACGCTCGGTGCCCAGCACGGACTCCGGCTGCTGCTCAACGTGCTCACCTCGCCCGCCGCGCGCGTGCTGATCGAGCACCCCACCTACCCGAACGCGATCGAGGCCATCCGCGATGTCGGCGCCCGCCCCATCCCGGTGCCGCTGCGTCCCGAATTCCCGCACGCCGGTTGGGACCTCGACGGTCTGCGCAGCACCGCCAGGCAGACCGCGGCGACGCTGGCCTACCTGGTCCCCGACTTCAACAACCCGACCGGCCTGCTGCTCGACGCCGACGGCCGCGCCGAACTGGCCGCCATCGCCCGCGACACCAGGATGACCGTCGTCGTCGACGAGTCGATGAGCGATCTGAACCTGTCCGGTGCGACCATGCCGCCACCGGTCGCCGCGTTCGCCAAGGGCTCGGAGATCATCACCATCGGTTCGGCGTCGAAGTCGTTCTGGGGTGGTCTGCGGGTCGGCTGGATCCGCACCAATCAGGCGCTGATCACCAAGCTGCTCGGCATCCGCGCCACCGTCGACCTCGGCACCCCGGTGATGGACCAGCTGGCCACCGTCCACCTGCTCGAGAACGCCGAACCCATCCTCGAGCACCGCCGCGACCAGCTGCGCGCCCAGCGCGCCGCCCTGCTCGACGCCGTCGCCGAAGATCTCCCCGGCTGGTACATCGCGCCCGGTGCCGGCGGCATGTCGGTCTGGGCTCAGCTGCCGAGCCCCGTCTCCACCGCGCTGGCCGCCACCGCCCCCAACCACGGCGTATTGCTCGCCGCCGGACCACGCTTCGGCGTCCAGGGCGCGTTCGAACGCTTCCTGCGCCTACCTTTCACCCACCCCGAACCGGACCTGCGCCTGGCCGTGAAATCGATCGCCGCCGCCTACGAAGCCCTCACCCCACGCGCCGCCGATCCGCTGCAACCGCTCACCTGCTACTGAGTCAGCCGGATCCGCACGAGTGGGATCCGGCCGACGCGGATGCGGGTCGCACGGTCTCGTAGCCGACGCCGAGCATGAACAGCGTCGACGCCAGGACGGCGACCGTGGTGAGCGGCACCGCGATGGCGCTGCGCCTGGACGGATAGCGGAACAGCAGCACCAGCAGGAACACCAGCGCGACGGTGCTGGCCAGCGCGAGCCCGGCCGCGAGGCCGTAGAGCGCGCTGGCCGCCATGGGCGCCGGGGCGTCACTGCGGCAATGGGATTCGACGAGCTGGCCTTTGCGATTGTCCAGCATTCCTTCGGCCAAGGCGAAGAACAGCAACGCGGTGCCGAAGGTGGTGACCGCGATGAGCGCGGCGAGCACCTTCGGTGGCCGGTGGCCGGTGCGGATCCGTAGCCTGTCGTCGTCGATAGTCGATAAGACTACCGGCGACAGGCCCGCAAATCAGTCAACCCAGACCGATTCGATCGGTGTCGTCTCCGACGGCGGCGGCGTCGGCACGCCACCGGGAGTGCGGGAGAACCGCGGCGCCGGCGCGTGCTGGACGACGCCCTCGATATCGATCAGGCCGGTACGGGCCACGATGTGCGGATTCTGCTCGGCCTCGGTGAAGGTCAGCACCGGAGTGGTGCAGGCGTCGGTGCCGTCGAAGATCGCGGCCCACTCGTCGCGGGTCTTGGTCTTGAACTTGTCCGCGAACAGCTTGCGCAGCTGCTCCTGCCCGTTCGGATCGATCTGCATGGGCAGACCCTCCGGGTCGATCTCCAGCCCGGCCAGCAGCTCGGCGTAGAACTGCGGCTCGATCGCGCCGACGGCCATGTACTTGCCGTCGGAGGTCTCGTAGGTGTCGTAGAACGCCATGCCGGTGTCGAGCAGGTTGGTGCCGCGCTCGTCGGACCACAGGCCGACTCCGCGCATGCCCCAGATCATGTGCGACAGGGCGAGCGCGCCATCGACCATCGCGGCGTCGATCACCTGGCCCTTACCGGAACTCTGCCGCTCGACCAGCGCGGCGAGCACGCCGAACACCAGGAACATCGAGCCGCCACCGAAGTCGCCGACCATGTTCAGCGGCGGCACCGGCCGCTCACCCTTGCGGCCGATGGCGTTGAGCACGCCGGTCAGCGAGATGTAGTTGATGTCGTGGCCCGCGCGATCGGCGAGCGGGCCGTGCTGACCCCAGCCGGTCATCCGGCCGTAGACCAGGCGCGGGTTGCGGGCCAGCGCGTCGTCGGGGCCGAGGCCCATGCGCTCGGTGACGCCGGGACGGAAGCCCTCGAGCAGCACATCGGCCTTCTCGACCAGGTCGAGGATCTTGGCGACGTCGGCTGGGTCCTTCAGGTTCGCCTCGACGATGGTCCGGCCACGCCACTGCGGGCGCTCCATGAAGCCGGGCATCATGCCGGGACGCTGCACGCGGACCACGTCGGCGCCGAGGTCGGCCAGCAGTAGCGCGGCATGGGGGCCTGGCCCGATGCCGGCCAGCTCGATGACCTTGATCCCCGCGAGGGGTCCCTGCTTGGCGGTGGTGGACTCGCTCACACCTGACCTCTGTTCATCGTCGAACGGTATTGACACTCTGACAATAGCGTCGGGATGGCGAGCCGGGTAGGGCATGAGTGAGAATTCCGGGTGGCGCGACTCGGCGCCACAATGGGAGGAACCCGGTAGTGAGCGTGTGGGGTGAGGTCATCGTAGGCCTCGTCATTCTGGTCGGCCTAATCGGTGTGATCGTTCCGATCCTGCCTGGCGTCATCCTGATCTTCGCGGCAATCGCGGTGTGGGCCTTCATGACCGGCGGTGCCGAGGCCTGGGCGGTCCTCGCGATCGCCACGGTCGCGCTGGCCATCTCCGGTGTCGTGAAATACACCTGGCCCGGCAGGCGGATGCGCGAGGCGGGGGTGTCGAACCGGTCGCTGCTGGTCGGCGCGATCCTGGGCGTCGTCGGCTTCTTCGTCATCCCGATCGTCGGCCTGTTCATCGGCTTCGTGCTCGGCGTGTACCTGGCCGAGCTGTACCGCGTGAAGACCAACCAGCTGGCCTGGCCCGCGACGCTGCACGCGCTCAAGGGCGTCGGCCTGTCGATGCTGGTCGAGCTGCTCGGCGCGCTGGTCGCCGCCGGGGTGTGGCTCACCGGCTCGATCCTGGCCTGACTACTCGATGACCGGCAGCGGGCGGGTGTGCTCGCCCGCGCCGGGCAGTTGGTTGCGGGGGATCGGCACGGTCGGATTGTCGGTGCGCCGGATCGGCATCGTCGGCAGTGGGTCGGTCGCCGACCGCTTCACGGCGGGCAGCCGGTAGGCCTCGCGCGCGTTGTCCTCGAGCACCGCGCGCATATCGGCGCCGACGACCTGGCAGATCAGGTCCACATCGGTGTCCTCGAACGGCCTGCCCGCGCGGGTGCCGGGCAGGTCGGTGCCGAACATGAGCGCGCCGGGATTGACCGCGTGGATGCGGCGCATCGTCTCCGCGACGTCCATGTCGACCCGGCCGAAACCGGTCGCCTTCACCCTGGCGCCGCGATCCACCAGATCGAGCAGATAGGGCACGCCCTCGTCGGACATGCCGAGGTGGTCGATCGAGAGCGCGGGCAGCTTGGAGATGACCGGCTGCAGCGAGGCCAGCATCTGCCCGTCGATGTAGAGCTCGACGTGCCAGCCGGCCAGCTCGTGCGCGCGCAGCGCCTGCAGGGTCATCTCGGTGATGTCGGCGGCGGCGCGCTTGAGATTGAACCGCAGGGCACGCACGCCCGCGCGGTCCAGTTCGAGGATCTCGTCGTCGGTGGCGTCCAGATCCAGCCGGGTGACCCCGACCCACCCGTCGCCGAGTTCGGCCAGCGCGGTTTTCAGATACGACTGATCGGAGCCTTGGAATGACGCGCTGACCACGGCGCCACCACGAACATCGAAGTGCTCCATGCGCTTTCGATAGTCGGCGATGGTGAACGGGTCAGGCAGGTAGCCTTCGTTCTCGATCAGCGGGAACCGCGGATCGATGATGTGGACGTGGGCATCGAACACTTGTACAGAATGCCTCGAGTTCGGCGGAATGGAACAGTCCGGCCGTTGTGACGGTGGCCGTGGAACAGAAAAGCCGGCGGGTTCCAGAACGTGGCGTCCTGTCACCCACCGGCTTCTCGGGGTCCGATCCTAGACCTTGTTCGGCTCGGAGGCGCGCAGCATGTCCTCGCGCTCCACGACCTTCACGCGCTCACGGCCTTCGGGCTCGCCGAGAGCGCGCTCGTGCGCGTCGAGGCGGTACCAGCCTGCCCACGTGGTGAACGGGATGCCCTTGCCCTCGAGGAACGTGGTGACCGCGTCCAGCTCGGGCTGCGGCGCCGGGGCGAAGTCCTTGGCGTCGTCGAGCAGGCAGGCGATGGTCTCGTTGGCGTCGCCCTTGGTGTGGCCGATGAGGCCGACGGGGCCGCGCTTGATCCAGCCGGTCACGTAGGTGGCGGGCATGAAACGGGCGTCGCCCTCAGCGGTCTCGTCGGAGATCACGCGACCGGCCTCGTTCGGCACGGTGCCGGCCTGGTCGTCGAACGGCAGCTGGGTGATGTTCTGCGACAGGTAGCCGACGGCGCGGTAGATCGCCTGCACGTCCCACTGCTTGAACTCGCCGGTGCCCTTGACGTTGCCGGTGCCGTCGAGCTGGGTGCGCTCGGTCTTGAGACCGACGACCTTGCCGTCCTCGCCGATGACCTCGGCGGGGGACTCGAAGAAGTGCAGGAACAGCTTGTGCGGGCGGTTGCCCTGGTCGCGGATCGCCCACTGCTCGAGGGTGTTGGCGACCATGTCGACCTGCTTGGAGTTGCGGCGCGCGGCCTCGGAACCCTCGTCGTAGTCGATGTCCTCGGGATCGACGATGACCTCGATCGTCGGGGAATGATCGAGTTCACGCAGCTCGAGCGGGGTGAACTTGGCCTGGGCGGGGCCACGGCGTCCGAAGACGTGGACCTCGACGGCCTTGTTCTCCTTGAGCCCCTTGTAGACGTTCGGCGGGATCTCGGTCGGCAGCAGCTCGTCACCGGTCTTGGCCAGCACGCGCGCGACGTCGAGGGCGACGTTGCCGACACCGAGGACGGCGACCTTCTCCGCGTCCAGCGGCCACGAGCGCGGCACGTCGGGGTGCCCGTCGTACCAGGACACGAAGTCCGCGGCACCGTAGGAGCCGTCGAGGTCGATGCCGGGGATCGGCAGGGCGCGGTCGGCGTTGGCGCCGGTGGAGAAGATCACCGCGTCGTAGAACTGACGCAGGTCGTCCAGGGTGATGTCGGTGCCGTAGTCGATGTTGCCGAGCAGCCGCACCTGGTCCTTGTCGAGGACCTTGTGCAGGGCGGTGATGATGCCCTTGATGCGCGGGTGATCGGGCGCGACGCCGTAGCGGATCAGACCGAAGGGCGCAGGCATGCGCTCGTAGAGGTCGATGCTCACGTCGGCATCGGACTTCATCAAGGCGTCGGCGGCGTAGATACCGGCCGGTCCTGCGCCCACGATCGCAATGCGGAGCGGGCGGGTCGCTGCACTCTGTTCGGTCATTTTCTACGCGCACCCTTTGGTCGAGAACTGTTGACGGCGTCAATTTAGCTTAGGCTAAGTTGGCGATCCGGCTGCTGGCAGCTGCCTTCGACGTCGGCAGCAGGCCATATTCGGAGGCAATTCTATCTGCGGCGTTGTGGCCACCCGGCGCGCGGTGTGGTTGCCCGCGCCGGGTCTGTCAGGATTACAGCATGAACGAGGAACAATCAGGCTCGGAAGACCAGCCCATCGTGGTGGATCAGACCGACAACCGTTCCGTCGTCCCGTTCGTAGCGGCCGCGGTGATCGCGGTCGTCGTGCTCATCGGCATCGTGCTCGGCGGGCTGCTCTCCCCCGCTGAGAAAAATGTCACAGAGGCCGATCGGCTCACGGCCGCCGTCTCCAACTATATCGACGCCCGCTCGCGCAGTGAGCTGCGTCCACCGCCTGGGGTCGCGTGCCCCGGCTTCGACGAGGAGAAATCCGGACTGTCCGAACGGCTCGGCGGCCCGAAATCGGCCGTGACGATCGACAAGAAGGGTTTCGACAAGGCGACCGTCAACGGCGATCGGGCCAAGATCGACGCCACCGTGCAGATCGGCGACACGACGTCCACCAGCACCTGGAACCTGACCCGGGTCGACGGCGCCTGGCTGGTCTGCACGCCGTGAACCGTTTGACATCGTGACCTGTGCCGGGGCAATCTCGGATCGCAAGGTCATGAGTACCAGCGCCAAGCCCCGGCTCGCTGGTCGGCAACCCTCCTCCGCGGTGGGGTGCTCCGGGTGACGACCTGGCCGTGCGCCGGACAACCGCCACGGCAAGAGCGGATTCACGCAGGAGGTTTCGACATGACTTACGCCGGCGACATCACCCCTGAGAAGGCGTGGGAGATTCTGACCGAGCACCCCGACGCGGTGCTGGTCGACGTGCGCACCGAAGGTGAGTGGGCACAGATCGGCATCCCCGACACCAGCTCGATCGAGCGCCCGGCCCACTTCATCGAGTGGGTCGACGGCACCGGCACCCGCAACCCGAAGTTCGCCGCCGAGCTCGAGCAGGCGCTGGCCGAGCGCCCGGCCGACGCGCCCGTGGTGTTCCTGTGTCGCTCCGGTCAGCGCTCCATCGGCGCCGCGACCGTGGCGACCGCGGCGGGCATCGCCCCGTCCTACAACGTGCTCGACGGTTTCGAAGGTGGCCCCGACGCGTTCGGGCAGCGCGGCAACACCGGTTGGCGCGCGGTCGGCCTGCCGTGGCGTCAGGCATAAGGAGAAACGCATGATCACCGGTGGTTCGTTCGACAAGCCACTGCCCGAGGGCGTCGGCCCCGCCACCCTCGGCGTCCGCGGCGGCCTGCGCCGCTCCGGCTTCGAGGAGACCTCCGAGGCGCTGTACCTGACCTCGGGTTTCGTCTATGAGAGCGCCGAAGCCGCCGAAGCGTCGTTCACCGGCGAGGTCGAGCACTTCGTCTACTCCCGCTACGGCAACCCGACGGTGGCCATGTTCGAGGAGCGCATCCGCCTGCTCGACGGCGCCGAGGCCGCGTTCGCGACCGCGTCGGGCATGTCCGCGGTGTTCACCGCGCTCGGCGCGCTGCTGAAGGCCGGCGATCGCCTCGTCGCGGCCCGCAGCCTGTTCGGCTCCTGCTTCGTGGTGTGCAACGAGATCCTCCCGCGCTGGGGCATCGAAACCGTCTTCGTCGACGGTGACGACCTCGAGCAGTGGGAGCAGGCGCTCTCGGTGCCCACCCAGGCCGTGTTCTTCGAGACCCCGGCCAACCCGATGCAGACCCTCGTCGACGTCCGCAAGGTCACCGAGCTCGCCCACGCCGCGGGCGCGAAGGTGGTGCTGGACAACGTTTTCGCCACCCCGCTGCTGCAGCGCGGCTTCGAACTCGGCGCCGACGTGGTCGTCTACTCCGGCACCAAGCACATCGACGGCCAGGGCCGCGTCCTCGGCGGCGCCATCCTCGGCGCCCAGGACTACATCGACGGCCCCGTCAAGAACCTGATGCGCCACACCGGCCCCGCCCTGAGCCCGTTCAACGCCTGGACCCTGCTCAAGGGCCTGGAGACCATGCCGCTGCGCGTGCGCCAGTCCACCGAATCGGCACTGAAGGTCGCCCAGTTCCTGGAGACCAGCAAGTCGGTCAACTGGGTGAAATACCCCTTCCTGGAATCACATCCACAGCACGCCCTCGCCACCTCGCAGATGTCCGGCGGCGGCACCGTCGTCACCTTCGAACTCGCCGGCGACGACGGCAAGAAGCGCGCCTTCGAGGTCCTCAACCGCCTCCGCATCATCGACATCTCCAACAACCTCGGCGACGCGAAGACATTGATCACCCACCCCGCCACGACCACCCACCGAGCGATGGGCCCTGAGGGCCGCGCGTCGATCGGGTTGAGCGACGGTGTGGTCCGCATCTCGGTCGGACTCGAGGACATCGAGGACCTCCTCGGCGACCTCGATCACGCCCTGAGCTAGGTCCAGCGGAATGCCCAGGGTCAGCCTGTCGAAACGAACGTCGTCGGCTGGTCCGTCCTTGGGCAGTCGAATCCTTCGATGGATTGGCAGACTCTTCGAATGGCTACTGGCCCTGTTGTTTTGACAGTTGCCGAGCTGTCATCGACTGGTGCGGCCGTGACTGGCTGATAGGCTGCCAGCGACATCCTCGGGGAGGGAATGACATGATTCGCTTGGCCAGATCTGTCTGCGTCGCACTCGGAGTGGCGGGCATCGCGGCCGCGATCGTCGGCTGTGATGCGTCGGGGGAGGGCGGTTCGACTCCGACTTCGACGTTGTCCGTCAACGGACGTGAGCTCGCCAAAAGCGTGCCCACCGGGTTCGATCCGTGCACGGATGTTCCCGAACAGGTACTGACCGAGGAACGGCTCTATAAGAAGGAGCCGACAATCACCGAGGCGCCAGGCGGGGTTGTCTGGAAGGGCTGTGGCTGGGTCTACCGGGGCGGTGGCGGCTACACCCTGAGTGTTCGGATGACCAATCTCACCGTGCCGATGGTGCGCGAGCGCCACTTCCAGGATGCCGCCGAGTTCTCGGTCGGTGGTCGTGAGGCGATTTCCACACGGCAGTTCGAGGGGCCGAACATCAAAGACGTGTGCACGGTCAACGTGGCGGTACAGGCCGGCAGTGTCGAGTTCACCGTCGTCAACCCGCCATCCGGGCGCGACACCGGCCATCTGGACTCCTGCCAGATCGCGCGATCTCTCACGGAGAGAATCGCACCGTCGATCCCGGGAAGTCTCTGAACCGCTGTATTGCATTGAAGGAGGGGAAAATTGGCGGGAGAAAGTGGCGGGAGCCCGTTCACCGGCTTGATCGAACAGGCGCGGTCAGGTGCCTTGAATCTACGCATGGAGCCTGAGGAGTTCGCACGAATCGATCACGAGTGCACTGAGTTTCAAGACACGATCCGTCAGATTCAGACCGAGATGACATTCATCTCGCAGATTCAGACGTGGGGCATTGGTGATGATGCGGATTCAGGTCTGTCGTCGGCGCGAGTGATGGCATCTCGTTTCCGCAGCAAGGCGCGTGGCGGTGATGACTCCTTCTACGACGTCCTCGAAGAGCACTACACCATCGTCGAAGACATCCGAACCTTGCACCAACTGATCCGCGATCGATTGATGGCTGCTGATGCGGAGTGGGCTGGCCGCTTCAACGCGCAGGTGACGGCCCTAGAACAGGCAGGGACGAAATGACCGGCACCGAACCGGTGAAGATCCCACCGGCGACCGAGATCCCGCTGTGCTGGACTCACAAGGGGATTCTGGCTGCGTTCGAAAACGTCGCGACCGACCCAGCCAACGGCGCCGCAACGAAATACCGAGAATCCGGAACCAAGTGGACGCAGGCGCTCGAGCAGTTTCGCCAGCGCATGCAGGTCTCGATCGCTTCGGCTTGGGAGGGTAGTTCTGCGGACGCATCTGTCAACGCGATCCGTCAGTACACCACCGACGCAGACAAACTCACGCCTGCATTTACCGCCATGAGCGATCAGGTCACAGCCGCCGCCACATCCGCGGTGAATACCAAAACATCCCTACCGGGCGAAGTGGATCCTGGCTTCCTCGATAGCATGCCGTGGAACAAGGCGGTCGTTCGTGGGCAGCGTGAGGACGCCGAAGACGACGCGCGCGACGTGATGAGCAACAAATATGTGGCTCCCTTCGCTGGCACCGACAATGCGATCCCGGTCTTGCCGCGACCGACCAACCCGACTCAGCCACAGGACGACCCGGGAGACGACCCCGCCGGCGGCGACACGGACAACGGTGGCGGCCAACCGGATACGGACTCCGGGACAACGCAGCCATCGACAACCACCCAGGACGACTCGTCGGAAGATCCGGCAGAGGACTCCACTTCCGAGGATTCCACAACCGAAGATCCGTCGTCGACGGAAGACAGTTCGACCGATGACGATGACGGCACAGATACGACGCCGGCCGACACCGACCAGGATACGAATTCCCCCTTGACCACACCGGCTGCCACGTCCCCTGCCGGAACCAACCCCGGCTCCCCGGGGACCAGCCCTGGGTCGGGCGGTGGGCCCGGCGGTACCAGCGGGCTCCCCGTCGCTGGCACACCGGGAGCAGGCAAAGCGGTACCGGGCACCTCGATAATTGCGCCGCTGGCGGCCGCTGCTTCCACGGGTGGTGCAGCAGTCGCCGGTGGCCGTGGAGCATCCGGCATGCCGGGCATGATGGGGCCGGGTGCAGGCCGGGGCAAAGACGACGAGTCCGAACATAAGACACCCGACTACCTGATCAATGAGGCCAATACGGAAGAACTCCTCGGCGAACTTCCCTTGGTGGTCAGTGGTGGGGTACTCGGTGGCAACTTTCCCTCCGCCAACTCACCCCGTGAAGACCGGCAACAGCCCCGCACCGGGAGCAATTGATGTCCGAATGGAACTGGGAACCCGATGACTTCGCCGCCCTGTGGCTGAACGAGGCCCGTGACCGTTTCCCTCGTCCGCTGCACTTCACGAGTCGCTTCCGCTACCGCGAAGGGTTCGACGAACACTGCCGCGCCGTCCGCGGCCGATACACGGCCGACGAGACCGCGGCAATCGACCGAGCTCTCCGTACCCTGGAGACCTCGGTACTGCGCGTCGAGGTCTTTGCAGAAACCGGCGCAGCCCGCTCCCACAACCACACACAGCACCGAATCATCGGCGTCCGCGACCTCTACTACGCAGTCATCGCTGCCCAAACCGTGATCGACGGGGTCGATGGACCGATCTGGGTCCGCCAAGGCCGCCCCGAGAACCTCGGAAAGGGAATCGCTTCCCGCGTCCCTGACTGTGCGCCAGGCCGGCAACGTCCCGAAGAACTCCATCCACGAGAGCTCGAATACGAGCGTGACAACTACTTCGTCGATGTCGCCCGCAATACGCCGCGCGAGCGATACCTACGCCTCATCGATCGCCCGATGACCGGCTCCGGATCGGCCTCCATCCGCGCCGGTAACCTCCACAGCCGGTCCGATCCCACTCACTTCATCGAATGGCTCGACTACGCCGACGACGGCCGCTACCTGCAACGTAGAACCGTCGACTCGATCCACATCACACCGGGCGACAACACGGCGTTAGCCTCGCAGCTGACTCGATGGATTGACGCGCACCTGCGAGCAATGCGTGATCAGCAGGAGACTAACTGGTGAGGAGGCCACCCGCCGGGTCGTACAGGACCACCGCGGTCGTTCTTTGAAATGTGGTAGTCGTTATGAGGAGGTGTCAATTGTGACGCAAGGGTGGTTCAATCATTATGACGATCCCGATGAATTCTGGGACGAGGAGCCGTTGGATCGGCGTAGGCCATTCGCCTCTGCCAAGCATGACGAGCCAACGAAGGAAAGCGGCCAAACGGCATATAATCAGGAGTGGCCAGGTTCCCTCTCAACTCCGGCTAGATACACGCAGCCGATGCCGACTGAAACAGTGCGAGCGGAGAGTCTGCTCGCCGGCGGCTCAGCGGCTGATTCTCGACTGAATCCGGATCGACGCGGCTCACGCTTTGTTGCCATGGAACTTGATCGGGGATTTCTGCCTACACAGATTGAATTCAGTCAAAGTTGGAGTCGATATGTCGGGCCACATGAGGTCGGCGGTGAATTGACGCAAGCCTACCAGTCTGCGGCCTCTGATCGATTAGCGAGCGTGTACTCCATCAACCCTAGGCCGACACCACAGGATGTTAGCGAGTCGGCGGTTCCGGACACGCGGACGATCATGGCTATGCTACTTGAAACTGCGACTTGGGGCGAGTATGTCGAACTCTTTAATGACATGACTAAGGATGCTGAATATAGAGTGCACGGATGCGTATCTCTTGATGGAGAAAACTCGGTCACTGTGTATGCTGACCGTACTTATATGCAGTCGATTGCGGTATCGCCCAATTGGGTCGCTTCGGTCGACACCCATCGCCTCGCTGACGAACTAATATGGTGCGCGAACCAGATCAGATCGCTGCGCCCGGTATTCGCTACAAAACAGGATTATTCGCAATATAGCGACGAGGATCTCAAGTATCATATGGATCGCCACAGAGATTACCTCGTTAGTGGAGGGGTGGAAGCGCATGGCCGATAAACTACAGGTTTCACTGGACCTTATGGTCCATGCTGCCAGTAAATGGTACGAAGCTGCGTCTCATCTCGCAAATGCGGCGGCCAAGCGTCCGACTGTAGAAATCGGTGAGAATCAAGCTGGAACGTTTGGGCTCGCACTCGTAAAGTATGCGCCCTCCCCGGGGTATGTCTCGGATATCCTACTTGAGGGAGAAGTAGTCTGCCGCGATATAGCCGAAGTGTTGCAAACTGCGCACAGGGCGTACGCGGAGGAAAACGGTAGGTTGGCCGACTCGCTTAATAGGCAGAGAGGCGAGTTTGACACGCAGCGGGAAACATCGTGACAGATACTCGCGGAGAGCTTGAGAAACAAATCGCCGCAATCCGATCTAGCGAGAACGCTATCGGCAACCTTCCTCAAAAGGTCCAGGATTGGCACGGAGATCTCGTCAAGATTATTCGAACCGGTGGTTACAGCGGAGCTGTGGTCAATCCCGCCAATGCACTAACCGTAGAGGCGCAGGTTGACTTGGCCTGGGGGAATCGAGACAAGATTAACACTGCGCTTGGAGAAACGGGGCAGAAACTTGCGGAGATGAATCCGGGGCTTGAGATTCCAGTCACGTTCATGGACTTCGCATATCAATGGCGCATGATCAGAAATGATATCTACGCGGCGCGGACTTCGTTCGGTGAGACGGATTTGATCGGTGAATGGACCGGAGATGCCGCTACTCGATATCGTGAGCTGCGCATTCGGCAAGACAAGGCCTTTCCGGCTATGTCTAGCCTGTGTGAAAATATCGCAGTGAATTTGGAGTCTGTCGCCGCGGCTGAGCTAACTCTGTATACAACCTTAGCGACGCAAGCGCAGCAACTGGTGGAAAAGGTGACGTCATTCTGTGCAAAGATGGCGTCATCCTTCTTTAACCTACCTTTCGGCCCCCTGACGGCTTCGACTGATCTGGTCACAGTTGTTCAGGCTTCGAACACCTTCATACTTGGAATAACGTCTTCAGTCGCAACCAGCGCTCAAGCTAACCTTAAAGCGGCGAACAGTATTGCGTCGGATCTGAAGGTGCAGCAGGATATTCCAGATAATCACTGGCCTCCTGGGGTAGTGGCATCATATGGAAGCGGTGCAGAAGGGCTACGTGTAGCACTCGGCGATGCTTCGGTCAACGACGGAGACAAATCGGACTGGTCGCATGAGGCGTAGACGCTATCTTGTAATCGCTAGAATTGCGGCATGCTTCTTCATGGCTTCAGCATCGATGCTGATATTCGGCTGTTCAGTCGAACCGTCGCCAGCGCCATTGCCTACAGTCGAACCAAAAGCCGGCATAACTTTATCAGATCTGTGCACTGCTCTGAACGTATTCTTCGTGAACGAGTTGCGTGCACGCGATCTGCACACTGAAGTGGGTTCTGGCGACCTAAATGGCGTTCCTTTCCCGCAAGAGGCGAGCTGCGGTCTGCGTCAGTTGAATGACGATGGTCAAAGCGGGGCGATCAACATGAAGCGCACTCCCGACATCTCCCACCCTGCTGAGGTATGGCGACAGGAAGGGTATAGGGAAATTCTCGGGATGGGCGAGCGCATCTGGGTAGAGGATGTGACCACAGATCCAGTCTGGGCAGACTTTCCCAGAATATCTTTTGTTACGCGAATAGGTGAATGGAACGGGTCCTTCACAATCTACGAGTACAACACGGTGACCGAGAGCGGAGCATTGCACCTGACGGACGAGAACAAGCGGAGAGCTGCAGAATTCGTCATCGACTGGACTCGGAGGGTTGCTGAGACCCAGCCGAAGTGATCGTGTGACCGTGGAGGACTCCAGCCGGTACGAACTAACGAGCTATCGCCGAAAAGGCCGATCCTCCATCAGCCTTTCGGGCGGCGTCGTCCGCATCTAGATTGGGCCTCGAAAACATCGGCGACCTTCTCCTCGACGACCTCGACCACGCCCTGAGCTAGTACGAACAGGAATCGGCCCTGGACCGGATAGTCCAGGGCGATTCCTGTTTCGGTGCTCACCGGCCTACCGGACCGGGTCGTAGACCGGGAACCCGAGGTACTCGGCGACGGTTGCCATGTACTTGCCGTGGGTAGAACGACTTCACCACCTGCCCTTCTCGGATTCGAGCAACTCGTCGATCGAGGTGGCCGTTCTGAGCTCATGGCGGGGGATGGCGCTGGTGTTGGGCCGTCCGGCAACTTTGCGCGGAATGATCTGGGTCGAGGAGACGGCGGGCACGATGAAGCCGACCCGGTGGTTGTGCCGGGTCAGCTCGTAGACCTCGCCCGACTCTACGAGGGCGACCATCGCGGACGGGTTCTGTCGCAGCTCGCCGACACTGATGGACTTCATGACGCCCAGTATGGGGCGCAATTGGCTACCAACGCCTACGTCGATCGTAGGACGAGACGCCTGTAGGTTGTCTTCGGCGTCACGAGGGCCTTGCGGTGTCGAGTTTCGCGATCACCTCGTCGATCTTGTTGATGACGAAGAGTTCGGTGCCTGCGTCGGTGTCGATGCGCAGGCGGGTGCGGAGGCCGCCGCTGAACACGCCTCCGTCGGGGCTTTGCTGCCCGAGGGAGCGGAGCTGGGCCAGTGGGGTTTCCCAGCGCTTGCCGCCGGTGATCGCATCGAGGTGGGTGGGCATGAAGAGGAGACGGGTCTCGGTCAGGTAGAGACATCCGCCCACAGCCCGGCTGCCCTGCGTTCGATTGGCGAGCTTGCGCCAGACCACGTTCTCGGATGCGCCCAGTGCTGGGCTACCGATCCACCATCCCATCAGTCATTCCTTTCGATCTCGGAGTTCGTCACAGTGGATCGACAGCCGGCCGGGCACCGTTAATCGTGCCCGGCCAGGTGCCGGATCAGATTTTGTCGGCCTCGCCGTTGGACAACGCCTTCTGGAGCGAGTTGAAGACCGTCAAACCCTGGCCGACCATGCCGTTGACGAGTTCGCCGACGCCGTCGGGCCCGTTGAGGACGGTGAGGTTGGCGTTCGCGAGGCCGTTGGAGGCTTGTTTGACGATCTCGGGGAGTTGCTCGATGAGCAGCTGGTCCAGGGCGATGCGGTTGTTGGAGGCGGCGGCTTCGGCCTGGATGCGGGTGCGGTCGGCTTCGGCCTCGGCGAGGATGCGGACGCGTTCCGCTTCGGCCAGTGCGGGTTTCACGACTTCGGCCTGCAGTTCCTGCTCGCGCAGTTCGGCGTTCTTGCGGGCCTGCTCGGCCTGAGCGGTGAGGACCGCCTGCCGGGCGATGGCGTCGGCGAGCGGACCGGCCTGTGCCGCTTCGGCATTGGCCTTGTCGATGTCGCGCTGATACTGCGCCTTGAGGATCGAGGTCTCGCGCTCGTATTCGGCCCGGCGGCGCAGGGATTCCTGTTCGGCCTCGGCGGCGCGCTGGGCGGCCTGGGCCTGGGCGATCTGGGCGTCGCGCTGCACAGCCGCATTGTGCGGCGCGGCAAGGGCATTGATGTAGCCGAGGTTGCCGTCGTCGATGGACTGGATCTGGAACGAGTCGACCCACAGGCCGATATTGCCCATCTCCACCTTCGAGGCGAGCAGGACCTCGTCGGCCAGCTTCTGACGTTCGCGGATGATCTCCTCCACCGTCATCGAGCCGACGATCGAGCGCAGGTGACCGGAGAAGATGCGGCCGGTCAGCACCGACATCTCCTGCTCCTGCTCGGAGAGGAAGCGCTGTGCGGCGTTGACGATGGACGGGGTGTCGTTGGCGACCTTGAACGCGATCACCGCCCGCACGTCGAGCTGGATCGCCTGCTTGGTGACACAGCGCTCCTTGATCTCGGATTCGAACATCGCCAGCGACAGGTAGCGGACCTTGCGGAACAGCGGCACCACCCAGGTGCCACGGCCGATGACCACCTTGAACGGCGCGTTGTCCTTGGTCTTGGCGCCGCTGACCAGCATGGCTTCGTCGGGATCGGGAACGTGATAGCCCAGCATGTTCATTTCTCCTCTGTGAGCGGAATCCAGGCGACGACATCGACCAGGCGGCCCGGATGGACCGCGACGATCAACACCGTCGAACCCGCGGCGATCGGTTCGTCGGCGCGAGCGAGGTAGGTCTCGGTGCCCCCGCGAATCGCGACGAGGACCTCGCCCAGCGCACCGGCCGCCCGGATCGGCGACGTGAGGGTTCCCGTCAGGCCGTGCACCGGGTCGATCATCGCGCTGAGTCTCCTTGTCTCGCACCGAATGACGTCAGCGTACGACGCCCGGCCTGTCGGTGGGTTTCGATTTCCTTATTGACAGCATTCTGTCAAACATGACAGGATGCTGTCATGTCGATCTCAACAGTTCATGTAGCCGTCTACGACACCCTCGCCGACTGGGAGGTGGGCGCGGCGACCGCGCACATCGCCAACGGCAGCTGGCATCGCGAGCCGGGCAAGTTCCAGGTCAAGACGGTCGGTCTGAGCGCAGAGCCGATCACCACGATGGGCCGGATGCGGGTGACGCCCGACCTGGCGATCGCCGATCTCGACCCCGCGGACAGCGCGATGCTGATCCTGCCCGGCGCCGACCTGTGGGGTGGTGACGAGCTGATTCCGTTCGCGCACAAGGCGAGACAGTTCGTCGCGGCGGGCGTACCGATCGCCGCGATCTGCGGCGCCACCTTCGGGCTGGCCAGGGAAGGGCTGCTCGACGACCGCGCGCACACCTCCAACGCGGCCGAATACCTCGTCTACAGCGGATATTCGGGCGCCGATCGCTATGTGGAGGCGCCGGCCGTCACCGATCGCGATGTCATCACCGCCGACGCCATGTCCCCGTTCGAGTTCGCGCGGGAGATCTTCGCCCGCCTCGACCTGTACGAGCCGCGCGTCCTCGACGCCTGGTACCAGTTGTTCGCACAGAAGGACCCGGCCGGGTACGCCGTACTCGCCGACTACGAAGGGAGCCTCGCCGGTTGAACGAGGAACAGGACTTACTCGACGGCGCCGCGCTCACCGTCTACCGGCTCAACGGCCAATTCCTCACCATCGGTGACGGATTGGCCGCACCCGCCGGGATCTCCGTCGCCTGGTGGCAGGTGATGGCCGCCGTGCAGGAACAGCCGCTGCCGGTCGCCGGGATCGCCCGCGCCATGGGCATCACCAGGCAGAGCGTGCAGCGGGTCGCGGACCTGCTGGTCGGCAAGGGGATGTGCGAATACCGCCCCAACCCCGCGCACAAGCGGGCCAAGCTGGTGGCGGTCACCGAGGCGGGTGAGGCGGCCATCCGGCGCATCGATCCGCAGCACGCGGTGATGGCGCGGCGGCTGGCCGACGCGCTCGGACCGGCGGCGTTCGCCGAGACCGTGGCGGTGCTGACGCGCCTGTCCGCCGCCCTCGACACGATCATCGCCGCCGACGAGTCGGCTAGTTGAACATCGCGACACACCAGCGGTCGAAGTCGTGCAGGTTCTTGCCCTGTGCCAGCGTCGGCCAGTACTGCTCCTGCGCCAGGACGATGAAGCGGCTCCGGCGGCTGTCGGTGAACGCGTGCGCCTTCCAGAACTGCACCGGGTTGGCGGTATCGGGAGTCTGCCAGCTGTAGGCGTTGTACGTCAGAAAGCTCTTCTTGTTCGGCGGCAGCTGGTCGATCGCCTTCGAGGCGTCGGACTGCTCGGGGTAGGCCAGCACGACGTAGGTCGGTTTGCCGACATGACCCCAGCAGTCCCAGGCGTCGGTCCAGTTGCCGAGCCGGAGGGCGTCGTTCTTCGGCGCGCGCACCTTGCCGTCGGATTCGTGCCAGCAGCTCTGGTCGTCGTACCCGGTCGACCCGTCGGGCTCGACCAGCGCGGGAAACACCTCGGCCATCTCGTCCGGGCTGGTGCCGCTGTTGTCCACGAAGACGACCGCGGCGACCACGAGGAGGACGACGGCGACGATCGCGCCGAGCAGCCCGAGAATCCACCCGTTCCCCGACGACCGGCGCGGCGGCACACCGTAGGGCGGGCGCATCGGCAGCTGTTGTCCCGGCGGCATGGCGTAACCACCGTTGGGGTAGTAGCCGGGCGCGTTGGGCGGGTAGCCGGGGTTCGGCTGATAGCCGGGGTGGCCGGGCCGATAGCCGGGCATGCCGTTGGGTGGAGCCGCCGCCCCTGCGTGTCTCGCCGCTTCGCCGGGCGCCGACCACCAGTCCCCGTTGCCTTGCACATCTCCCCCTTGGGTACCACCAGCGTTGGTCACCCTATCAAGATGCGCGGCGGTGCCGATGGGCGTCGGCCCGCCACGGAGGCAGCATCGCGCCGCGCCCGGACGGAACGGCTTACGTGGTCTGATGTGGACTTGCTATGGTTTCGGTCAGAGATAGCCGCGTCCAACGGAACGGATCGGATATGTCACAAGCAATCGCAGCAGTAGGCGCAGTACTGGCAGCCCTCGGCGCGACGATGGCCGGGCAGATCGGGGCGGCGCACGCCGCGGATCCAGCAATCCTCGGTGGCGGTTCCGGCATCGGCGTCAACGACGCCACCTGCACGCTCACCACGATCGGGCACGATTCCGGCGGCCGGCTGGTCGGGATCACCGCCGCGCACTGCGGTCCCCAGGGCGCCGACATCACCGCCGAGGCGAATCGCGACGCAGGCGTCGTCGGCAAGATCGCCTACCTCAACGAAAAAATGGACTACGCCGTGATCACCTTCGACCCGGCCGCGGTCGTTCCGGTGAACCGCGTCGGCAACACCACGATCACCGGGACCGGCGGTCCCGCGCAGTTCCCCGCTATCGCCTGCAAAGAAGGCCGGACCACCGGCCAGACCTGTGGGATCACCTGGGGTGACCCGCTGCAATCCAACATCGCGACCGTGACGCAGATCTGTGTCATCTCCGGTGACTCCGGCGGACCTGTCGTGGTCGGGACCACTCTTGTCGGCATGGTCAACGGGTACTTCTACGTGCCGTGCATCGGACCGGAGGTTGGCATGAATATCACCGATATCCTCGGCGACATCGATGCGCGCGGTGGTGTCGGAGCGGGATTCCGCCCGATCTGACGGGGATATCAGCCGGCGACACCGGGCTTGCGGTCGGTCAGCACGCCACTCGCGAGGGCTCGCTCGACCAAAACCACACGCTTCTGGTTCTGCGGGAAGTCGTCGACCTGGAACGTTCGGTACAGTGCCCGCAGGTGGGTCTTCACGGTGGCGATGCTGAGGCACAGATCCTGTGCGATCCGGCAATTCGACGCGGGGTAGCAATGCGCGATCTCACTCCCGCAGGACCCGCACAGCGCCTCCAGCACCAGGTATTGGGCATCGGTGAGCGAATTCCGTGATACCCGCAAGACGGGCGTCGTCGGCACTTCCTCGCCCAGCAAATGGGTGCCCTCGCTGAACGTGAACACCGTTTGCCCGACCTTGAGGGTATCGCCGGATTCGAGGGTGTGGCGACCGCCGATGCGCTCGCCGTTGACGAATGTCCCATTTGTCGACATTCCGTCATCGACGACGACCCAGCAGTCACAGATCTGCTCGATGACGGCGTGCAGACGCGACACTGTCGAATCCTCGGAAACCGCGATGTCGGCGGCGTCCGAGCGCCCGATGGAAATGATGCCCGCGTAGCGATCGAGGCGGTACTCGCGGCGAGTTCCATTTCCGGACTCCAGGGTCAGTGTGCAAACACCGGGTGGGCGCGGCCACACATGCCGGTCCACTGCCGTGCTCATGTTGTTCCCGAGTGTCCTAACGCCGCTCGATATGGCCATGACCTGCCCTTTTCTGTACCCGCTGCGCCACAAGCTCGCGGTCTGCCATGGATCCAGTGTGCGCGCGCGGCTACGCCGAGTACATGAGTAGTCGACCACTCGAATGTGTCGCAGCCCTGGAGGAACCAGGAGTCCTGGTCGGGCGAGGGATGAGGGTTTCCAGCCCTGGGCCCTCGCTCACCATCGGCATCGCGTTCTACTTCAGCTGCGTCTCTGAGCAGCGGTAGCCGGACAGCACGAAGCCCCCGCCGACCGGTAGGTGGCGAGGGCGACGGTTGGTGCGGGCTCAGTTCTGCAGGCCGACCTCGATCTCCAGGGTGAGGGTGATCTTGTCGCCGATGACCGCGCCGCCGTCGGGGAGCGGCATGTCGATGTCGAGGCCGAAGTCGCGGCGGGAGACCACGGTCTTGGCTTCGAATCCGGCGACCGGGCCGTTGCCCATGCCCGGGTTGACGCCGAGGAATTCGACCTCGAGTGAGACCGGCTTGGTGTTGCCGCGCACGGTGAATTCGCCGTCGACGACGAATTCACTGCCCTCGCCGCGGAATCCGGTGGAGGTGAAGGTCATCACCGGGAACTGTTCGGCGTGGAAGAAGTCGGCGGTGCGCAGGTGGCCGTCGCGCTGGGCGTTGTCGGTGGTGAGGGAGTCGACGCGGATCTCGGCGTGGGCGGAGACGGTGCCGTCCGCGCCGACGACCAGTGCGCCGTCGAAGTCGGTGAAGCGGCCGCGGACCTTGCTCACCATCAGGTGGCGTACGGAGAAGCCGACGGTGGAGTGGGTGGGATCGATGGCCCAGGTGCCTGCGGTGAGGCCGGTGGCGAGTGCGGTGGTCATGAGTGCTCCTTCTTGGGGTGGGTTCAGCGGGGGAGGTTGGCGGCGAGCAGATCCTCGAACGGGGTCGTCTCGGTGTAGGGGTCGGTGGGCCGGGTGGCGGTCCGGCCGAGCAGCAGGCCGGTGAATTCGGCTGCGGCGCGGTCGATCCGGTTGTTCAGTGCCTGGTCGGCGCCGTGCGCACCCCAGTCGGTCGATGCCGCGTAGACGGCGGTGGGGACGACGATCGAGCGCAGGTAGGTGAACAGCGGGCGCACCGCGTGCTCGAGCGCCAGTGAGTGGCGCTCGGTGCCGCCGGTGGCGCCGGTCAGCACCGGCAGTCCGGCCAGCGAATCCGGTTCCAGCACATCGAAGAACGTCTTGAACAGACCGCTGTAGGAGGCGCTGAAGATCGGCGTCACGGCGATCAGCCCGTCGGCGGAGACGACCTTGTCGATCGTCGTCCGCAGTGCGGGCGGTGGGAACCCGGTGAGCAGGTTGTCGGCGAGATCGCGGGCATGGTCGCGCAGGTCGACGAACTCCAGCTCGACCTCGCCGCCCGCCGCGCGCAGGTCGCGAGCGGTGGCGGTGGCCAGGCGGTCGGCCAGCAGCCGAGTAGACGAGGGCTGCGACAGCCCGGCCGACACCACCGCGATGCGGATGGTCATGCGGTCACCTCCGTCGTGGTCTTGGCGGCGAGCAGCGAGGCGTGTGTCGGCGCGTCCGGCACGTGCGCGGGGCGACGGGCCGCGAATTCCTTGCGCAGCACCGGAATCACCTCCTCGCCGAGCAGGTCGAGCTGTTCGAGCACCGTCTTCAACGGCAGGCCGGCGTGGTCGACGAGGAACAGCTGACGCTGGTAGTCGCCGAAGTGCTCGCGGAAGGTGAGTGTCTTCTCGATGACCTGCTCCGGGCTGCCCACGGTGAGCGGGGTCTGCTCGGTGAACTCCTCCAGCGACGGCCCGTGTCCGTAGACGGGCGCGTTGTCGAAGTACGGCCGGAATTCCCGGATCGCGTCCTGGGAGTTCTTGCGCAGGAACACCTGTCCACCGAGACCGACGATGGCCTGGTCGGCGCTGCCGTGCCCGTAGTGCTCGTAGCGACGGCGATACAGGTCGATCAGTCGCTGGAAATGGTCGGTGGGCCAGAAGATGTGGTTGGCGAAGAATCCGTCACCGTAGTACGCGGCCTGCTCGGCGATCTCCGGGCTGCGGATCGACCCGTGCCAGACGAACGGCGGCACGTCGTCGAGCGGACGCGGCGTCGAGGTGAACGACTGTAGCGGCGTGCGGAACTTGCCCTCCCAGTCCACGACGTCCTCGCGCCACAGCCGGTGCAGCAGATGGTAGTTCTCGATCGCGAGCGGAATGCCGTCGCGAATGTCCTTGCCGAACCAGGGATAGACCGGGCCGGTGTTGCCGCGGCCGAGCATCAGGTCGACCCGTCCGTCGGCCAGGTGCTGCAGCATCGCGAAGTCCTCGGCGATCTTGACCGGGTCGTTCGTGGTGATCAGCGTCGTGGAGGTGGACAGCAGGATGTTGTCGGTGCGGCCCGCGATGTAGCCGAGCATGGTGGTCGGCGAGGACGGCACGAAGGGCGGATTGTGGTGCTCGCCCATCGCGAACACGTCGAGACCCACTTCCTCGGCCTTCTGTGCGATCGCGACCATCGCCTTGATCCGCTCGGCCTCGGTCGGGGTGCGGCCGGTCGTGGGATCGGTGGTCACATCGCCGACGGTGAAGATTCCGAACTGCACGGGCCCTCCTTTGGTTGCCATGGCAACTATAACCAGCGAAGGGTGGAACCTATTCCGGTGAGACGCAGCTCACATCGGCGGTCAGTCCGGGAAGGGGGTGCGGGTGCGGCCGATCAGGTCGGCCACCGAGTCGACGACCAGGGTGGGGCGGAACGGATACTTCTCGACCGAGGACCTGGTGGAGATGCCCGTGGTGACCAGGATCGTGCGCAGGCCGGCTTCCAGGCCGGAGATCACGTCGGTGTCCATCCGGTCGCCGATCATCACCGTGGTCTGGGAATGCGCGCCGATGCGGCGCAGCGCCGAGCGCATCATCAGCGGGTTCGGCTTGCCGACGTAGTACGGGTCCTTGCCGGTGGCGTGGGTGATCAGGGCGGCCACCGAGCCGGTCGCGGGCAGGACGCCGTCGCGGGACGGGCCGGTCGCGTCGGGATTGGTCGCGATGAAGCGGGCGCCGCGGTCGATCAGGCGGATCGCGGTGGTGATCGCCTCGAACGAATAGGTACGGGTTTCACCGAGGACTACGTAGTCGGGGTCGACGTCGGTGAGGACATAGCCGATCTCGTGCAGCGCGGTGGTCAGGCCGGACTCGCCGACCACGTAGGCGGTGCCGTTCGGGCGCTGGTCGTCGAGAAAGGTGGCGGTGGCCAGCGCCGAGGTCCAGATCGACTCTTCGGGGATATCCAGGCCGGTCTGGCGGAGCCTGGCCTGCAGATCGCGCGGGGTGCGGATCGAGTTGTTGGTGAGGACCAGGAAGGGGATCTCGTTGTCGCGCAGCTCGGCGAGGAATTTGTCGGCGCCGGGGATCAGCTGATCCTCGTGCACCAGCACGCCGTCCATGTCGGTCAGATACGACAAGATCTGCTCATCCTTGGCGGTCATCAGCTAATCATCCGCTGAAACCCGTGCCGGTGCGAGCCACGGCTACCGGACAGTCGCCCGCGGTGTTGGTTAGTGTCGATGCGGCAGGGGCCGCGACGAAGCGAACGACAGGAGTGGCTGAGATGGTTGATCTCAAGCTCGGATACAAGGCATCGGCAGAGCAGTTCGGGCCGCGCGAGCTCGTCGAGCTGGCGGTGGCCGCCGAGGAACACGGTCTCGACAGCGCGACCGTCAGCGATCACTTCCAGCCGTGGCGGCACAACGGCGGGCACGCGCCGTTCTCGCTGGCCTGGCTGGCCGCCACCGGTGAGCGCACCGAGCGCATCATGCTCGGCACTTCCGTGCTCACCCCCACCTTCCGCTACAACCCGGCGGTGATCGCGCAGGCCTTCGCCACCTTCGGCTGCCTGTACCCGGGACGGGTGATGCTGGGTGTGGGCACCGGTGAGGCGCTCAACGAGATCGCTACCGGCTACAAGGGCGAATGGCCCGATTTCAAGGAGCGTTTCGCCCGGCTGCGCGAGGCGGTCACGCTGATGCGCGAGCTGTGGACCGGTGACCGCGTCGATTTCGAGGGCGAGTACTACCACACCGTCGGCGCCTCCATCTATGACGTGCCCAAGGGCGGCATCCCCGTTTACATCGCCGCGGGCGGCCCAGTCGTGGCCAGGTACGCGGGCCGCGCGGGCGACGGTTTCATCTGCACCTCCGGCAAGGGCATGGATCTCTACACCGAGAAGTTGCTGCCGGCCGTCGCCGAGGGCGCGGCCAAGGCCGATCGCGACCTCGCCGGCATCGACAAGATGATCGAGATCAAGATCTCCTACGACACCGATCCCGAACTGGCGCTGCAGAACACGCGTTTCTGGGCCCCGCTGTCGCTGACCGCCGAGCAGAAGCACGACATCACCGACCCGATCGAGATGGAGGCCGCCGCCGACGCGCTGCCGATCGAGCAGGTCGCCAAGCGCTGGATCGTCGCCAGCGATCCCGACGAGGCCGTCGCCCAGATCAAGCCCTACCTGGACGCGGGCCTGAATCACCTGGTCTTCCACGCGCCCGGCCACGACCAGCTGCGCTTCCTCGACCTGTTCAAGCGCGATCTGGCGCCGCGCCTGCGCGCCCTGGGCTGACCGCGAACGTCACTGCCCGGCGGGTTCCGACAGCTCGCCGGGCCGGTTCGCTCGCCAGATGACCCCTTGGGTGGCAAGCACTTCCAGGCCTCGCCGGCCGAGCGACTATCGGAGCGAGCAGGCCGGGTCGGTGGGTTCGGCGGCGAGCGCGTCGACGAGCTGAGCGGCGAGCTGCCGCCGGATCGCGGCGAGCCGCTGGGCCGCCGCGTCGACCTCGTCGAGTTTGCGGCGTAGTTCCTCGACGGAGTCGGGGCAGCCGTCGCCCGAGCCGTCGCCCGCGCGCAGGCAGGCGACGAACGGATGCATGTCGGCCAGCTCGAACCCGACGGTGCGCAGCGCGTGGATCTTACGGACGACGCGCAATTCGACCTCGTCGTAGATCCGGTAGCCGTTGGCGTCGCGGCGCGGCTCGACCAGCCCGTGCTGCTCGTAGTAGCGCAGCGCGCGGGCACTGGAACCGGTGCGTTCGGCCAGTTCGCCGATCAACATGCGACCTCCTCGATGACCGTGGCCGCCAAGATAGACCTTGCCGTCGGTGTCAAGGCAAGAACGCCGCGCGGGCGCTCGCTATGCCCGGCGCAGGGCGAACATGCGCAGGTTGCGCGTGGTGCGGTCGCGGTAGGCGGCGTAGGCGCCGGTGATCTCGATGAAGCGGGTGTACAGGGCTTCCTTGTCCGCGTCGGGCACCGCAGTGGCGACGACGGGGATGCGCTCGCCCGCGATGGCCACGGTGGCCGACGGGTTCGCCAGCAGGTTCCCCGTCCACGCCGGGTGGTGGTCCTGGCCGAAGTTGGAGCCGACCACGTACAGGGTGTCACCGTCGTGGACGTAGAGCAGCGGCTGGGTGCGCTGCGCGCCGGACTTGCGGCCGGTGGTGGTCAGCAGGATCACCGGTGCGCCGATCGGGCCGAGCACGGTGTACTTGGCATCGGTGCGCTCGAGCAGTGCCCGGTCCAGCGGGGTCGCCGTGCGGATCAGCCAGGAACCCGGCTTCGTCGCGCCGAAGCGGTTGGCGGCGCGGTACAGGAGACCGGTGCGGGAACCCCACTGCCGATCCGGGAACTGCGAAGTCATGGGCCGGACTATAACGTGGCCGATCGCGCCACACCGAACACCTGAATCGCCATCGATTAACTAAGCTCGCGACCATGGTCGAACATGCCCCGTCCACCGTGTACATCGCCTCACCCGAGGGTGACACCGGAAAATCCACGGTGGCGCTCGGCGTTCTCCAGATGGTGTGCGCGACCACGGCGCGGGTCGGGGTGTTCCGCCCGATCACCCGCTCGACCACCGAGCCCGACTACATCCTGGAACTGCTGCTCGAGCACAGCACCGCCGACATCGGCTACGACCAGGCCATCGGCGTCACCTACGAGGACGTGCACCGCGACCCCGATGCCGCGATCAGCGAGATCGTGATGCGGTTCCACGACGTCGCCAAGGCCTGCGACGCGGTGGTGATCGTCGGCAGCGACTACACCGACGTCGCCAGCCCGAGCGAGCTGCGCTACAACGCCCGCATCGCAGTGAATCTCGGCGCGCCGGTGCTGCTGGTGGTGCGCGGCGCCGACCGCACGCCGACCGAGGTCAAGCAGCTGGTCGAGCTGTGTTCGAACGAGCTGACCGCCGAGCACGCCCAGCTGGTCGCGGTCGTCGCCAACCGGTGCGCGCCGGACCAGATCGACGAGATCCGTTCCGCCCTGGACGTTTTCGACGTGCCTTCCTGGACACTGCCCGAGGTGCCGTTGCTGATGGCGCCGACCATGGGCGAGCTGTGTGGCGCCATCGGCGGCGAGATCTACAGCGGCGACCCGGAACTGCTGCAGCGCGAGGCGCTCAGGATCATGGTCGGCGGCATGACCGCCGAGCACATCCTGGAACGCCTGTCCGACGGTGTGGTCGTGATCGCGCCGGGCGACCGCTCCGACGTCCTGCTCAGCGTGGTGAATGCCCATGAGGCCGAGGGTTTTCCGTCGCTGGCCGGCATCATCATGAACGGCGGTATCCGCCCCCATCCGGCGATCGCGCGCCTGATGGCGGGCCTGCACCCGAAGCTGCCGATCCTCACCACCGAACTCGGCACCTATGACACCGCGAGCGCGGTGCACCGCACCCGCGGCCGGATGTGGGCGGGCAGCCCGCTCAAGGTCGACACCGCGCTGGCGCTGATGGAGGAGCGGGTCGACGCGCCCGAGCTGCTCGAGCGCATCCAGGTGCCGCCGTCGCACGTGGTCACCCCGCAGATGTTCGAGTATCAGCTGATCGACCGGGCGCGTGCCGATCGCAAGCGAATCGTGCTGCCCGAGGGCGACGACGACCGCATCCTGCGCGCCGCGGGCCGGGTGCTGCAGCGCAAGATCGCCGACCTCACCATCCTCGGCGACGAGACCGCCGTGCGGGCCCGCGCCGCCGAACTCGGCGTCGACATCGCCGCCGCGCAGGTGCTCGATCCGCGCAGCTCCGGCTACCTCGACGAGTTCGCCGCCGAATACACCGAGTTACGCAAGCACAAGGGCATGACGCTGGAGCGGGCTCGCGAAACCATGGCCGACATCTCGTATTTCGGCACGATGATGGTCTACAAGGGGATCGCCGACGGCATGGTCTCCGGTGCCGCGCACACCACCGCGCACACGATCCGGCCCTCGTTCGAGATCATCAAGACGGTGCCGGGTGTCTCGACGGTGTCGAGCGTGTTCCTGATGTGTCTGGCCGATCGGGTGCTCGCCTACGGCGACTGCGCGGTGGTGCCGGACCCGACCTCCGAGCAGCTCGCCGATATCGCGGTGTCCTCGGCGGAGACCGCGGCCCGCTTCGGCATCGATCCGCGGGTGGCCATGCTGTCCTACTCGACCGGCGCATCGGGCACCGGCGTGGATGTCGACAAGGTCCGCGCCGCAACGGTATTGGTGCGCGAGCGGGCGCCGCAGCTGCCGGTGGAAGGCCCGATCCAGTACGACGCCGCGATCGAGCCCGCCGTGGCCAGCGCCAAACTGCCGGATTCGGAGGTGGCGGGCCGGGCGACGGTGTTCGTCTTCCCCGACCTCAACACCGGTAACAACACCTACAAGGCCGTGCAGCGCAGCGCGGGCGCGGTCGCGATCGGCCCGGTGCTGCAGGGTCTGCGCAAGCCGGTCAACGACCTGTCCCGTGGCGCGCTGGTCGCCGATATCGTCAATACGGTGGCCATCACCGCCATCCAGGCTCAGGGAGATGACGCGTGAGCGACCTGGTGCTGGTGCTGAACTGCGGCTCCTCCTCGATCAAATATCAACTGCTGCACGCCGATTCGGCGCAGGTGCTGGCTTCCGGGCTGGTCGAGAAGATCGGCGAGGCGCACGGCGGCCGGATCGTGCACGAGTGCGGTGACCGCAAGCTCGTGCACGAGGGGACGATCGCGGATCACCGGGCCGGACTGCGGCAGGCGTTCGAGATGTTCCGGGAGACCGGCATCGACCTGACCACGATCGGGATCGGCGCGGTCGGGCACCGGGTGGTGCACGGCGGCGAGGTGTTCTGGCAGCCGACGCTCATCACCGACGAGGTCGTGCGCACCATCGACGAGCTGTCGGTCCTCGCGCCGCTGCACAATCCGGCCAATGTGATCGGCATCGAGTCGACCAGGGAACTGCTGCCCGGCATCCCGGAGGTCGCGGTGTTCGACACCGCCTTCTTCCACACCCTGCCCGAGGCCGCGAAGACCTACGCGATCGATGCGAAAGTGGCTGCCGCGCACGGTATCCGCAAGTACGGCTTCCACGGCACCTCGCACCAGTACGTGTCGGCGAAGGCCGCGGAATTCCTGGGCAGGCCCACCGAGGAGCTCAACCAGATCATCTTCCACCTGGGCAACGGCGCGTCGGCGTCGGCCGTCGCCGGTGGCGTCGCGGTCGACACCACCATGGGCCTGACCCCGCTCGAGGGTCTGGTGATGGGGACGCGGCCGGGCGATCTCGACCCCGGGATCATGCCGCACCTGATGAACGTCGCCGGCCTGGACCTGCCCGCGGTCGAGCAGCTGCTCAACCGCGATTCCGGGATCAAGGGCCTGTCCGGGGTGAACGACTTCCGGGAGTTGCAGCAGCTCATCGACAACGGCGACACGGCCGCGAAACTGGCCTACGACGTCTACATCCACCGCCTGCGCCGCTACCTCGGCGCCTACCTGGTGGAGCTCGGCGCCGTCGACAGCATCGTCTTCACCGCGGGTGTCGGCGAGAACAGCGCGTCCGTGCGCGCCGACGCGCTGGCCGGGCTGCAGAACATGGGCATCGAGGTCGACCCGGTCCGCAACGAGACGAGAACCCCTGGCATCCGCGCGATCTCGCCGGAGTTCGCGCCGGTGACGGTGCTGGTGGTGCCGACCAACGAGGAACTCGCGATCGCCCGCGCCGCGCACAAGCTGGTCACCGCCTAGAACCAGGACTTCGCGCGCAGGGAGTTGGCCAGGTCGACGAGGGCGTAGCGGTGCACCCGGTCCGGGGCGTTGCGGGCCAGTGCGCGCAGGCCCGCCTCGGTGCCGTCGCGCAGGTCCCGTTCGTCGAAGGGGCGGCCGAACAGCTTGGCGTCCTGGCGTTTCGGTGTGTTCCCGGCCTGCAGCCAGGCCAGCGCGGTGCCCTGGACCAGGGTGCGCATGAGTGTCGCCCGGTGCTCGCCCAGCGGGATGGACTGGGCGCGGGAGGCGGCCAGGCGCAGCACCTGCTCGTCGAGGTCGGCGACGGGAGCGCTGGTGAGCAGCAACAGGATCGCCGTGGTCTGGGCGGTCGTGAAGTGCCGGGACGCGGCGGGCACGTCGTCGAGGGCGTGCACCGCCTCGCCGACGCGGCCCGCCACCGCCAGCTGCCTGGCCAGGCCGAAGGCCGCGCTCACCACGGCGCGGTCGGTGCGCCAGACGGTGTCGTAATAGCGTTCGGCGAAGGATCGCCACTGTTCGGGCGCGTCGGAATCCCAGTGCTGCAGAATCAGTTCCGCGGTGGCGGCCAGTGCCAGCTTGGGCGCGATCTCACCGGGCAGCACCCGCAGGACCGCCTCGAAGGAGGCGAAGGCTGCCTCGTAGTCCAGTTCGAGCAGGTGCGCCTGGCCGGTGAACCAGTCTGCGCGCCAATCGGATTCGCCAAAGATGCGTTCGAGCAGGTGCAGCACCGCCGCCGATTCCCCGAGGTCGAGGCGGGCGCGTACCTCGGCGAAGACCAGCTCGCCCGCCAGGGTCTCGGGCGCGTTGTCCGGGTCGGCCTCGGCGCGCTCACGGGCGTCGTGCAGCGCTTCGAGTACTCGCTCCGGCTCCAGGTTCGCGGTCGCCGCCAGCAGCGGCGCCGAAGGGTCGGCCGGATCTAGCAGCGGAATCGGCAGCGCCGCAACCACATCGTGGGAGTCCAGCAGCGGGGAACGGCCGACGCCGTCGAGATAGGCGTCGGTCTGGCTGATCAGTTCCTCGGTGCCGAAGCTGGTGCGCTGCGGACTGAAAACGGTGGACAGCTGGGGATGTTCGGAGCCGGTGTCGTAGGCGAGGATCTCCCGCAGCACGCCGGCCAGCTGCGCCGACATCGCCCGTGCCGACGGAAACCGCAGTGCCGGATCGGCTTCGGTGGCTGTCAGCAGGAAACGGTGGAAGAACTCGTAGCGGGCCAGCAGCGGCTCGGCGGCGGGATCGGGAATGCCGTCGAGGTAGCGGCCGTGTTCGCTGGGCAGCGCCAGGGTGAGCGCGGCCAGCGTCCGCCCGACCGTGTACACGTCGGAGGCGGGGGTCGGGCCGGTCCTGGCGATCTCGGGCGCCTGGAAACCCTTGGTGCCGTACAGATTGCCGTAGGCCTCGATGGTGGCGACCGCGCCCAGGTCGATCAGCTTCACCTGGTCCTCGGTGACCATCACATTGTCGGGCTTGAGGTCGTTGTAGGTCAGGCCGATGGAGTGCAGGTGGTCCAGCGCGGGCAGGATCTCCAGCACGTAGGCGATCGCCTCGGCCAGCGGCATCCGCTCACCGGGCGGCAGGGTGTCGAGAATGTCGCGCAGCGATTGGCCGCCGACGTATTCCATGACGATGTAGCCGATGCCGGATCCATCGGCCGCCGTGTGCTCGACGAAGTTGTGGATCTTGACGATGCTCGGATGCGCCACCTCGGCCAGGAACTGCCGCTCCGCCACCGCCACCGCCTGCGCCTCGGCATCACCGGCGTGCAGCAAGCCCTTGAGCACCACCCAGCGGTCGCTGACATTGCGGTCGATGGCCAGATAGATCCAGCCGAGCCCGCCGTGCGCGATACAGCCCTGGATCTCGTACTGCCCGGCCACCATGTCGCCCTCGTGCAGCGAAGGCCGGAAATCATAGGCGGCGCCGCAGGTTTCGCATTTGCCCGCCGACGACGCCGCGCCCGCCGGAGTCGACCGGCCGACCGGATTTGCGCAGCGCCAGCAGAACCGCCTGCCCTCCGACACCACCGGATCGGCCAGCACCGCCGCGCGCGGATCGGCGGGGGAGACGGTCGGGATCGGCACCAAGCCGGCGCCGAGCCTGCGGGTCGGGCGCGATCTGGCGGTGCGCACGCTGCGTCCCGATCGCGCGGTGCTCGGGCCGGTTTGCGGTGTGGAAGACCAGGATTCGGGTGGCGTCGCCTGGGTAGCCGGCGGTTCGGTGGACCGGTGGGCGAGCTCGGTGGCGGCGGCCGCACCGGTGTGCTGTGTCCCGGGTTCCGAGCCGGGGCGCTGGGTGGCTTGGGTGGCCTGCGGCTCCGCCGGCCTGCCCGCGGCGATCTCGGTGGCCGCGTGCGGGGGGAAAATGGGCAGCGGCTGGGTCTCGTCGTCGGCCGGTGCCGGTGGCAGGGTCCAGCCGCCGGGCAGTTCGCCCTCGTCTCGCGGGGTCAGCTGCGTCGGCTGCCGATGCTCCGGATCATCCTGTGCTGGTTCGCCGTTCGGCGGTGGTGTCGTGCTCATGGCGGTCAATCCCGGTACGTCGGTGCGGGCGGGCTCGGCGTCTCCCCGAGGGAGGCGAGCCAGCGGCGGTGGATGCGGACCCAGGTGCCGTCGTTGCGGATGCGCTCGAGCGTGGCGTTGACGAAGCGGACCAGATCGTCGTCGCCCTTGGGGATGCCGATGCCGTACGGCTCGGGGCTGATGCTCTCGCCGACCACCTCGGTGTAGGGGTCCTGCGCGGCCAGGCCTGCCAGGATCGCGTCGTCGGTGCTCACCGCGTCGACCTGACGTTGCTGCAGCACCACCAGGCAGTCGGCCCAGGTCGGCACGGTCAGGATGGTGGCGGCGGGCTGGTCGCGGCGGATGTGGTCGAGCGAGGTGGTGCCGCGCACCACGCACACCCGCTTGCCCGCCAGATCGGCCAGGCCGTTGATGCCCGAGTTCTTCACCGCGAGCACCCGCTGGTCGGCGCGCAGGTACACGGTGGAGAACGCGACCCGTTCCTTGCGCTCGCAGGTGATCGTCATCGTCTTGGCGATGAGGTCGACGGTGTGGTCCTGCAGCGCCCGTTCACGTTCTTCCGAAGCGAGACTGCGGTATTCGATCAGATCCGGGTTGCCCAGCAGGTCGCGCGCGATCTCGCGGGCGATGTCGGCGTCGAAGCCGACGATGCGCCCGGTCAGCGGATCGCGGAAGCTGAACAGGTTGCTGCCCGCGTCCAGACCGACGATCAGCCTGCCGCGCGCGCGGATGGCGTCGACCGTCGGACCGCGCGAGGTACTCGGCCGCAGGCTGGCCGTCGGGTCACCGCACTGTTTGCTGTCGGCGGTAGGCAGCGGTGTGTCGGTGCCGATCGGAATCGCCTTGGCGGGCAGGGGCGGTTCGGAGTAGACCGCGCCGTTGTCGGGCGCCGGGGTGCTGTCGGAACAGCCACCGAGCAGCGCCGCCGCCGCGAGCAGCAGCGCCGCGATGGCGCGCCCCGGCCTCACCGGTACTCCCGCAGTCGCGGCCACAGGCCGAGCGCGACGCACACGGCGGCCACGATGCCGAGGACGAGCGCGCCGGGTGCCAGGAACGCCAGCACGTCGATGGCCTGGGACACCCTGTCGCGCAGGGTGTCCCGGGTGGCCGCTGCGGCCTTGTCGAGCGCCCGGTCGAGCGCGTCGACCTGGGCGGCCGCGTCGGCGGCGCTCGGGCCGGTGGCGACGGCGGCGGCGCCGGTGAAGTCGCCGCGGGCGAGGGTGTCGTTCATCCGCTGGTGCGCGGACTGCCAGCGGGCCAGCGCGGTGTGGGCGTCGGCGACCTCGCCGCGGGCGGGCGCGTCCCGGGGGTAGCCGTCGAGCAGTTCGGCCAGCCGGGTGGTGTTGGCGTCGAAGGTACGGTCGTAGTCGCCGGTCGCGTCGCGGCGCACCAGCTTCACCATCTCCGCCGACCTGGCCTGCTGCACCAGGATGCGGCTCTCGGCCAGCCGGGCCGCGGGGACAGCGCCCTGGTCGCGGCATTGGATCATCGACACCGCCGACACCGAGCCCGCCGCCACGGTCCAGATCAGGGTCAGCGCCAGCGCGCCGGTGCCGATCAGTAGTCCCATATTGAATACACGCCGCGACCGGCGGGCCAGTTCGACCTGGACCCAGATCAGCGCGCCGAGTGTCAGCATCAGCAGCACGATCGCGGGCCACGGCGGCAGCACATGCCGGTTCTGTGCGGCGATGATCGCATCCAGCCGGTGGCTCTCCAGCTCCTCGGCCATCGGCAGCAGCGTCGTCTGCATCTGATGCGAGGCCTCGCTGAGGTAGGCCGCGCCGACCGGGTAGCCGTTGCGGTTGTTGGCGCGCGCGGTCTCGATCAGACCGGTGTACACGGGCAGGCCGGTGGCGATGCCGGTGCGCAGCTTGCGGTCGGTGCCGGCCGGGTCGGCGGCCTCCTCCACGGAGATGTGGCCCGCCTGGGTCACCAGCTCGGCGGCGGCCTCACCGATGGCCTGGGTGTAGCGATCGCGCACGGCCGCCGGTTCCAGCCCGCCCGCCAGGAACGCGGTGCCCGCGGCGGCGTCGGCGATCGAGAGGGAGGTGTAGAGGTGATTGGCCGAGTGCGCGTCGGGTTCGGTGTCGTCGAGCAGGACGCCGAGCGCTTGCTGCCGGTCGCTGACGGTCGCCGAAGTCACCGCGCCCGCCGTCACGCACAACACCATCAGCACCAGTCCGGCCACCATCAGCCGGCCCGGCGAGGACTGCACGAAACCACGCAGACGTGCCGGATCGAACAGTGCGCGCAGCGCCTTCACATCCGGAGCAGGCGGGCGCTCGGCGACGATCGCGGGCCGCCGCATCGGCGTGCGCCTACCCGTCACCGGCTTGACGACTGCCCGCTTCGTGCCGTTCGCACCACCCGTGGCCTGCGGCGACGGGCCGGAACGAACGGCCGCCACTTCGGTCGAGGCATCGCGCTTCCCCGAGTCGACCATCGTTCACCTCCCCGTGCTGTCCGCGCACCCCTCATGGTGCGGAGTTTATTGTGGTCCTACCGGTGGCGCAGCCCCTCAGACACCCCCGAAGCGGTTGCTGCTCGGCTGCTACGGAGGAAAGAGTATTGGATGCGCGGTGACGGAGACGGCTGGTCGAACAGCCCGGGCGGAGTTCGGCACTGGGGCAAGTACGGTGCGGCGGGCCTGTTGCTGCGCGCGCCGCTGCCCCGTGGTGGTTCGGCGGTGCTGTTGCAGCACCGGGCGCCGTGGAGCCATCAGGGCGGTACCTGGGCCATCCCCGGTGGTGCGCGGGATTCCCACGAGAGCGCCGAACACGCCGCGGTCAGGGAAGCCTGGGAGGAAGCGGGCATCACCGCCGACCTACTGCGCGTGCGCGCCGAACGGCTGACGATGACCGCGCCGAGCGGCTGGACCTACACCACCGTGGTCGCCGACGCCGAGAGCCCGCTGGCCACCGTCGCCAACAAGGAGAGCTCCGAGCTGGTCTGGGTGCCCGAGGACGAGGTCACCGACCTGCCGCTGCACCCGGGTTTCGCGCTGGCCTGGCTCGAACTGCGTGCCGTGCCGGTGCGCCTGCGATTCGCGGCCGCGCCGGTGACCGATCTGCCGCGCACGGTCGAGATCGCGGATCGGGGGTTCTTCTGGCTGCACACCCAGCCCGACGGACCCGGCGACGAGGTGACGATCGGCGCCGAGCAGCCCGGCGAACTCGCCGCCGCGCTGACCAAGCTGCTGTCCTGAACCCGCGCCCGAGCTGGACCGCGGCGGCCCTGGCTCAGTCGGCAGCCGCGAGCAGGGCCTGCTTGAGCTCCCGCGCCGCGGTCTCGGGGTCGGCGGCTTCGGTGATCGCACGGACCACGACGACCCGTCGTGCGCCCGCGGACAGCACCTCGGGCAGCCGTTCGGCGTCGACACCGCCGATCGCGAACCACGGCATCGTCGGATGGGCGTCGGCGGTGGACCGCACCAGGTCGATGCCGGCGGCCTGACGGCCCGGCTTCGTCGGGGTGGTCCAGATCGGGCCGGTGCAGAAGTAGTCCAGATGGCCCTCGATCGCGGCGAGACCGGCTTGGGCGCGGTTGTGGGTGGATCGGCCGATCACCACATCGGGGCCGAGGATGCGGCGCGCGTAGGCGGGCGGCAGGTCGTCCTGCCCGAGATGCAGGACGTCGGCGCCCGCGGCCAGCGCGATGTCGGCGCGGTCGTTCACCGCCAGCAGCGCACCGTGTCTGCGGGTGGCCGCCCTGATCTCGGCCAGCGCGCCGAGCTCGGCCTTGGCCTCCAGCGGGCCGAATTCGGCCTCACCGGGCGACCCCTTGTCTCTGAGCTGCACGATGTCGACACCGCCGGCGAGCGCGGCATCGACGAACCGGGACAGATCGCCCTTGTCCCGGCGCGCGTCGGTGCACAGATACAGCAGTGCGCCGGCCAGGCGTTCCCTGGGCGGGACGGAACGATTCGGGTGGGAGGGCTGCACGGTGTCGACGGTAGTCGCGCTACCGTGGAGACGCGAACGCCGAGGCGTTCGACAGGCGGAAAAAGACAGGTGGAACGGTGATGCGAACTCTGGCGGTCGTTGGCGGCGGCGCCGTCGGACTCGCCGTCGCATGGCAGGCCGCCGAGGCGGGCTGGACCGTCACCGTCTTCGATCCGGCGCCCGGCTCCGGCGCGTCTTTCGTGGCGGGCGGCATGCTGGCGCCGCTGTCGGAGGGCTGGCCCGGTGAGGACCGGGTGCTGGCCTTCGGCGCCGCAGCGCTCGACGCCTGGCCCGCGTTCGCCGAGCGGCTGCGCGCGGTGACCGGCGAATCGGTGTTCGTCGCCGACGAGACGCTGACCGTCGCCCTCGACGGCGCCGATGCCGCCGACCTGCGCACCGTCGCTGACTGGCTGGCCGGTTTCGGTCACGAACTGCGGATACTCGACCGCGCCGGGGTGCGCGCGGTGGAGCCCGTACTGGCCCGCACCGTGCGGGCCGGTCTGCTGGCCACCACCGAACCCGCGGTCGACAACCGGCGGGTGCTGCGTGCCCTGCATGCTGCGTGTATCGCCGCCGGTGTCGAGATTCGCACGGAAGCCGTTGGCGCACTGGACGATCTACCGCACGACCGGGTGGTGCTCGCCGCGGGCGCCCACTCCGCCGACCTGTGGCCCGGCCTGCCGGTGCGACCGGTGAAGGGCGAGATCCTGCGGCTGCGGCAGCGTCCCGGCGTGAGTCCGGCGCCGAGCCGGGTGATCCGGGCGCGCGTGCACGGCAGGCAGGTCTACCTGGTGCCGCGCGAGGACGGCATCGTCGTCGGCGCCACCCAATACGAGGCCGGTTTCGACACCACGGTGACCGTCGGCGGCGTGCGCGACCTGATCGCCGACGCCGAAGCGATCCTGCCCGGCATCTCGGAATACGAACTGGCCGAAGCGAATGCGGGCTCCCGGCCGGGTACGCCCGACAACCTGCCGCTACTCGGCCCGCTGGACGACCGCGTGCTCGCCGCCACCGGCCACGGCCGCAACGGCATGCTCACCCTCGCCCTCACCGCGACCCTCGTCCCGGCGCTGCTCGACGACGAGTCGCCCGCGATCGCGGAACTCGCTTCCCCGCAGCGCTTTCCGGCGTTGCAGCTGTCCCCAGGAGGAGTTCGATGACCTCGACCATTCCGATCGGCGTCACCGTCAACGGTGTCGACCACGAGTTCGCTGAGCCGCTCAGTATCCGCGAACTGCTGACGAGGCTCGAATTGCCGTGCCAGGGCGTGGCATTGGCCGTCGACGGCGCGGTGTTCCCGAAGTCGCGCTGGGACGAGCCCGTCGGCCGTGGCTGGACCATCGAGGTGCTGACGGCGGTGCAGGGTGGCTGAGCCCGCGCCACTGCGCATCGCGGACAAGGAGTTCGGCTCGCGCCTGATCATGGGCACCGGCGGCGCCGAGAACCTGGCCGTCCTGGAAGAGGCGCTGATCGCCTCCGGCACCGAGCTCACCACCGTGGCCATGCGCCGGGTCGACGCGGCGGGTGGCACCGGCGTGCTCGACCTGCTCAAGCGCCTCGACATCACCCTGCTGCCCAATACCGCGGGTTGCCGCACCGCCGCCGAGGCCGTGCTCACCGCGCAGCTGGCGCGTGAGGCGCTCGACACCAACTGGGTCAAGCTCGAGGTCGTCGCCGACGAGCGCACCCTGCTGCCCGACCCGTTCGAGCTGCTCGACGCCGCCGAACAACTGGTCGACGACGGTTTCGTCGTCCTGCCCTACACCAACGACGACCCGGTGCTGGCCAAGCGCCTCGAGGACGCGGGCTGCGCCGCGGTCATGCCGCTGGGTTCCCCGATCGGCACCGGCCTCGGCATCGGCAACCCGCACAACATCGAGATGATCGTCGCCGCCGCCGGCGTGCCGGTCATCCTCGACGCGGGCATCGGCACCGCGAGCGACGCCGCCCTCGCCATGGAACTCGGCTGCTCGGCGGTGCTGCTGGCCACCGCGGTGACCAGGGCGCGCGAGCCGGAGCTGATGGCCTCGGCGATGGCGGCGGCCGTGCGTGCCGGTTACCTCGCGCGCGAGGCGGGCCGGATCCCCAAGCGGTTCTGGGCTCAGGCTTCCTCCCCAGCGCGGTAGTCCCTGCCTCAGGGTCGGGTCATCCTCGAGGATGACCCGACTCGCGACCTCGCGGCGACGCGCTCGCCGGCTTTGTCGGGCAAGCTGGGGCGCATGATCGAGCTGAGGGGCCTGACCAAGCAATTCGGCCAGACCGTCGCGGTGCAGGATCTCTCGTTCACCGTCCATCCAGGACAGGTGACCGGGTTCCTCGGACCCAACGGTGCCGGTAAATCGACGACCATGCGGATGATCCTCGGCCTCGACCGGCCGACGTCGGGTACCGCGCTGATCGACGGCAAGCGCTACGAGGATCTGGAGCGTCCGCTGACCCAGGTCGGCGCGCTGCTGGATGCCAAGTGGGTGCATCCGAACCGTTCGGCGCGTGCGCACCTGGAGTGGCTGGCCGTGTCCAACGACCTGCCGAAGTCGCGGGTCGAGGAGGTGCTGCGGCTGGTCGGCCTGTCCGAGGTCGCCGGCAAGAACGCCGGCGGCTTCTCGCTGGGTATGTCCCAGCGGCTGGGCCTGGCGGGCGCCCTGCTCGGTGATCCGAAGGTGCTGCTGTTCGACGAGCCGGTCAACGGTCTCGACCCCGAGGGCATCCTGTGGATCCGCCGGTTCATGCAGCGGCTGGCCGCCGAGGGCCGCACGGTACTCGTGTCGAGCCACCTGCTCTCGGAGATGGCGCAGACCGCCGAGCACCTGATCGTCATCGGCCGCGGTCAGCTCATCGCCGACACGACCACCAAGGACTTCATCGACCGCGCCTCCGAGCAGTCGGTCCGGGTCCGCAGTCCCCAGCTGGACCAGCTGCGCAGCCTGCTCACCTCGCACGGCATGACCGTGCGGGAGGAGGGCGATGCCGCGCTGATCGTCGCGGGCGTGACCAGCGACGAGGTCGGCAAGGTGGCCGGAACCAACAACGTCACGCTCTACGAGCTGGCACCGCAGCAGGCCTCCCTCGAGGAGGCGTTCATGCGGATGACCGGCGGCGCGGTGGAGTACCACGGCGCAGGCCTCGACCAGGTGATGGGAGGTGCGCTCTGATGGGCGTGCTCGCTGCGGAACGAATCAAGCTCACCTCGACCCGGTCGCCCTGGTGGTGCTCGGCGATCGTGGTTCTCCTCGGCATCGGCTTGGCCGTGCTGATCGCGCTGGTCACCAAGGCCGAGAACACCCCGCCCGGGGAAATGCCGACCCTGCTCACCCCGAGCCTGGTGACCTCCGGCGTCTCCGGCTTCGGCGTGATGGTGCTGATGATCATGGCCGCGCTGACGGTGACCAGCGAATACCGCTTCGGCGTCATCCGCGCCAGCTTCCTCGCGGTGCCGAACCGGTCGAAGGTCATCCTGTCCAAGGCAAGCCTGGTCGGCGTGTACGCGGCGGTGCTGACCGGTGTGCTCGCGCTCGTCGCCTTCGTGGTGTCCAAGCTGTTCGTCGGTGACGACGCGCCGCTGCTGGTGCTCGACGGCAACTGGAGGGCCATCTACGGCATCCCGATCTACGCCTTCCTGTGCGTGGTGCTGGCCATCGGCGTCGGTGTGCTGGTGCGCCAGTCCGCCGCCGCGATCTCGCTGATCGTGCTGTGGTCGCTGCTGCTGGAGGGTCTGCTCGGCGCGTTCGGCAGCTTCGGCCGCACCGTGAAGCCGTTCCTGCCGTTCCAGAACGCACAGCGCTTCCTGACCGTCGAAGAGGTCGCGGGCAACTGGCACTGGGGCGTGTGGGGCAGCCTGATCTACTTCGCCGCCTTCGTGGCGATCGTGTTCGCCGGTGCGCTCGTGGTGGTCAACCGCCGCGACGCCTGACAAGCCAGCCCGGGCTGCCCTCGCAAGAGCCCGGGCCGCGAGGGCCGCGACCTTGTCGGGAGGTCGCGCGACCCGGCCTTCGGCTTCCGCTGCCCGGTTGCCGAAGGTACGACCGCCGGTCCGCTGTACACAAGCAGCGGACCGGCGGTCGTCGTTCGGTGCGATAGTCTCGGAGCGTGAGTGAAACGCCTTCTGGCGGGGTGGATCCACGGCAGCGCGACGCTGCTGCGGAGGTGGTGATCCCGTTGGAGCCCACCGGGAGTGGGCAGTCCGACGCGTCGCAGGCGGGAGCCGACGACGCCGGGGCGCGATCCGGTCGGCGGCGCGCCCAGTTCTCGTCGAAATTGCAGGCGGCCAACCGTCGCGCCGATGTGATCGGCGCGGTGCGCAAGGCCAGGCATCAGCTCCCCGGCGACCCGGCGTTCGGCGATCCACTGTCGGTGACGGGCCCCGGTGGCGCCCGCGCGGTGGCGCGGGCGGCGGACAAGATCGTCGGCGGCAACCCGAGCGCGGCCCGCGAGATCGGTTTCGGCGCGCTGCAGGTCTGGCAGGCCGCGCTGGAGCGGATCGGCCGTGGCCGTGGCACCGAGGAGGTGACCATCGTGTTCACCGACCTGGTGGCGTTCTCGAGCTGGTCGCTCGCCGCGGGCGACGAGCGCACCCTGGAACTGCTGCGCAAGGTCGCCAAGGCCATCGAGCCGCCGATCGCCGAGCGTGGCGGCCAGGTGGTCAAACGCATGGGCGACGGCCTGATGGCGGTGTTCTCGTCCCCCGACCGCGCGGTCCGCGCCGCGATCGCCGCCCGGCGCAACCTGGCCGCGGTCGAGATCGACGGCTACAAGCCCCGCATGCGCGTCGGCCTGCACACCGGCTCCCCCCGCGAGATCGGCGGCGACTGGCTCGGCGTCGACGTCAATATCGCCGCCCGGATGATGGAAGCGGGCGGCAACGGCAACATGATGCTCTCCAGCACCACCCTCGCCGCCCTGCGCCCGGAAACCCTCGACGAACTGGGCGCCACCGTCAAGCCCTACAAACGCAATTTCTGGGCCGCACCGCTCAACGGTGTCCCGGAGGACGTCCGCATCTTCAGGCTCAGCACCAGCTGAGTCAGCCGCGCTGCTGTTCGCGCTGGTAGGCGCGCCAGGCCTGCTGGGTGGGGGTGGGCCTGGTGGTCAGCGCGGTCCAGTTGGCCGACTTCACGAAGTTGATCGCGAGCAGCACCGGCAGGATGAACGCCTGGAAGAAGATCAGGTAGCTGCCGCCCTCGAAGACGAACGCCAGGTAGCCCGCGTAGCCGAGGAACCCGACGCCGAAGACGGCGTTGAGGGCACGGGCCAGATCGCTCTGCCCGTTCCCGACGTTGGCCATGATGATCATTGCGATGCCGCTGACGGCCAGCAGGCCGACGTACCAGGTGAACATGCCCCAGAGCTAACTGCGATCGCCTTGCCCCGGGCTTTCGAAAACCTTGGCTACTGCAACCAGAGCACCGCGCCGACCGCGGCGAGGACGGCGGCGGCGATCAGGGCGATCGACATCGCGCGATTGTTCTTCCAGGTCGTGTAGGCGCCGCCGAGCAGGAATCCGGCCAGGGCGAAGAGGAGGACCGATGACATGAGTTCCATCTTGCCTGGTCGATTGCTTGCAATTAACAAGCACGCATGCTTGCTTTTTTTCTGAACCGATGTGATCCTGGGATTCATGAGTGCACTCTCGGCGGACCCGGACCTGATCCGGATCGGCAACTGTTCCGGCTTCTACGGCGACCGGCTCAGCGCGATGCGCGAGATGCTGGAGGGCGGGCAGCTCGACGTGCTGACCGGCGACTACCTCGCCGAGCTCACCATGCTGATCCTGGGCCGCGACCGGATGAAGGACCCCAGCCTCGGCTACGCCAAGACGTTCGTGAAGCAGATCGAGGACTGTCTTGCCCTCGCGCTCGAGAAGAACGTCCAGATCGTCACCAACGCGGGTGGCCTGAACCCGGCCGGGCTGGCCGAGCGGCTGCGCAAGGTCGCCGCCGACCTCGGCCTGGACGCCAAGATCGCGCACGTCGAGGGTGACGACCTGGTCGCCCGCGCCGGCGAGCTCGGTCTCGGTCAGCCGCTCACCGCCAACGCCTACCTCGGCGCGTGGGGCATCGTCGAATGCCTGAACTCCGGCGCCGACATCGTCGTCACCGGCCGGGTCACCGACGCATCGGTGATCGTCGGTCCCGCCGCGGCCCACTTCGGCTGGGGCCGAACCGATTACGACGCCCTCGCCGGCGCCGTCGTCGCGGGCCACGTGATCGAGTGCAGCACCCAGGCCACCGGCGGCAACTTCGCCTTCTTCACCGAGCTCGGTGACATCGGCCGTCCCGGCTTCCCGATCGCCGAGATCCGCCGCGACGGCTCTAGCGTCATCACCAAGCACGACGGCACCGGTGGCGCGGTCACCGTCGACACCGTCGAAGCCCAGCTCATGTACGAAATCCAGAGCGCGCGCTACGCGGGCCCGGACGTCACCACCCGGCTCGACAGCATCACCCTCAGCCAGGAGGGCAAGGACCGGGTGCTGATCAGCGGTGTCACCGGTGAGGCGCCGCCGCCGCAGCTCAAGGTCTCGCTGAACACCCTCGGCGGCTTCCGCAACGAGATGGAGTTCATCCTCACCGGCCTCGACATCGAGGCCAAAGCCGCACTGGCGCAACGGCAGCTGGAAGCCTGGCTGCCCGCCAGGCCCGCCGAGCTGTCCTGGACGCTGGCCCGGCTCGACCGTCCCGACGCCGACACCGAGGAGCAGGCCAGCGCGCTGCTGCGCTGCGTGGTGCGCGACCCCGATCCGAACAAGGTCGGCCGCGGATTCTCCAGTGTCGCCGTGGAATTGGCGCTGGCCAGCTACCCGGGCGCGACTTTTACCACGCTGCCCGGCAACGGCTCGCCCTATGGCGTGTTCACACCGGGCTTCGTCGACGCGCACGAGGTGCCGCACACCGCGGTCCTGGCCGACGGCACCCGCGTCGCCATCGAGCCCGCTGCCGAAACCGCGGTGCTCGAACCGGTTTCCGAGCCCGAGTTGCCCGCCGGCCTGCCGCCGTCGGAGACCACCCGCGTCCCGCTCGGCACCGTCGCGCTGGCTCGCAGCGGTGACAAGGGCGGCGACGCGAACATCGGCGTCTGGGTGCGCACCGACGAGCAGTGGCGGTGGCTGGTGCACACGCTCTCCGTCGAGAAGCTCCAGGAACTGCTGCCCGAGACGGCCGAACTGACCGTCACCCGGCACGTGCTGCCGAACCTGCGGGCCGTCAACTTCATCATTTCCGGTCTGCTCGGCAAGGGCGTCGCCTACCAGGCGCGTTTCGACCCGCAGGCCAAGGGGCTCGGCGAATGGCTGCGCTCTCGCCACATCGATATGCCGACGGAGCTGTTCGCATGACATCTGTTTGGGACACGCCGGAACGTAGAGAGCTGCGCGCTAGCGTGCGCGGGTTCGTCGAGCGGGAGATCCTGCCCGACCTCGACACCTGGGAACGCGAGGGTTCGCTGCCCCGCGAGCTGCACAAGAAGGCCGGCGAACTCGGCCTGCTCGGCATCGAGTACCCGGAATCGGCGGGCGGCGAGGGCGGCAGCATCATCGACACCGTGATCGTCGGCGAGGAGATTCACCTCGCCGGTGGCTCCGGTGGTCTGTGGGCGTCGCTGTTCACCTGCGGAATCGCGTTGCCGCACATCATCGCCTCGGGCAACCAGGACCAGATCGAGCGGTGGGCGAAGCCGACGCTGCGCGGTGACCTGATCGGCTCGCTGGCCATCACCGAACCCGGCGGCGGCTCCGATGTCGGCCACCTGACCACCACGGCGGTGCGCGACGGCGACGACTTCATCATCAACGGCGCCAAGACCTTCATCACCTCGGGTTGTCGCGCCGACTTCGTCGTCACCGCGGTGCGTACCGGCGGCGCGGGCGCGGCGGGCGTCTCGCTGATCATCGTGCCGACCGATACGCCGGGCTTCACCGTCAGCCGCAAGCTGGAGAAGATGGGCTGGCTGGCCTCCGACACCGCCGAGCTGTCCTACGTGGACGTGCGGGTGCCCGCGGCGAACCTGGTCGGCGGCGAGAACACCGGCTTCGCGCAGATCGCCAACGCGTTCGTCAGCGAGCGGGTGGGCCTCGCGGTGCAGGCGTACTCGCTGGCCCAGCGCGCCCTGGACCTCACGGTGCAGTGGTGCCGCGACCGGGAGACCTTCGGCCGCCCGCTGATCAGCCGCCAGAAGGTGCAGATGACGCTGACCGAGATGGCCCAGCGGGTCGATGTGTCGCGCACCTACACCCGGGCCCTGGTCGAACGCTTCGTCGCGGGTGATCAGAACCTGATCGCCCAGGTCTGCTTCGCCAAGAACAATGCCGTCGAGACCGCCGAATGGGTCGCCAACCAGGCGGTCCAGCTGCACGGCGGGATGGGCTACATGCGCGAGTCCGAGGTGGAGCGCATCTACCGCGATGCGCGCATCATCGGCATCGGCGGCGGCACCAACGAGATCCTGACCATGCTGGCGTCGAAAGTATTGGGGTACCAGTCGTGACGACCTTCCGTTCCATCATCGACACCGCGTCGCCGGAGTACACCGCGGCCGCCGAGGCGATGGCCACCAAGCTCACCGAGGTCGAGGCCGAGTTCGCCAAGGCGATCGCCGGTGGCGGCCCCGACAAGGTGGCCCGGCATCACAAGCGCGGCAAGCTCACCGCTCGTGAGCGCATCGAACTGCTGCTCGACGAGGACTCGCCGTTCCTCGAGCTGTGCCCGCTCGCGGCCTGGGGCAGTGACTTCCACGTCGGCGCGTCCACGATCGCCGGTATCGGCATCGTCGAGGGTGTCGAGTGCATGATCGTCGCACCCGATCCGACCGTGCGCGGCGGCACGTCCAACCCGTGGACGCTGCGCAAGACCTTGCGCATCAACGAGATCGTCAAGCAGAACCGCCTGCCGGTGATCTCGCTGGTCGAGTCCGGCGGCGCGGACCTGCCGACGCAGAAGGAAGTCTTCATCCCGGGTGGCGCGATGTTCCGCGACCTCACCCAGGCCTCGGCGGCCGGAATCCCCACCATCTCCCTGGTCTTCGGCAACTCGACAGCCGGTGGCGCGTACATCCCCGGTATGTCCGACTACGTGGTGATGGTCAAGGAGGGCGCGAAGGTCTTCCTGGCTGGCCCGCCGCTGGTGAAGATGGCCACCGGTGAGGACTCCGACGACGAGACCCTCGGCGGCGCCGAAATGCACGCCCGCACTTCGGGTCTGGCCGACTACATGGCCGCCGACGAGCAGGACGCGATCCGCATCGGCCGCAATATCGTGCGCAGGCTGAACTGGAAGAAGCAGGGCCCCGAACCGCGCGCCGAGGTCATCTCGCCGCTATACGATCCCGAGGAACTGCTCGGCATCGTGCCCTCGGACCTGAAGATCCCGTTCGATCCGCGCGAGGTCATCGCCCGCGTCGTCGACGGTTCCGACTTCGACGAGTTCAAGCCGCTCTACGGCTCGAGCCTGGTGACCGGCTGGGCCGAGATCAACGGCTTCCCAATCGGCATCCTGGCCAACGCGCGCGGCGTGCTGTTCTCCGAGGAATCGCAGAAGGCCACGCAGTTCATCCAGCTGGCGAACAAGAAGAACACGCCACTGTTGTTCCTGCACAACACCACCGGCTACATGGTCGGCAAGGAGTACGAGCACGGCGGCATCATCAAGCACGGCGCGATGATGATCAACGCGGTCGCCAACTCCACGGTGCCGCACATCTCGCTGCTGGTCGGCGCGTCCTACGGCGCCGGGCACTACGGCATGTGCGGGCGCGCGTTCAACCCGCGCTTCCTGTTCGCCTGGCCGAGCGCGAAGTCCGCCGTGATGGGCGGCGCGCAGCTGGGCGGCGTGCTCACCATCGTGCAGCGCGGCGCGGCCGAGGCCAAGGGCATGCCGTTCGACGAGGAGGCCGCCGCCGGTCTCGCCGCGATGGTCGAGGCGCAGATCGAGGCCGAGGCCATGCCGATGTTCCTGTCGGGCAGGCTCTTCGACGACGGCATCATCGACCCCCGTGACACCCGCACCGTGCTGGGGATGGCCCTGTCGGCCATTCACACGGCACCGATCCAGGGCGCCGAGGGCTTCGGCGTCTTCCGAATGTGAGGCGCACAGTGTCTATGTCCCCCACCCCACCCCGGATCACGAACGTTCTCGTTGCCAACCGTGGTGAGATCGCGCGTCGCGTGTTCGCCACCTGCCGCCGGATGGGTATCGGCACCACTGCGGTGTACTCCGACGCGGACGCCGCGGCTCCGCACGTGTCCGAGGCCGACGCCGCCATCCGGCTGCCCGGCAACACGCCCGCCGAGACCTACCTGCGCGGTGAGCTGATCATCGAGGCCGCGCTGTCGGCCGGCGCCGATGCCATCCACCCCGGCTACGGATTCCTCTCGGAGAACGCCGAATTCGCGCGCGCCGTGCTCGACGCTGGCCTGGTGTGGATCGGCCCGCCGGTCGCGGCCATCGAGCAGATGGGCTCGAAGGTCGAATCGAAGAAGATGATGGACGCCGCCGGTGTCCCCGTCCTCGCCGAGCTCGACCCCGCCGAGGTCACCGAGGCGCACCTGCCGGTGCTGATCAAGGCCTCCGCCGGTGGTGGCGGTCGCGGCATGCGTGTGGTGCGCGAGCTGGGCGAGCTGCGGGAGCAGATCGCCGGCGCCCAGCGCGAGGCCGAGTCGGCCTTCGGCGATCCGACCGTGTTCTGCGAGCGCTACCTCGAGACCGGCCGCCACATCGAAGTGCAGGTCATGTCGGATACTTTCGGCAAGACCTGGGCCGTTGGCGAGCGTGAGTGCTCGATCCAGCGGCGTCACCAGAAGGTCGTCGAGGAAGCGCCCTCGCCGCTGGTCGAGAAGATCGACGGCATGCGGGACCGGCTGTTCGAGGCGGCCCGGCTGGCCGCCGAGGCGATCGGCTACGAGGGTGCGGGCACCGTCGAGTTCCTGGCCGACGAGAAGGGCGACTTCTTCTTCCTGGAGATGAATACCCGTCTGCAGGTGGAACATCCGGTCACCGAGCAGACCACCGGCCTCGACCTGGTCCGCTTGCAGCTGCAGGTGGCCTCCGGTCTGCCGCTGCCTGCGACCCAGCCTGCCCAGCGCGGTCACTCGATCGAGGTCCGCCTCTACGCCGAGGATCCCGCCCACGATTGGCAGCCGCAGAGCGGCCCGGTGCACAGGATCGAGATCCCGTTCACCACCGGCGAATTCACCGTGCTCGACCAGCCCGGCGTGCGCCTGGACACCGGTGTCGTCGACGATTCCGTGGTCGGCGTGCACTACGACCCGATGCTGGCCAAGGTGATCTCCTACGCCGAAACCCGTGCCGAGGCAGCGCATCTGCTCGCCACGGCGTTGCAGCGGGCCAAGATCCACGGCCTGGTGACCAACCGCGACCTGCTCGTGCGGGTGCTGCGGCACCCGGCGTTCCTGGCCGGTGACACCGACACCGCCTTCTTCGTCACCCACGACCTGGCCGCGCTGTCGGCGCCGCTGGCCTCCGAGGCCGACGAAGCGCTGTCCATCGTGGCCGCGGCCCTCGCCGATTCGGCCGCCAACCACGCGGCGAGCCGCTACACCCGGCTGGCGCCCAGCGGCTGGCGCAACCTGGCCTCGCTGCCGCAGATCAAGTCCTACGAGAGCCGCACCTCCGGCACGCACGAGGTGCGCTACCGCTTCACCCGCACCGGGGTCGCGGTGGAGGGCCACGAGGGCCTGGAACTGATCTCGGCGACGCCCGAGCGCGTCGTCCTGGCGGTGCCGGGCGAGCGTGGTCCGGTGCGCAGGCAGTTCGAGATCGCCCGCTACGGCGACCTCGTCGCGGTGGACTCCCCGCTCGGCCCGGTGGCCGTGCGCAGGCTGCCGCGCTTCACCGACCCCTCCGAGCAGGTCGCGGCCGGTTCGTTGCTCGCGCCGATGCCGGGCAGCGTGATCCGCCTCGGTGCCGCCGAGGGCGATCACGTGCAGCAGGGTCAGCCCATTCTGTGGCTCGAGGCGATGAAGATGGAACACACCATCGCCGCGCCGGCCACCGGCATTCTCAGTGCACTCAATGTGACCGTCGGCCAGCAGGTCGAGGTCGGAACCGTCCTCGCCGTCGTCGAGGAAGAAGAGCAGGAGCAGGAGCAGGCATGAGCTTCATCGAAACCGAAGAGCAGAAGGCGCTGCGCGCGGCGGTCGCCGCGCTGGCGTCGAAGTACAACTACCGCGACTACGTGCTGCCGCTCTCGCGCAAGAACGAGCCGCTCACCGAACTGTGGGACGAGGCGGGCAAGCTCGGCTTCCTCGGCGTGAACCTGCCCGAGGAGTACGGCGGCGGTGGCGCGGGCATGTACGAGCTGGCGCTGGTGCAGGAGGAGCTGGCGGCGCAGGGCGCCGGGCTGCTGCTGATGGTCGTCTCCCCGGCGATCTGCGGCACCATCATCACCAAGTACGGCACCGACGCGCAGAAGCAGACGTGGCTGACCAAGCTGGCCGACGGCTCGTCGAAGATGGTCTTCGCGATCACCGAGCCCGACGCCGGCTCCAACTCGCACCAGATCACCACCACCGCCCGTCGCGACGGCGGCGACTGGATCCTCAACGGCCGCAAGATCTTCATCTCCGGCGTCGATCAGGCCGAGGCCATCCTGGTGGTCTCGCGCACCGAGGACCACAAGACCGGCAAGCTCAAGCCCGCGCTGTTCATCGTGCCGGTCGACGCGCCCGGCCTGGTGAAGAACGTCCAGGAGATGGACATCGTGGAGCCGGACAACCAGTTCACGCTGTTCTTCGACGATGTGCGCCTGCCCGCCGATGCCCTCGTCGGCTCCGAGGACGCCGCCATCGCGCAGCTGTTCGCCGGCCTGAATCCCGAGCGCATCATGGGCGCGGCCATGGCGGTCGGCCTCGGCCGCTACGCCATCGACCGGGCTGTGGAATATGCCAAGGAGCGCACGGTCTGGAAGTCGGCGATCGGTGCGCACCAGGGCATTTCGCATCCGCTCGCCCAGGTCAAGATCGAGCTGGAACTGGCCAAGCTGATGATGCAGAAGGCCGCGACGCTCTACGACACCGGTGACGAGTTCGGCGCCGCCGAAGCGGCCAATATGGCCAAGTACGCGGCCGCGGAAGCCAGCATCAAGGCGCTCGACCAGTCGATCCAGACCCACGGCGGTTCGGGTCTGACCCGCGAGGTCGGGCTCGCGGCCATGCTGCAGGCTGCGCGCATCTCGCGCATCGCGCCGGTCAGTCGCGAGATGATCCTGAACTTCGTCGCCCAGCACTCACTCGGTCTGCCCCGCTCGTATTAGTTGGAGCGCTGGCGCGCTCGAGTCGCGGCCCCTAGGGGCCGCCGGTCAGGCACCGTTTCTTGCTCCTTCGTCGCCTACGAAACGGCGCCTGACCGGCGACCCGGCCGCGACCGGCCACTACGTGGCCGCCGCTCCTCGAGGTCGCGGGTGCGGGCTGGGTGTGCGGTCAGAGTTGAGTTTGATCTAGGAAAGGTTGAGGTGGGTTCGATGAGTGATCCTGAAGCTGCGCCCTATGTCCGCTACGAGGTCGTCGATAGGTTCGCGACGCTGACCTTCGATTCCCCGCACAACCGCAATGCGCTCTCGTCCAAGCTGGTTCGTGAGCTGCTGGCTGGACTGGACGCGGCGAACGCCGACCCCGCGGTCCGCGGCATCGTGCTCGCGCACACCGGCGACACCTTCTGCGCGGGCGCCGACCTGAAAGAGGCGAGCACCGCCGACCCGGCGACCGCGGCCGATCAGCGGACCCGCGTGATGATCGACGTGCTGCGCGGCATCCTCGCCTCGCCCAAGCCGGTCGTCGCCCAGATCGACGGCAATGTCCGCGCCGGTGGCATGGGCATCATCGGCGCCTGCGATCTCGTCGTCGCCGGACCCGGCAGCAGTTTCGCCCTCACCGAGGTGCGCATCGGCATGGCGCCGTTCATGATCTCGCTCACGCTGGTGCCGCGCATGGACCAGCGCTCGGCGAGCCGCTACTTCCTGACGGGCGAGAAGTTCGACGCCGCGACCGCGCAGGAGATCGGGCTGGTCACCATCGCGGCCGCCGATGCCGCCGCCGAGGTGAAACGCCTGTGTGGCGAGCTGCGCAAGGGTTCGCCGCAGGGTCTGGCCGAGTCCAAGAAGCTGGTCAACTCGGTCCTGCTCGCGCGCTTCGACGCCGAGGCCGAGGAGCTCGCGCAGCGCTCGGCCGGCTTCTTCGGCACCCCCGAGGTGATCGAGGGCATGACCGCCTTCTTCCAGAAGCGCCCGCCCAGCTGGGCACAATAGTCCGATGGCGACACCCCACGAACCCAAGCAGGACCGCAGCCGGGCCACCCGGCAGCGGCTGCTCGAGGCGACCATCGACTGCCTGGCCGAAACCGGCTGGGCAGCCGCCACCGTGTCGGTGGTCGCCGAACGGGCCGGGGTGTCGCGCGGTGCGGCCCAGCACCATTTCCCCACCAGGGAAGACCTGATCACCGGCGCGCTCGAGTACATGTTCGACACCAGGATGGACCAGTCGGCCGCGGAGGCCGCCGCCATCAGCGAGGTCGCCGAGGGGGTCGGCCGCACCCGCGCGGTCGTCTCCGGCCTGGTCGAGTCCTACACCTCGCCGCTGTTCAAGGCGGCGTTGCAGGTGTGGACCCATGCCGCCGCCGACCCGGCCCTGCGCGAGCGGATCGTCCCGCTCGAGGCCCGCTTCGGCCGTATCGCCCACCGTCGCGCCGTCGAAGCGCTCGGCGTCGACGACTCCGATCCGGTCAATCATCACCTGGTCCAGGCGACCCTCGACCTGGCCCGCGGACTCGGCCTCGCCGATGTCCTCACCGACGACTCCGCGCGCCGCAAACTGATCGTCGAGCAGTGGGCGTCCACCCTGCACGCGGCACTCAACGCCTAGGAACAACCCTTGTGACCTGCGCAGTTCCGTGTATATACTCCACGAATGGGGGATATATCGAGGGACTGTGACATGACCAAGCGACTTATCGAGATCGACGACGAACTACTCGAGTCCGCGCAGGCCGCACTCGGGACTTCGGGCGTCTCCGATACCGTTCGCGCCGCGCTGAACTCAGCTGTGGTGGCTCGTGCACGTGCTCGCGAAGTCGAGTGGTTGATCAACGGCGGTATGGCCGAGATGGCCGACAAGGAACGGCGTGACGACGTATGGCGATAACGGCGCGCTACCTGCTCGACACGAGCGCATCCGCGCGGATGCGGCATCCCGGAGTCGCCGCCGAAATTGCTCCGCTGATCAAAGCGGGGTTGATCGCCACCTGTGGCCCGCTTGATTCGGAGGCGCTGTACAGCGCCCGAAATCCGGCCGAGTACGAGGAGATCCGGTTCCGTCGGCGGGCGGCCTACGAATATCTGCCCACCAACGACGAACACTGGCACAGCGCGTTCGTCGTTCAAGGGGAACTGGCACGTTCGGGGCGGCACCGATCGGTCGGCATCCACGACCTGCTCGCCTCGGTTCTGGCGGTCGAACATCGCTTGGTCCTGATCCACTACGACGCGGATTTCGAAGCGGTCGCCTCGGTCGTCGACCTCAATCACCGCTGGATAGCGCCACGAGGGAGCCTCGAATCATCCTGATGTCACACTCCGCCGCGCTGCTTCGTCGTCTCTGTGAACGCGAAAGAAGCTACGAAGGAGCAGATCATGGGTGAGCAGAAGAAGATCGCGGTGGCGGGTGCGACCGGCCGGCTGGGCAAGCACGTCGTGGACGTGCTGACCGAGCGCGGACACGAGGTCGTGGCGTTCTCCCGTGCGAACGGCGTCGACATCGAGACCGGTGCGGGCCTCGACGAGGCGCTGACCGGGGTGGACATCGTGATCGACGCGTCGAGCACCCCGTCGGCGGATCAGCAGGTGGCGACGGAGTTCTTCACCGCCTCCGCCCGCAACCTGCACGCGGCGGGTGAGCGTGCCGGGGTGGAACGGCTCGTCGTGGTCTCCATCATCGGCATCGACGGCTCCCTCGCCGGCTACAACGCCGCCAAGCTCACCCACGAGCAGGAACTGCTGAAAGGAGCTGTGCCGGTGCAGATTCTGCGCGCCGCCCAGTTCCACGAGCTCGTCGAGGTGATGGTGCAGTGGGGCACCCAGGGCGAGGTCGCCTACCTGCCGCGGATGCGCACCCAGCTGGTCGCCGCGCGCACCGTCGCCGAGGCGCTGGTGGATCTCGCGACGAATCCGATTCCGGCCGAGGAGATCCCGTTCCCCGAGATCGCCGGTCCGCAGCCGGAGACGATGGCCGCCGCTGCCACCGCACTCGTCGCTGCCCGTGGTGACGCCCTCCAGATCATCGAGGTCTCCGACAACGCCAACCCGGATCGCGAGCAGTTCGAGAACGGCACCTTGCTGCCCTCCGCCCACGCCACCCTCGCAGGCCCGACCTTCGCCGAGTGGGTCGCCGCGACCGTTCCGTCCGGTCGGTGACTCCGCCTCCGTGCGAAGAGCTGCCGCACGGTGCCTGCCGGGTCGGCGACGGTGTCGAGCGAGGTGCTGGGCGCCCTGCCGACGCTGGGTGCGCCGACCCGACGACGGCGGCAGGTCAGCCGCCGGTTTCTCCCGCGCAACTGGTTGAATCGCGAGCATGTCGGCTCGGCGCCGAGAACAGGCCTGGAGGATCAGTGCGATCCGCCAGGCCCGGCCTCGAGTGTTGGCTACGACTTGGGTTGGGTCAGGTCGTAGAGGGTCACCCCGTCGACCGTGGTGGCGGTGTAGTTCGCCGTCACCCAGGCGGTGATGGCCGAGCTGGTCGACTCGCTGTTCCCGCCGGGTCCGCCCCGGCCGCCCGCCACGAAGTAGTGGATCTTGCCCTCGGTGACATAGTTCTTGAACTGTTCGAGGGTGGGGGACGGGTCGCTGCCGTTGAAGCCGCCGATCGGCATCACGGGCAGTTCGGTGGCCAGCTGGTACCCGGCGGCGCTGTTGGAGCCGACCGTCGCGGCGACCCAGGTGTAGTCGCCACCGTTCTGTTCGAGCAGCGTGACGATCTGGTCGCTCGGACGTGAGCCGCCGAGCAGGCCGCCCGCACCGCCCATGCGATCACCCTGCATGGCACCGTCCTGCTGCGACGCGCCTCGCTGACTCGCCGAACCACCCGATGGTGTGCTGCTGCTCGGTGCGGCAGCGCCGTCCGAGGGCGTACTACCGCTTTGCGCGGTGGAACCGTCCGGCGGTGTGGAGCTGCCGCCCGGGGTAGTTGAGCCGTCCGGTGGCATAAGGCCGCCCTGCCCGGCGGAGCCGTCCGGGGGCATGGCACCGCCTTGGGAGCCGTCCGGCGGTGTGGCGCCGGTTCCGGTGTTGCCGGGGGCGGCACCCATCCGGCCGTCACCCCCGTCGGGACGCATACCGGGCCCGCCCATCCCGCCCATCCCACCGGCATTCGGTCCGGCAGACGGGATCGCACCGGAATGCGCGGTGGCGATGGTGTCGATCGAGTAGGCGACCGGCCCGGCGAGCCCGATGAAGGCGGCGGCGAGCGCGGCGATCACCGATTGCCTGCGCGCGAGTGGGAAGGCGGCGGCGATCGTCACGAGCACCCCGACCACCAGGATCGTCCAGCGCAGCCACGGTTGGAAGGAAGCGCTGCGTGACAACAACACCCACGCAGTCGCGGTCGTGAGGCCCAGGCCGAGAGCGCAGCTCAGACGCACCCACAGCCGGTCCCGCGCACCCCAGAGCTGCACGGCGCCGATGCCGACCAGCGCGGCGACGGCGGGCGCGAGAGCCACCGTGTAGTACTGGTGGAAGATCCCCGCCATGAAGCTGAACACCAGGCCGGTGACGAGTAGCCAACCGCCCCACAGGATCAGCGCGGCACGGCGCCGATCGGTGCGCGGCGCGCGTCCGCACAGCACGAGTCCGGCGACCAGGGCGACCAGGGCAGCCGGGATCAGCCAGGCGATCTGACCGCCCTGGGCGGGTTCGAACAGCCGGGTGATCCCGGTGCTGCCCCACATCCCGTTGCCACCCGCGGGCAGTTCACCGCCGGGGCCGACGCTGCCGCGCTCGTTGCCGTTCAACCGGCCGAGTCCGTTGTAGCCGAGGGTGAGTTCGATGATCGAATTCTCGTGCGACCCACCGATCCACGGCCGCTGATCGGCAGGCCAGAGCTCGACGGTCAGCAACCACCAGCCGGCGGCGACGACCATCGCGGCACCGGCGGCGAACAGTTGCGCGATGCGCTTGCCCAGCTTGGGCGGACCCGCGAACAGATAGGTCAGCGCCAGCGCGGGTACCACCAGCAGTACCTGCAACTGCTTGGCGAGGAAGCCGAAGCCGATCAGGCCGCCGGTGAGCAGCAGCCACCGCCACCGGCCGTCGGCGACGGCACGGGTCATCGCCCAGGCCGCCGCGGTCATCAGCAGCACCAGCAGGGCGTCGGGGTTGTTGAACCGGAACATCAGCACCGCGACGGGAGTCACCGCGAGCACCGTGCCCGCGATCAATCCCGCGGCGGGTCCGAACGACCGGCGCACCGCCGCCCACAGCACCGCGACCGACGCGACGCCGAGCAGCACCTGCGGAACGAGCATGCTCCAGCTGTTGAGCCCGAACAGGCGCACCGACAGCTCCATCACCCACAGCGAGGCCGGTGGTTTGTCGACGGTGATCGAGTTCGCCGCATCGGAGGAGCCGAAGAAGAACGCCTCCCACGATTGCGAACCCGCCTGCACGGCAGCGGCATAGAAGTCGTTGGCCCACCCGTTGGCGCTCAGATTGATCAGATAGGCGATGGCAGTGCCGACCAGCAACACCGCCAAGCCCGGTACTTCCCAGCGTTTTCGAGCCACAGCTGTGGTCTCGGCGCCGGTAGAAGCTCGTCGCTCGATCGTCGCAGTCATCGACGCACCTCCATCGTGCTCGGCCGCGCTGTCGAATCCGTGCCGCCGGTGATGGTCACCGGGCGGTCGGCTGCCGCAGTACCGTCGGTGGTGACACATGCGGCGGACTCGGTGGCCGAGCGCCGGTAAGCCGAGCCGTCAGCGATGCTCGCGGTGCGGTCGGAGCCCGCATGCCGGAAGACCCAGCGCAGGCCGACGAAACGGGCGAGTGTCGCAACGAGATTGGCTGTGACGAGGACACCGAGTTCCACCGCGACGGGTGCGTCGGGTGCCCAGCGGTGCAGGGCGAACAGTGAGCCGCTGGTGATCGCGAGCCCGAACCCGAAGATTGCCAGGCCTTGGAACTGGTGCGACACCGCGTCTCTACGGCCCCGCACACCGAACGTGAACGTCCGGTTGGCTGCGGTATTGCCCACCGCGGTCACCAGCAGCGCCACCAGATTCGCGCCCTGGCCGCCGAACAGCGGTTGCAGCAGCAGGTACAGCACGATGTAGGCCAGCGTCGAGCTCACGCCGACGATCGCGAACCGCACCAACTGGCCGACCATTCCGAGCGGCACCCCGGCAACCAGCGGCTCCCGGCCGACGGCGGCGCGCAGTTCGTCCAGCGGCAGCGCGCCGGTGGTCAGCGCCCTGGTCAGCCGCCAGATCCCGCGTAGATCCTTGCGCGCGGTGTCGATGATGTCGACCCGGCTGTCGGGATCGTCGATCCAGTCGACGGGCACCTCGTGGATGCGCAGCCCCGCGCGCTCGGCGAGGACGAGCAGTTCGGTGTCGAAGAACCATTCACCGTCGCGCACCAGCGGCAGCAGCTCACGGGCGACCTCGGTGCGGACGGCCTTGAAACCGCACTGCGCGTCGGAGAAGTGCGCGCGCAGTGTGGTTTTCAGCAGCAGGTTGTAGCAGCGGGAGATGATCTCGCGCTTGGGTCCGCGCACCACCCTGGCCGCCGCGTCGAGCCGGGTGCCGATCGCGAGGTCGGAGTGGCCCGACACCAACGGGGCGACCAGCGGCAGCAGCGCGTTCAGGTCGGTCGACAGGTCGACGTCCATGTACGCGACCACCGCCGCGTCCGATCCGGCCCACGCGGTGCGCAGCGCCCGGCCGCGGCCCTTGGCCTCCAGGTGCAGCACCTGCACGCCGTCGAGCTCGTCGGCCAGCAGCCGCGCCACCGCCAGGGTGGCATCGGTGCTGGCGTTGTCGGCGATCGTGATCCGGGCGGTGAACGGGAATCCCGCGCGCAGGTAGGCGTGCAGCCTGCGCACGCACACACCTAGATCGGTCTCTTCGTTGTAGACGGGAATCACCACGTCGAGCACCGGCGCGCGGGTGCTCTGCGTGGTCTGTGGCTCGGCCTCGGTCTGGGTCATGGCACCACCCTCGACGGCGGCGCTGCCACCGGGCTGGGACCGAGCTGGGAGGTTGCTGGGGATCGGCGGAAGGCGCCGAGCCCGCTAAACTGAGCGGGCTCGACGACATGCTGGAACAGTGATCGGCTGGAAGCATGGAGGCTCTCCGATGCCCACCATCATCGCGGTGCTGGTCGCCCTCGTCGGCGGGTTCGTGCAGAGCCGACGCCGGCCGGGCCGCCCGGCGGCCGACATCCACATGGTGTGGTGGATGGTGGCTGTCGTCGGCGTCGCGTCCGTTCTCGGCGCGGCCGCGCATATCTTCGACGGCGCGAATGTCGCCGAGCAGATCGGCTACACCCGTGGCGACGGCGGCTTCCAATGGGAGAACGCGATGGGCGACCTGGCCATCGGCGTGGTCGGCATCATGGCCTACTGGTTCCGTGGCCACTTCTGGTTGTGCACGATCGTCGTCTTGACCATTCAGTACTGGGGCGACGCGGCCGGGCACATCTACTTCTGGGTGGCCGAGGACAACACGAAGCCCTACAACATCGGGATCCCGCTGTGGACCGACATCCTCCTGCCGATCGTCATGTGGGTTCTCTACCTGCTGTCGCGACGAAGCAACGGCGACGCGGTGCCGAAAGCCGAAGCGGGCGCCCAGGGTAGCTGACCACCCCGTGCTAGCCGCGACGAATGCGCAGCACGCTGTCGGCGCGTTCGCCCTCGACGCCGTCGGGGCTCTTGGACGGGCTGGTGATCAGTCCCGCGGCCTCCACCTCCCACTCGGGGCCGAGGTCGAGCTGCGCGAGCATCTGCTCGATGGTCGGAAAGACGACGTCGTGCGGTGGGGTGGTCACCCAGGTCGGCCAGTGCGCGTGGCTGCCGATCACCAGCACGCCACCAGGCGCGACGGCGGCCGCGGCCTTGCGCAGGATGGTCGGGCGCTCGTCGGGACGTTCCACCGGTGAGTGCAGGAACTGCGCGGAGACCAGGTCGAAGGTGCCCGCCGGGAAGCTCGTCTGAAGGTCGTGGCGCTCCCAGGTGATCCGCACGCCCGCGTCGGCCGCGTGCCGGGCACCGCGTTCCAGCGCCGTCGCGGAGACGTCGACCGCGGTGACCTGCCAGCCCTGCTGAGCCAGCCAGATCGCGTCGCCGCCCTCGCCGCAGCCGAGGTCGAGCGCGGTGCCCGCTGGCAGCCCGGTGACCTCGCTGACCAGGGTCTTGTTGGCGTTGCCTGTCCAGATCTGGTCCCGCTCGCGGTAGAAGTCTTCCCAGAACTGTTCGGGGGCTGTTCCGCCTCCCCGGGAATTCAGGCCAGACTCGTGTGCTGTTCCGCCTCCCCGAGAATTCAGGCCAGACTCGTGTGCCTCCCGTGCCGCGTTGGCGGCTTGCTGTTCGGAGGGGTGCGAGTTTGCCCGTACCCGGTGAGTTACCGATGTACTCGCGGTGGTCGGTCGTTCGGTCATCGGGGCTCCTCGATCGGGGATGCGGAATCTATTCGATAGTGCAGTGCCCCGCCGAAAACCAGCAAGGAAAATTGCCGGTCTGGCAAACACTGCCCCGCGGAGACCTGGAGCCGACCGCCCCAATAGGCTTCTGCCCGTGACGCGGGGTTACCGGAAGGCAGACGAGATGCCCGGTCGTCGTGTCGATGCGCGGACCGAGCGGTGGCGCGAACACCGGGTGCAGGTGCGCATCGAGTTCGTCGACGCCGCCTTCCGTGCCCTGGATCGGGTCGGCCCCGATGTGAGCATGGGTGATATCGCCAAGGAAGCGGGCGCGGCCAAGCCGAAGCTCTACCGGCATTTCGAGGACAAGACCGACCTCTACAACGCGATCGTCGACCGGGTGCGCGACATGCTGTGGGAACGCATGCTCAGCGGGGTGAATCTCACCGACGATTCCGTCGCCGACCTGGTCCGTCGCGCGGCTGCCGAATACGTGGCGGTGGTGTCGGAACACCCGAATGTCTTCCGGTTCATGCTGCACAGCCATTTCAGCCAGCAGGCCAAGGAAACGGAACGGGCCTTGGTCGCCGCCCGGCAGTCCGCGCGACGCGCCGCCGAATTTTTCGCCGGTCTGCTGCCGACGGAGTCGATCGACGTGGCCGGGATCGAACTGGTGAACTACTCGATTTTCGGTGCGGTGGCCTCGGCCACGGACTGGTGGCTCGGCGCGAATCAGCGCGAAGTCTCGGCGATGCCGGTCGAGCGATTCGTCGAGTATCTGGCCGAGAGCATCTCGGCGCTGGCGCAGGCGCACGCGCGCTTCAACGGGGTCAGGATCGACCCGTCGCAGCCGCTGCGCGACGCGTTCGTCGTCGACTGACGCTTCCTTCTGCCGCGCCCGGCACGAACTCCGTTGTTCTCGCCGGCTACGCCGTTGGAACCGGTGGGGGGTGCGGCGAATTCAGTATGAACCCGCCCACCGACAAGTTCGCGACGCCGCGCTAGGCGTCGGTGTGCAACCGCCACAGCGGGGAAACCGGCCCGTGGCCTGCGCCGAGATCGTAGGACGCGGCCAGGCAGCGATAGGTCCACTCCTTGGCGAAGGCGACCGCGTCGGGAACCGGGTACCCGTTGGCGAGCGCGCTGGCGATGGCCGCGGCGAGAGTGTCGCCGCCGCCGTGGTCGTTGCCGGTGTCGATGCGCGGCGCGGTGAACTCGCGGAAGGTGTCGCCGTCGTAGAGCAGGTCGGTGCTGTACTCCGAGGCGCGCAGGTGCCCGCCCTTCACGATCGCCCACTGCGCGCCCAGCGCGTGCAGCGCCTCGGCGGCCTTGCGGGCGGTGGTGTCGTCGACGACCTCGACGCCGGTGATCAGGCGGACCTCGTCGAGATTCGGGGTGACCACTGTCGCCAGCGGGATGAGGGTGTTGCGCACCGCGTCCAGCGCCTCGGCGTGCAGCAGCGGGTCGCCGTGCATCGAGGCGGCGACCGGGTCGACGACGAGTGGGACCGCGGCGTCGCGCCCGATCCCGACCTCCCGGCACACCCCGGCGACGGCCTCGATGATCGCGGTGGAGGCCAGCATGCCGGTCTTGGCCGCGCCGATCCCGATATCGCGGACGACCACCCGCACCTGATCGGCCACGATCTGCGGCGGGATCTCGTGAAATCCGCTGACGCCCACCGTGTTCTGCACGGTCACCGCCGCCACCGCGACGCAGGCGTGCACGCCGCACAGCGCCATGGTCCGCGAATCGGCCTGGATGCCCGCGCCGCCACCGGAATCGGTGCCCGCGATGGTGAGCGCGCGGACGGGGGTCTGGCCATCGGGGGTCAGCGGCAGCATCTTCACGCCCCAACCCTACGACCGGCTGTCCGGTTCCAGGACCCCGCCCACAAACATGAAATGAAAACCATTACCATTAACTGGTGACCAACTCCGCCGCTCCCTCCCACCTGCCCGTCACCGTCCTGTCCGGCTTCCTCGGCGCGGGCAAGACCACGCTGCTCAACCACATCCTCGCCAACCGGGACGGCCGCCGGGTCGCGGTCATCGTCAACGACATGAGCGAGGTCAATATCGACGCGGCGCTGGTCGCGGGCCAGGGGCAGCTGGACCGCACCGAGGAGAAACTGGTCGAGCTGACCAACGGCTGCATCTGCTGCACGCTGCGCGAAGACCTGATCGAGGCGGTCGCCCGGCTCGCCCGCGACGGGCGGTTCGACCAGCTGGTGATCGAGTCGACCGGCATCTCCGAGCCGATGCCGGTGGCCGCGACCTTCGACTGGGAGTTCGAGGACGGATTCCGCCTCGGCGATCTCGCCCGCCTCGACACCATGGTGACCGTCGTCGACGCCTCGACCTTCCTGGCCGAGCTGGTCAAGGGCCAGGCCTTGGCCGAGCGGGAACTCGAAGCGGGCGAGGGTGATTCGCGCACCATCGCCGATCTGCTGGTCGACCAGGTGGAGTTCGCCGACGTGCTGCTGATCAACAAGACCGACCTGGTGAGCGCGAACGCCGCGGCCACCGTGGAGGCGACGGTGCGGCGGCTCAACCCGCGGGCGCACGTACTGCGCACCGAGAAGGGCGTCGTCGATCTGGACGAGGTGCTCGGCACCGGCCGGTACAACCCGGTGGTGGCCGCCGAGACCGAGGGCTGGGCCGAGGAGCTGGCAGGCGGTCACACTCCCGAAACCGAGGAGTACGGGATCAGCAGTCTCACCTACACCGCCGATCGCCCGTTTCATCCGGAGCGGCTCGGTGTTGCGCTGTCGGTACTGCGGGGGATGTTGCGCAGCAAGGGGTTCTGCTGGATCGCGAGTCGTCCCGAGCTCGCCGCGATCTGGTCGCAGGCCGGTCCGAATCTGACCTTCGAACCGGGGGCGTGGTGGTCGTCGCTCGAAGTGCCCGCGGGACAGGAGCTCGTCGTCATCGGAGTGCGCCTCGATAAGGCCGGGGTCCGGCGGGAACTCGACGCCGCGCTGCTCACCGATGCGGAGTTCGTGGCGGGTCCGGCCTCCTGGACCGGCTACGCCGATCCCTTCCCTGCCTGGGGTGACCTGCACGAGCATCACTGATTGCCGCCTTTGGGGCGCGTATCACACTGTGCTGGTGCATGATTCGAAGGGGTCGCGACCCACGCACCGATGAGGGGAGCGTGGGCCGCGGCACCGAAGCCGAATCAGGCGAGGCCGGCGAAGAACTGGCGGATATCGCCGACCAGGACCTCGGGCGCCTCGTGCGCGGCGTAGTGCCCGGCCGCGTCGTTCGCGCCGCCGGATGCCGCGGCGGTGTCGTAGGAATTCCAGCGCACGATATTGCTGTGGTCGCGCTCTGCGAACCGGCGGATCGACTGGAAATCGCCCGCGAACATCGCCAGCCCGGTCGGCACGACGGTCGGCTCGGCCGGGTGCTCGGTGGCGTGCGCGTCCTCGTAGTAGAACCGCAGCGAGGAGCCCGCGGTCCCGGTGAGCCAGTACAGCGCCACATTCGCGACGATGAACTGGGCGTCGAGCGATTCACCGAACAGCTGGGAATTCCAGCCGAGCAGGCCGATCGGGGAGTCGGCGAGGGCGTAGGCCAGGGTCTGCGGCTGCTGGCTGTGCAGGGTGTTGAAGGCCATCTTGTTCTCGTGGAACCACTGCAGGTGCTGCAAGGCGGCCATATCCGCCGCCGAGAGGCCCTCGAACTCGGCCGGGTCGCCGGAGGGGAACGAGAACAGCTGGGTGACGTGCACGCCGATCACCTGCTCCGGCGCGATCCGGCCGAGCTCGGGCGAGACCATCGAGCCGCCGTCGTTGCCGATGGCGCCGTAGCGCTCGTAGCCGAGACGTGCCATCAGTTCCGCCCAGGCGCGGGCGGTGCGGTAGCGGTTCCAGCCGGTGCTGCGGGTCGGGCCGGAGAAGCCGAAGCCGGGCAGCGACGGGATGACCAGGTGGAAGGCGGGATCCTCGGCCGACTCCGGCTCGGTGAGCGGCGCGATGACGTCGACGTATTCCAGGATCGAGCCGGGCCAGCCGTGGGTCAGGATCACCGGCGTCGCGTCCGGGCGCGAGGACCGGATGTGCAGGAAGTGGATGTCCTCACCCTCGATCTCGGTGGTGAACTGCGGGTACGCGTTCAGCTCGGCTTCCAGTGCGCGCCAGTCGAACTGCTCGAGCCAGTACTGGACGAGGGCGCGGACGCGATCGGCCGGGACACCGTAGGAATCGCCGACGCCGGGCAGCTCGTCCGGGTACAGCGCGCCGCGCAGGCGGGCGGCGAGGTCGTCGAGACGGGCCTGGGGGACATCGATGCGGAAGGGGGTGATGGTGGCCGTGGTGGTCATGACGACTCCTTCTAGTGAAACGGAATGTTTCGTTCTGTTCCAAATGTAGCAGAACGGATCATTCCGTTTCAAGTGGTAGGCTGATATTCATGCCGAAGCAGACCGAAGCCGCAGCTCAGCCCCGCTTATCCGGCCGCAAGGCGCAAGCCGCGCGCAACGACGGGCTGATCCTCGACGCCGCCCGCGCCGTGTTCCTCGACGACCCGACCGCGCCGATCGCGGCCGTCGCCGAACGAGCGGGCGTCGGGATCAGCGCGCTCTACCGGCGCTACCCGAGCAAGGAGGTGCTGCTGCGCACGCTGTGCCATGAGGGGCTGCGCCGGTTCAACGCCGAAGCCGATGCGGCGCTGGAGGATTCGGATGGCTGGCGTGGTTTCGTCGGCTTCCTGGAACGGGTGGTCGAGGCCGACGTGCACTCGCTGACGGTGAAGCTCGCCGGCACCTTCACCCCCGACGAGTCGATGCTGCCCGACGTGACCCATTCGGGCGAGGCGGCCACGGAGCTGGTGCGCCGGGCCCACGCGAGTGGACAGCTGCGGTCCGATTTCGACGCGCAGGACGTCGGACTGCTGCTGGAAGCCTGCGCCGCCGTGACGATGCCCGATCCGGTGCGGACCTCCGAACTGCGGCAGCGGGTGCTGGCATTGCTGATCGACGGCATGACGGCCGAGGGTGACTTGCCAGGCCCACCCCCAGCCGTCGGCGAATACGCCTGGCGGTGGGAGCGCAGGCCATGAGCGGGTCGTTCGGCCGCGACGAGGCGGGGCTGGTGGCAGACTTGGCGCGACCATCCGACACCGCAGGAGGCACGTCGTGAACTGGACCTTGGAAGTGGTGATCGTCCCGGTGTCCGATATCGATCGGGCCAAGGATTTCTACGCGAATCAACTCGGCTTCGTCGTCGACCACGACACCGTGATCTCCGACGATGTGCGCATCGTGCAACTCACCCCGCCCGGGTCCGGCTGCTCGATCGTCATCGGCAAGGGCGCGGTGCCCGAGATGCCGCCCGGGTCGCTGAAGGGGTTGCAGCTGGTGGTGCCCGATATCGAGCAGGCGCACGCCGAATTGGTGGCGCGTGGCGTCGAGGTCACCGACGTGCAGTCGCTGGGGCAGAACCCGTCGCCGACACCGCACCCGCTCGACAATGTCGGCTTCGTCTTCTTCAGCGATCCCGACGGCAACGGCTGGGCCGTCCAGCAGATCTCGAGCCGGGCCGGGTAATTCTCGAGCTGATTCGAACCCTGTCGGGGGACCTGTCCGGGCGGGCACCATGCACGAATGCTGTTGGCGAGCCCCATCGAAACCGACGAGCGACGGATCCCGCTGTACCGTCGCGCTGGCTTCCTGCGCGCGCTCTCGCCGATCGTGCTGCTGCTCGTCTGGCAGATCGGCAGCACCAGCGGCTGGATCCCGGCCAAGAAGCTGCCCGCGCCGTCGGTCGTCTTCGACGCGGGACTGGAGACCTTCCGTTCCGGCCAGCTCGGTGAAGCGCTGCTGGTCTCCGGCCAGCGCGCCCTGTACGGCTTCGTGCTCGGCGCGGTGCTCGCGCTGGCGCTCGGAGTCCTCGCCGGGCTGAGCAAGATCGGCGAATACGCGGTCGACCCGCCGCTGCAGATGATCCGCACCATCCCGCTGTTCGGCCTGATCCCGCTGTTCATCATCTGGTTCGGCATCGGTGAGGAACCGAAGGTCTACCTGATCGCGCTCGGCGTGTTCTTCCCGCTGTACCTCAACACCTTCGCCGGTATCCGCCAGCTCGATCCGAAACTGCTCGAGCTCGGCAGCGCCCTGCGACTGGGCCTCGGCGAGCGGCTGCGGCTGCTGATCCTGCCCGGCGCGCTGCCGCAGATCCTGGTCGGTGTCCGGCAAAGTCTCGGCATCGCCTGGCTCTCGCTCATCGTGGCCGAACAGATCAATGCCAGTGCGGGTCTCGGCTTCGTCGTCAACAACGCCCGTGAATTCCTGCGCACCGACATCGTCGTGTTCGGCCTGGTGATCTACAGCCTGCTCGGCCTGCTCACCGACTCCATCGTGCGTCTCCTCGAACGCCGCGCCCTGCGCTGGCGCCCGGCGGTGCACCACTGATGTCCGTCTTCGTCACCTCCACCAACCCGGGGACCTACTCCGTCCCGGTTGTCGGCCGGCCCACCACAAGCCGCCTTTCGATCGCGAGGATCTCGTCATGACCGCTGCTACCGTCACATCCCTTTCCGCGAGACCCGCCGTCGGCCCGACCGCCGCGCGAATCGCCGGTCTGGGCAAGCGATTCGGTCAGCGTACGGTGCTCGACGGCATCGATCTCGAGATCGGTGCGGGCGAGATCGTCGCGCTGGTCGGGCGCAGTGGATCGGGCAAGTCCACCCTGTTGCGGATCATCGGCGGGCTCGATACCGCCAGTCGCGGTGAGGTTTCCGTCGAGGGCAGGCCGACGATCGTGTTCCAGGAACCCCGGCTCATTCCGTGGCAGCCGGTGGTGCGCAATGTCGCCCTCGGCAGGCCCAAGCCGCGCAATCGCCGCGCCGGCGAGCGGGCCGCCCGCGACCTGCTCGCCGAGGTCGGCCTCGCCGGTCGCGCGGACGCGTGGCCGCTGACGCTGTCCGGTGGTGAGGCGCAACGCGCGGCACTGGCACGCGCGCTGGTGGCCGAGCCGACGCTGCTGCTGCTCGACGAACCCTTCGGCGCCCTGGACGCGCTGACCCGCCTGACCATGCACGAACTGCTGCTCGGCCTGCACGCCCAGCGCGCGTTCGGCGTGCTGCTGGTGACCCACGATGTGCTCGAGGCGATCACGCTGGCCGACCGCGTGCTCGTGCTCGACGAGGGGCGCATCGCCGCCGACGTGCCCATCGACCTGCCGCGACCGCGCACCGCGGGCGCCCCGGACATCGCCGACTACGCCACGCAACTGCTCACGCTGCTCGGCGTCACCCACTGACCATCTGGCGCACCACCCAACGCACGAAAGTTGTTCCCGTGAAACGCACTCCGAAGACCCGCCTGGCTGGGCTCGCCCTCGCCGTCATCGCCGCGCTCTCGCTGAGCGCCTGCGGTGACGACGCGGCAACCGATGCCGCGCCGTCGGGGCCCGTTGATCTGAGCACGGTGACGCTGAAAGTCGGCGACCAGAAAGCGATCTCGATCGAGGTGCTGCTGAAGGCCTCCGGCCAGCTGGAGAACCTGCCCTACAAGATCGAGTTCTCCACCTTCACCGCCGGCCTGCCGCTGGTCGAGGCGGCCAGCGCCGGTGGCATCGACATCGCCCAGACCGGCAACACCCCGGTCATCTTCGGCGCGGCGGCCGATGCCGACATCAAGATCGTCGGCGCGCTCTCGGCCACCGGCAAGGGCGACGCGATCCTGGTCGGCAAGGACTCCTCGATCAGCTCCGTCGCGGCGCTGAAGGGCAAGAAGGTCGCCGTCTACAAGGGCAGCTCGGCCAATGCGAATCTGCTGCTGCAGCTGCAGAAAGCGGGCCTGTCGCTCGGCGACGTCGAGCCGGTCTACCTGGCTCCGGCCGACGGTTACACCGCGCTCACCCGGGGCGATGTCGACGCCTGGGCGACGTGGGACCCCTACACCGCCATCGCCGAGAAGGAGATCGGCGCGAAGTCGATCGCCACCGCCGACCAGGCCGCCAACGGGTACAACTTCTGGGTCGCCGGCAACAAGGCCGTGGGCGACGCGGGCAAGTCCGCCGCCATCGCCGACTTCTTCCAGCGCTACGCCGCCGCCACCAAGTGGTCGTCGGACAATCTCGACACCTGGTCCACCAGGTACGCCGAACTCACCCAGATCAGCATCGACGCCTCCCGCACCACCTGGACCCGCTCGATCAAGGAACCGATCAAGCTCACCGACCAGGTGATCGCCTCCGAACAGGAGATCGCCGACGCCTTCACCAAGGCCAAGGCCATCCCCGGCAAGGTCGACTTCGAGTCCTTCGTCGACACCAGATTCGACAAGGCCTAGTAACCTGCCGCAGGCATTACCGGGCGTGCCCGGTCGCTCTCGGTAGCTTGTCGACAACGGACGTCGACGGCCGAGCGGCGGTGAGGTGGCCAGCGTGAGCGACACACAGGAGAAGACCTACGGCACGATCCGGTGGGTCATGCTCGGGGTGCTGTGCGCCAGCCTGTTGCTGGTGGCCATGGACGCCACGATTCTCAATGTGGCCCTGCCGTCGCTGATCGACGATCTGCAGGTCGGGCCGCTCGAGCAGCTGTGGATCATCGACATCTACGGTCTGGTGCTCGGTGGGTTGCTCATCACCACGGGTGCGCTCGGTGACCGGGTGGGCCGAAAGCTGTTGTTCATCAGCGGCTTCGTGCTGTTCGGTGTCGCCTCGGTGATCGCGGCGACCGCCGGGAGCGCGGCCCAGCTGATCGGCGGCCGCGTGCTGCTCGGCATCGGTGGCGCGATGGTGATGCCGTCGACCCTCTCGCTGATCCGCAATATCTTCACCGACGCGCGCGAGCGCACCATGGCCATCGGGATCTGGGCGGCGGTGGCGGGCGTCGGCGCAACGGTGGGACCGATCGTCGGTGGGTTCCTGGTCGAGCACTTCGGCTGGTCGTCGGCGTTCTGGCTGAATGTGCCGGTGGTGCTGGTGACGGTGGTGGTCGGGCTGTGGGTGCTGCCGGAATACCGTGCGCCGCAAGCGGGCAGCCTCGACTGGTTCGCCGCGGTGCTGTCGATCGCGGGCGTCGTGTGCCTGGCCTGGGGTGTCAAGCATCTCGCCAAAGGCGAAGCGGGACTGGTCGACTGGGTGATCCTGCTGGTCGGCATCGGCGCGATGGCCTGGTTCGTCCGCCGCCAGCTCACCGCCGACGACCCGCTGCTGGACGTGCGCCTGTTCCGCAACGGCGCGTTCACCGCGGCCGCCGTCGCGACCCTGCTGGCCATGATGGCGATCGGCGCGGCGATGTTCCTGGTCTCGCTGTGGCTGCAATACGTCCACGGCTACAGCCCGTCGCAAGCCGGCATCCGGATGCTGCCCGCGGCGCTCACTCTGCTCACCGCCTCGCTGCTGACGCCGATGCTGATGGAAAAGTTCGGCGTCCGCACGGTGCTCGGCGTCGGCCTCGGCGCGGTGTCACTGGGCTTCTTGCTGCTGGCGGTGAGTCCGGAACCCACGACCTATCCGGTGGTCGCGCTGGTCCTGGTGTCGTTCGGGCTCGGCGACGGCATGGCGGTGACCGCGGCCGCTGCGGTTCTCGTCGGCGCCGTCCCCGCCGATCGGGCAGGTCAGGCGGGCGCGGTCGAGGAGACCAACTACGAGGTCGGTGTGGGTTTCGGTGTCGCGCTGCTCGGCAGCCTGCACGCCAGGATCTTCAGTCAGCACATGGCGAACCCGCCGGTCCCGGCCGACAAGGTGGAGCAGGCGAGCGGCTCGGTCGGCGGGGCCTACGAGGTGGCCACCGAGCTGCCCGAACCAGCCCACACCCAGCTCCTCGACACCGCGAGCCATGCCTTCGACACCGCGCTCACCACGACTTCCTACATCTCCGCAGTGGTGGTCGCGCTGGTCGCGGTCGGCGCGGTGTGGCTGGTCCCGCGCGGTTTCCGGGTCACCGGCGAGCACTGACCCTTGACGCAACCAATCGGTTGCCATACTCTGAGTTGCAACCAACTGGTTGCTACTGACTGAGGAGAACACCATGGGATTCCCTGATCAGATCGTGCGGACCGTCGAGCTCGCCCATCCGCCCGCCAAGGTGTGGGCGGCGATCACCACCGCCGAGGGGCTCGCGAGCTGGTTCGGCAATACCGCGGAGATCGACCTGCGTCCGGGTGGGGACATGCGGATGACCTGGAAAGAGGGGTTCGCCGCCGATATGCGGGTGGAGCGGGTCGAGGAGCCGACCGTGTTCGGCTACACCTGGCCGATCAACGGCCTGCCTGACGATGACCCGCGGCGCACCTACGTCGAGTTCACCCTCGAACCGCACGGTGACGGCACCCGGCTCACGGTCGTCGAGTCCGGGTTCGCGCAGCTGCCGGAGGACGCGCACAAGGAGGCGTTCGAGGGCAATGTCGGTGGCTGGAAGAGCGAGCTGGGCGAGCTCGTCGAGTACCTCGATGCGGCCTGAGTTCGAGGCCACCGCCGAGCGGGTCTTCGTCGCGCTGGCCGACCCGAGCAGGCGATCGGTCCTGGCCGCCCTCGCCGCGGACGGGCCGTCGACCGCGACCGACCTCGCCGATCGCCTGCCGATCACCCGGCAGGCGATCGCCAAACACCTTGCCCTGCTGGCAGATGCGGGCTTGGTGATCGCGGAACCCGGCGAACGGCGTCGCGTGCGCTACCGCCTCGATTCCGCACCCATGCAAGTGGCCCAACAGTTCCTGGCCGCGCTGGCGCGCGACTGGGACGGACCGCTGGACGCGCTGCGCCGCCACCTGGACGGCTAGCCGGAAGGAAAAGCAATGAGCGACACCGATTTCACCGTCACCATCACCGTCGACAAGAGCCCCGACGAGGTCTTCGCGGCCGTCAACGACGTCTGGTCGTGGTGGTCGGAGACCATCGAGGGCAGCACCGGCACCGTCGGCGACAGCTATCTGTTCGAGGTCCCCGGAATCCACCGCTGCACCATGACGACCACCGAGTCCGTCCCCGGCAGGCGCCTGGTCTGGCACGTGACCGACTCGCACCTCTCGTTCGTCGCCGACACCACCGAATGGGAGGACACCGACGTCGTCTTCGACATCGTCGAAGGCGCCGACGGGACCGAGATCCGTTTCACCCATCGGGGTTTGGTGCCCGCGGGCGAATGCTATGAGGTGTGCTCCAACGCCTGGGGCGCCTATATCACCACGAGCCTGCGCGGCCTGCTCACCACCGGCCAGGGCGATCCGTTCCGCCGCACCAGCACCGCGGAATCGGAACTACGCAAGCACGGCAACGACGACCTGGTGAATCTGGACGCCCTGCGCTGATCAGCCGCGCGGCGCGATGAGCAGCGTCTGCGTGCTGCGCCCGATCGGCCCGGTCTCGTCGAACAACGCCGATTCGGCGAGGCCGATGCCGTGCGGCTGCGGATGGGTCACCGCGTCCAGGCACACCCATTCGCCGACCGGCTGCCGGTGCAGGGTGACGGTGAGGTCGGTATTGATGAACAGGTACTTCGACCAGTCGAGTACCGAGCTCACCCCGTTGCCCGAGTCGGCGGCGGCCAGCGTCCGCTCCAGGGGGCTCGGTGTGGTGCCCGCGACGATTGGATACTTCAACCGGATCCAGCAGACCGCGGGCCCCGGCCGCCCGAAAGAGCCGGAGGCGAACCGGTATTCGATACCGGTGTGGAAACCGATCTGCTGATCGGAGGGGAACACCTCGGGTTCCGTCGCCGTCGGCAGCGGGCGCGTACCGCTCGGCAGGAATTCGACCGGCAGATCGAGTTCGGGCTCACTGAGCTTGAGCCGCCACGCGTTGGCCTGCATCACCGGCCCACGCTCCGACGACAACGTCGCCTGGATCAATTCCACGCTCCGCCCCGACCGCACCACCTCGGCCCGCGCCGTCAGCGGCGCCAGCGGCACGGGCCCGAGGATCTCCACCGCGACCCGCCCGACCTGGAACCCGTCCCGCGGCTCGCACCGCTCGATCACATGCCCGAGCAGCGCCGAGGGCGGCCCCGCGTGCTGCGCGTCCGGCGACCAGGGGCCGCGGGTGAGCTCGGTCGACTCGAACCGGTTCGGGTCCGCCGGGTCGGGGAGATAGAACGCATCGGCCATATCGCCGACGCTACCGCAGGGGATTCGCGGTTAGTTGCCGCCTCCGGCGGAGCCACTGGTCAGCGCGCTGAGCAGGTCGAGCAGCGGGCGGATGGGGCAGGGATTGATATCGGTCGACGTGCAGCCGATGGACGACGAACCGGAATCGGCGACCGGCAGCGGCGAGGCCGCCGCAGCGGTACCGAGCGGTGCGGAGAGAGACAGGGCGGCGGCCGCGACGGCCCCGGCGACGATGCGTTTCGTGCGAGCAGACATGCCAGCACCCTACTGATCGCCCGGAGTAGGGAAAGCCCCCGAAATCCAGGGGTGGACGTCGGGGGCTCGGCTCCGTTCGGTCAGGAGACGACGGGCAGGTAGACCTTGTTGCCCTGGTCGGCGAACTCGGCCGACTTCTCGGCCATGCCCGCTTCGATGGCGGCGACGTCGGTGAGGCCCTGCTTTTCGGCGTATTCGCGCACGTCGGCGGAGATACGCATGGAGCAGAACTTCGGGCCGCACATGGAGCAGAAGTGGGCGGTCTTGGCGGGTTCCGCGGGCAGGGTCTCGTCGTGGTATTCGCGGGCGGTGTCCGGGTCGAGCGAGAGCGCGAACTGGTCGTGCCAGCGGAATTCGAAACGGGCCTTAGACAATTCGTTGTCGCGGTCCTGGGCGTGCGGGTGGCCCTTGGCGAGGTCGGCGGCGTGGGCGGCGATCTTGTAGGTGATCACGCCGACCTTGACGTCGTCGCGGTTGGGCAGGCCGAGGTGCTCCTTGGGGGTGACGTAGCAGAGCATCGCGGTACCGGCCTGGGCGATGATCGCGGCGCCGATGGCCGAGGTGATGTGGTCATAGGCGGGCGCGATATCGGTGGCCAGCGGGCCGAGGGTGTAGAACGGCGCCTCCTCGCACAGCTCTTCCTCGAGCTTCACGTTCTCGACGATCTTGTGCATCGGCACGTGGCCGGGGCCTTCGATCATCACCTGCACGCCATAGGATTTCGCGATCTTGGTGAGCTCGCCGAGGGTGCGCAGTTCGGCGAACTGGGCCTCGTCGTTGGCGTCGGCGATCGAGCCGGGACGCAGGCCGTCGCCGAGGGAGAAGGTGACGTCGTACTTCGCGAGGATCTCGCAGAGCTCACGGAAGTGCGTGTACAGGAACGATTCCTGGTGATGGGCCAGACACCACGCGGCCATGATCGAGCCACCGCGCGAGACGATGCCGGTGACGCGCTTGGCGGTCAGCGGGATGTAGCGCAGCAGCACGCCCGCGTGCACGGTCATGTAGTCCACACCCTGCTCGCACTGCTCGATCACGGTGTCGCGGTACATCTCCCAGGTGAGCTTGGTGGGATCACCGTTCACCTTCTCCAGCGCCTGGTAGATCGGCACGGTGCCGATCGGGACCGGGGAGTTGCGCAGGATCCACTCGCGAGTCTCGTGGATGTTCTTGCCGGTCGACAGATCCATGATGGTGTCGGCGCCCCAGCGCGAGGCCCACACCATCTTCTCGACCTCTTCGGCGATCGACGACGACACCGCGGAGTTGCCGATGTTCGCGTTGATCTTCACCAGGAACTTCTTGCCGATGATGGTCGGCTCCAGCTCCGGGTGCTTGTGGTTGGCCGGGATCACCGCGCGGCCGGCGGCGACCTCGTCACGCACCAGCTCCGGCGAGACACCCTCGCGCGCGGCGATGAAGCGCATCTCCGAGGTGATGATGCCCTGGCGCGCCCAGGCGAGCTGGGTGGGCGGACCGTCGACGGCGGGCTTGTCCCACTCGTCGCGCAGCTTCGGCAGACCGGCCTCGAGGTCGATCACCGCGTTGTCGTCGGTGTACGGGCCGGAGGTGTCGAAGACGTCGAAGTGGTCGCCGTTGGTGAGGTTGATCCGGCGCACCGGAATGCGCAGGCCGTCGACCTCTTGGTAGTGCTTGACGCTGCCCTGGATCGGACCGGTGGTGACGGTGTCGACCGGAGCGGTGCTCCCGTTCGAAGACGTGGCTGTGCCCATGGTGTTTCCTCCCTACGCCGGCATTACCCGGTCAGGTTCAAACGGTCGACGGCCCTGAGCGCCCTATTCGAATGGGCTAGCCGTCCTCTCAGCCCGCTGGTGCGAGCCCCCGTTGGCGTGTGAAATTTTTCGAGGCCGACGATACCCGGCGTGGTTCGCGACCCGCCCGGGAAGTCCGGGACGGGCCGCGAACAGCTCAGACCGAGGCCGGTTCGAGGACGGGCTTGTCGGCCCGGTCGGGCACGGCCTCGACCGCGGGTTCGTCGGCCTCGCGCAGACCGAACTTGTTGTGCAGCAACACCAGCGGCTTGGGCGCCCACCAATTCCACCGACCCATCATCCGCATCAGCGCCGGTGCGAGCAGTCCGCGGATGACGGTGGCGTCGCTGATCACGGCCAGCGCGCAGCCGAGGCCGAACAGCTTCATCATCGACACGCCGGAGGTCGCCACGCCGAGGAACACGATGCTCATCAGCAGCGCGGCGGCGGTGAAGATGCGGCCGGTGCGGGCGACGCCCATGGCGACGGCTTCGGTGTTGCCCTCGTTCGTCTTGGGCCCGGCCAGCCATTCCTCGCGGATCCGCGAGAGCAGGAACACCTCGTAGTCCATCGAAGCGCCGAACGCCAGGCTGAACATGAGGATGGGCATGGCCAGGTTGAGGGTGCCGGTGGAGGTGAAACCGAGCAGCCCCGACAGGTTCCCCTCCTGGAAGATCCAGACCATCGCGCCGAAGGTCGCCGCCAGCGACAGGATGTTCAGGGCCAGTGCCTTCACCGGCAGCACCACACTGCCGGTGAACAGGAACAACAGCACCAGCGTGGTGAGCGCGATCAGCGCGCCGGCCAGCGGCAGCTTGCCGGTGATCGCGGTGACCGAGTCCTGGTTGAGGGCGGCCGGGCCGGTGACCAGGGCATCGGACGGAGCGGGGACGGCGCGCACCGCGTCGAGCTGGTCACGGCCCGCGTCGGAGTACGGGTCGAGCGTGGTCGCGACCGTCAGGTACGCGCCCGCCGACGCGTCCGACATCTCGGGAACACCGGCGGCCACCCGCAGCCCGTTGCGGTAGACGGCCGCGCTGCTGAGCACGGCGGGCACATCGGGCACCTTGGACAGCTCGCGGGCGTAGCCGTCCAGGTCGGCGGGGGTGCCACGGAACTCGGGCAGCACGATGGTCGCGCTCGACGCCATGTCGGCGTCGAATTCGGTGCGCAGCACGTCACCGACCTCGCGACTGGCCACCCCGGTGGGCAGCGAGCGGTCGTCGGGGTAGCCGAACTGGACGCCGAGGAACGGCGAGCCGAGCAGCAGCAGGAACGCGGTCGTGACCAGCGCGATGGGCAGCGGCCGCTTCATCACGGCGGTGACCAGGCGGTACCAGAATGTCTGCTGCGGCTGTTTCGCCGCGCGCGGCGCCCGCCGGAACAGCTTGCGCAGCGGCGCTCGCAGGTCGAGCGCATCGATGCGGGGGCCGACCAGGATGAGCAGTGCGGGCAGCACGATCACGGCGGCGGCGGTGGCCGCGGCGACGACCGCGATGCCCGCGTAGGCGAACGACTTGAAGAAGTACTGCGGGAACACCAGCAGCGCCGACAGCGACAGCGCGACGACCAGCGCCGAGTAGACGACCGTCCGGCCCGCGGTGCGGATCGACCGGATCACGGCGTCGGTCGGGGAGGCGCCCGCGGTCAGTTCCTCGCGGTAGCGGCTGACGATGAACAGGCTGTAGTCGATCGCCAGCGCCAGCCCGAGCGCGGTGGTCATGTTCAGCGCGAAGATCGACACATCGGTGACCGCGGTGAGTACCCGCAGGATGCCCAGCGCCGCCGCGATGGCGAACAGGCCGATCGCGATGGGTAGTGCCGCGGCGACGGCGCTGCCGAACACCAGAGCCAGCAGCAGACCCGTGATCGGGATGGCGACGGCCTCGGCGATCACCAGATCCTTGCTGATCTGGGTGTTGATATCGGAGAACGAAGCGGCCAGACCGCCCGCCTCGATCGTCACCGGCCCGCCCTCGACCTGCACTTCCTCGCTGAGCTTGCTCGCGCGGACCGGCAGCTCGGCGTCATCGCCCTCGATGCTGGCCAGGATGAGCGCCCGCTTGCCGTCCTCGCTGCGCAGGGCCTGCTTCAGGTCGGGACGCGAGGTCCAGTACGACTGCACACCGCTGACGATGTCGGGATGCGACCGCAGCTGGGCGATCGCGGCATCGGCAGCGGCGCGCGCCGCCGGCGAATCGGCGCCGTCCTCGGCGGTGACGAGCAGGACGTAGTTCGGCTCGGAGCCGGGGAAATGCTCGCTCAGGTACTGGCTCGCCTGTACCGAATCGAGATCGCCGGTGACGAATCCGCCCGATTTCATATGCGAGTGCACGGTGGCGCCGATCGCGCCACACAGGATCATCAGCAACAGTGCGACCGCGACAACCAGCCGGGGCCTACCCACGGCGGTGCGGGCGATTCTCGTCAACATCTCGTCGGGGGGCTCTCTGCTCGGGATCGTCTCGAACGTCACGGTATCCCGCAATGAATTCTGCTCGATACCACCCCAAGGTGGAGGTTAGACCACTACCATCTCCGCCCCCGGGCGGTTGTCGAGTGGATAGCGTTGCTCGCTACGGCGTGGACGAACCGCCGAACAGGGCCTGCCGCAGCAGGGCGAAGACGTCCTGGATCTGCTCCGAGGAACTGGGTGCGCAGGGCACGGGATAGGGGCCGCACGTTGCCGCTGCCGCCGGCGCCGCCAACGGCAGCTGAACGAGGCCGATGAGGGCGAGACCTGCCACGGCGGCGATGGTGGATTTCATGGATGTACCTCCGGATGTGATGCTCGGACGCGGTCACGGTATCGAGAGGTACGGTGGCCGCGGCAGACCCGAGTTCCGGGGTGGTTCGGTGGCGTCAAGTGTTGCGGGCGGGCAGGATTCGTCCACTGACCTGGCCGAGGGCGATGCGGCGGCCCGCCGTGCCGGGTGCGGTGGCGGTGATCGTCACCTCGTCGCCGTCGGCCAGGAACGTGCGGGATTCGCCGCGCACGGTGACGGGTTGCGTTCCGCCCCAGGACAGTTCGATGAACGAACCGCGCTGGGTGGGTTCGGAGCCGGAGATGGTGCCGGAGGCGTAGAGATCGCCGGGGCGGACCGAGGCGCCGTTGGCGGTGAGGTGAGCGAGCATCTGGGCGGGGGACCAGTACATGCGTGAATAGGGCGGGTGCGCGACGACTTCGCCGTTCCAGCTGACGGTCAGGTCGATGTCGAGGCCGTAGTTGTCGGTGCCGCGCAGGTAGGGGAGCGGTTCGGGGGACTGCGCCGGTAGCGGAATCCGGGCTTCGGCCAGTGCCGCGAGCGGGGTGATCCAGGCGGAGATCGACGTACTGAACGACTTGCCCAGGAATGGGCCGAGCGGCTGGTACTCCCAGGCCTGGATGTCGCGGGCCGACCAGTCGTTGACCAGGGCGACTCCGAAGACGTGCTCGGCGAACTCGTCGACACCCACCGCAACGCCGAGCGGTGATCCGGTGCCGACCACGAAACCCAGCTCCGCCTCGATATCGAGCCGCCGCGACGGCCCGAATTCCGGTGCGCCGGAATCGGTGCGGCGCTGTCCCTGTGGGCGGATCACCGGTGTTCCCGACACGATGACCGTGCCCGCGCGGCCGTGGTACCCCACGGGCAGATGCCGCCAATTCGGCAGCAGCGGTTCACTATCCGGCCGGAACAGCCTGCCCAGGTTCGTGGCGTGGTCGATGCTGGCGTAGAAGTCGACGTAGTCCCCGATCCGCACCGGCAGCGCCAGATCCACCGCGTCGACGGGATGCAGCGCCTCGACCGGCAGCTCGTGCTCGGCGAGCTCGCGCAAGTGGTCACGCACCGTGCGCCAGCGGGCGGGGCCTGCCGCGAGGAAGGCATTCAGATCCGGTCGGGCGAAGATCGGATCACCGAGCAGCACGACCAGATCCAGCACCGTGTTGCCGAGCCTGACCCCCACACGGAACTCGCCATCGGGCGGCGCGAAGACCCCGTACGGCATGTTCTCCGGCCCGAACAGCGAGTCCGGGTGCACCTCGACGCGCAGCAGCCGGCCGCTCATCGCAGCCCCGGTCCCCGGCCGGACCAGGTCCAGGCATACGCCGGATCCTCGCAGGCCAGCGCGCCTTCCCCGAGTTGCAACGGCCGGAAGGTATCGACCATCACCGCCAGCTCGTCGAAGAACTCCGCGCCGATGCTGCGTTCGTAGGCGCCCGGTTGCGGGCCGTGCGCGTAGCCACCCGGATGTACCGACACCGAACCCTGCGTGATCCCGGAACCCTTGCGCGCCTCGTAGTTTCCGCCGCAATAGAACATGATCTCGTCGGAATCCACATTCGAGTGGTAGTACGGCACCGGAATCGACAGCGGGTGATAGTCCACCTTGCGCGGCACGAAATTACAGACCACGAAGTTGATGCCCTCGAAGGCCTGATGCACCGGCGGCGGCTGATGCACCCGGCCGGTGAGCGGTTCGAAGTCGGCGATATCGAAGGTGTACGGGTACAGGCAACCGTCCCAGCCGACCACATCGAACGGGTGCGTGGCATAGGTCATCCTGGTGCCGACCACTTCAGCACCTGGCCGGTGCTTGACCAGCACCTCCACCTCGGCACCCTCGGCGAGCAGGGGTTCGGACGGGCCGTGCAGATCCCGCTCGCAGTACGGCGAATTCTCCAGCAGCTGACCGAATTTCGAGAGATACCGCTTGGGCGGGGTGATGTGGCTCGACGCCTCGATCACATACGCGCGCAGCGGTTCCCCGCCGGAGGGCAGCCAGCGATGGGTCGTCGCCCTCGGCAGGATCACCTGATCGCCTTGCTTGACCGGCACCACGCCGAACACGCTCTCCACCACGGCCGCACCGGATTCCACGTACACCAGCTCGTCGCCGATGGCATTGCGGTACAGCGGGGACGCGCCTTCGGCGACCACATACGAGATCCGCACATCGGCATTGGCCAGCAGCAGCCTGCGGCCGGTCACCGGGTCGGTCTTCGCCGGGGTATCGCCCGGGAAGAGGTCAGGGAGCCGTAGATGCCGATGGCGCAGTGGATGATTCGGTGTCAGTGACTGATCGGGCAGTTCCCACACGGTCGCATCGACGATCGCGGGCGGCAGGCCACGGTGGTAGAGCAGCGAGGAGTCACCGGAGAAGCCCTCCTCACCCATCAGCTCCTCGTAATAGAGGTTGCCGTGCTCGTCCCGATGCTGCGTATGCCGCTTCGGTGGCACCGCTCCCACCTGCCGATAGAAAGCCACAAGCACACCTCCCGCTACGTCGCAGGCCGGATGGTCCTGTCATCCACGGTACCGCTCGCGGAGGGTCAGTCGGTGAACTCCGCGATGACCGGGGCGTGGTCGCTGGCGCCCTTGCCCTTGCGCTCCTCCCGGTCGACGGAGGCGTCCTCGACCGTGTCGGCGAGGGCGGGGGAGGCCAGGATGAAGTCGATGCGCATGCCCTCCTTGCGGGGGAAACGCAGCTGGGTGTAGTCCCAGTAGGTGAAGACGCCAGGTCCCGGCGCGAACGGGCGCATCACATCGCGGAAGCCGGTGTCGAGCATGCTCTGGAAGGCGGCGCGTTCGGGCCCCGAGGTGTGGGTCTTGCCTTCGAAGAACTCCGGCGACCACACGTCGTCGTCGGTGGGGGCGATATTCCAGTCGCCGACCAGGGCGATCTTGGCCGCCGGATCGTCGGCCAGCCAGCCGGTCGCCTGCTCGCGCAAGGTCGACAGCCAGTTCAGCTTGTAGGTGTAATGCGGGTCGGCGAGCGCGCGGCCGTTGGGCACGTACAGGCTCCACACCCGCACCCCTCCGCAGGTCGCGCCGATCGCCCTGGCCTCGACCACCGGCGACTCGATCAGCGAATCGCCCGCGTTCTTGTCGAAACCGGGCTGGTGCGGGAACGCGACCTCGACGTCGGTGAGTCCCACTCTGGACACGATGGCCACACCGTTCCACTGGTTGAGCCCGACGTGGGCGACCTCGTAGCCCGCGGCGTCGAACTGCTCGTAGGGGAACTGGTCGTCGCGGCACTTGGTTTCCTGGATCGCCAGCACGTCGATGTCGTGGCGGTCCAGGAAGGCCGTCACCCGATCGACGCGGGAGCGGACCGAGTTGACGTTCCAGGTGGCGAGACGCACTTCGCGTTCCTTTCCTACGGCGCGCTCGGCGGCGCGGCGTAGCGGTAGCTGTGGTGTTCGAGGAAGCCGAGCTCGCGGTAGAGCGCGAGTCCGGCGGCATTGCCCATTTCCACCTGCACATAGGCGTGGGTGGCTCCGTGCTCGGCGCCCCAGCGGATCAGTTCGGCGCACAGCAGCGCGGCGAGTCCGTTGCGGCGGTGCGCGGTGGCGACGGCGACACAGGTCAGGCCGACCCAGCGCCTGCCGTCGGGCGCCGTTGTCACCGCGCCGCGACCGATGGCCAGCGGCTCCGGCATGCCGAGCGAGGCGAAGCCCAGGGCGCCGTCCAGGACGGAGGTGAGCACGGCCCGGTCCGGTGCGCGCACGGCGGGATCGAGCGGGATCTCGCCGCGGTAGCGGTGTACGGCCAGCCAGCCGTCGTCGGGCTCGCCGGTGATCCGCACCATCGACGGGCCTTGCGGCAGGACGAAATTCGCGATGTCGAGACCGAGGACGACGGTCTCGCTCCAGGTGTTCCAGCCCGGCGGGACCGGGGCCAGCCGATCGGGCAGCTGCAACAGCAGCGGCAGCCCGTTGGCGGTGTACCAGTCCGCGATCCGGTGCATGGTGTCGATGGACAGCACGGCGGGCACGCCGGATTCACCGAGCGGCACAGCGGAATTCGCGCGCCCGGTGTAGCCGTTGCCCGCCCGGACGAGCCAGCCGTCGATCCACAGGTGACTGCTGCCCGGCCACGCGGCGGCCGCGGCGGTCTCCAGCGACCTGATCTCTTTGGTGCGAATCGGCCTGGGCCCCAGCGCTTTCAGCGCGACGACCCGATCGGCCGCGACCGAGACCAGCTCACCCTCGGCGGTCCGTACCGACGGTGGGCTCAACGACACCAGTTCGCCGATCACATCGGTGAGCGGCTGCGGATAACCCTCCGGCAGCTGGTACCGCATCACCACGCGGCGGCCGAGGGGGATTTCAGTCGTCATGACCGAACGGATCGGGGACGGTGCCGGGGATCCAGCTCAGACCCGGTGTGCCCCAGCCGTTGCGCTTGATCGCCTTCTTCGCCGCGCGGGCGTTGCGGCCGATCAGCACGTCGACGTAGAGGAAGCCGTCGAGGTGGCCCACCTCGTGCTGGAGCATCCTGGCGAAGAAGCCGGTGCCCTCGATGTCGACCGGCTCACCCTTCTCGTCGGTACCGGTGACCCTGGCCCAGTCGGCGCGACCGGTCGGGAACTGCTCACCCGGCACGGACAGGCAGCCCTCTTCGTCGTCGTCGGGATCGGGCATGGTCTCCGGGATCGCGGAGGTCTCCAGCACCGGGTTGATCACCACGCCCTTGCGGCGGATCTGCTGGCCCGCTGCGTCGAAGTCGGGGCAGTCGTAGACGAACAGCCGCTTGCCGACGCCGACCTGGTTGGCCGCCAGGCCGACACCCTTGGATTCCTCCAGGGTGTCGTACATGTCCGCGATCAGGTCGGCCAGCTCGGCCGGCGTCTCCGTCACCGGTGCGGTGGGGTTGTGGAGGACGGGGTCACCGACGATCACGATCGGGAGAATTGCCATGGCCGCCATTATCGCCGTTCGCGCGCGTCGGCGGGCGGCGACCCCTGTGGCCCGCAACACCCTACTGGCCTGTAGCCAACACGCCGGGGCATCGGTCGGACGATCCGGCCGCTACATGGTTGAATGATCCGCGACGTGCAAGCGTCATTTTCATCTCGTGATACTCGGCGAGGGAGCAAGATGGACGGCGCAGCGGCTCGCGATATCGAGGCTCGTACTACGGAAGACGCGGCCATCGACGCAGGCAGTGGTCTGAGTCGCCGTGAGCTCGACATCCTCGATTTCGAACGCAAATGGTGGAAGTACGCGGGCGCCAAGGAAGACGCGATCCGCGACCTGTTCTCCATGTCGGCGACCAGGTACTACCAGGTACTCAACGCGGTCGTGGACAAGGATGAAGCGCTGGCGGCCGACCCGATGCTGGTCAAGCGGCTGCGCAGGCTGCGGGCGAGCAGGCAGAAGGCGCGTGCAGCGCGCCGACTAGGTTTCCAGGTCTGACATGACAGCCACACAGCGGTGGTTGCGACTAGGGTTGCTCGGGTGAGCAACCCTAATCCCACCCCCGGCGGCCCACCGCTGCGCGCGCTGGCGATGGTGTTGATCGCGCTGGCCATCGTCTTCGCCGGTCTGGGTGCGATGTCGTTGTCGAACTCCGGTGCCGAGGCATCCGATTCGGCCGAGCAGACCGAGACGACGACCTCCAGCGTGGTCGCGCAGGCGCCCGCGACCACGGCCGCCGCCACGACCACCCGCGCGGCCGTCGCTCCGACCAGCAGCGCGGCCGCCGCCTCGACCACGACGACGGTCGCGCCCACGACCACCACGGCACCCACTACCACGGCGCCCGCCGCGCCCGCGGCCAGCGTCGATCAGAGTGTGCCCGTGCGCGTGCTGAACAACAGCCTGGTCGCGGGCCTGGCCGCCCGCACCGCGAGCGAACTGACCTCGGCGGGCTGGAGCAATGTCAGCACCGGCAACTACAACGGCGCGAACCTGACCGCCACGACGGTGTTCTACGGCAGCGGCGCGGGCGACAAGGCCGCGGCCACCGAGATCGCCGCGGATATCGGCGGAACGGTCGCGCCGAAGTCCGGTGACACTTCGCCGGGCGTCGTGGTCGTGCTGACCGGCAGCTGAACGAGGCGCGGCACGCGGTGCCGGGGGCTGTACCTGCGCTGTGGCATCATCTTGAGCGGTACAGCCCTGTCCACCCAGCTTTACTCGTTAAACTCGGTACTCGTAAAGGAGTTCCCTGATGGCCACGTCGACAACTCGTCGCCCGTCCTGGCGCATTGTGACCCCGGTGCTGGCGGTTGCCGTGTTCGGTCTCGCTGCTTGCACCAACAGCCAGGAATCGAGTGACGTCAAGGGAACCACGCCGCCGGTGTGGACCAGCTCGCCCGCGCCCGCGAGTACGGGCGATGCGCACGGCGGCGGTGGCCACGCTGCGCCGACCACCGCCGACAGCCACGGCGGCGGCAATCACGGCGCCCCGGCGGCCGGTGGGCTGAAGACCGATCTGAAGAACAGCTCCGGCGCGAATGTCGGCACCGCGACCATCGTCGCCGAGGGCAACCACCTGGTCGTCACCGTCGAGGCGCAGGGGCTGACCCCCGGCTTCCACGGCCTGCACTTCCACCAGAACGGCACCTGTGAGGGCGATTTCGCCTCCGCGGGCGGTCATCTGCAGGTCGGCGCGGCCAACGCGCACCCGGCCAGCGGCGACCTGACCTCGTTGCAGGTCAACGCCGACGGCACCGCGAAGCTGGTCACCCGGACCGACACGGTCACCCTGGACAACGTCAAGGGCAAGGCCCTGATCGTGCACGCCGGCGCCGACAACTTCGGCAACATCCCGACCCGGTACTCCCGCGAGGGTGGCACCGGTCCCGACGAGACCACGCTGTCCACGGGTGACGCTGGAACCCGGGTCGCCTGCGGCGTGGTCGGTTAGCGAGACGCACATGGCCGGGGCAATCCAGTCGGTACCGTTCCCTGGTTCGCCCCGGCCGACTATCGGCATCGAGTGGGAGATCGCGCTCGTCGACAAGGTGACGCGTGATCTGTCCAACACCGCCTCCGCGGTGTTCGACGCCGTCGGCGATCTGCGTGCCTACGACGGCACCCCGCAGGTCACCAAGGAATTGCTGCGCAATACGGTCGAATTGGTGACCGGCGTGCACGATACGGTCGGCGGCGCGGTCGACGATCTGCGCGGCACCATGGACGCGGTGCGCCGCGCGGCCGATCCGCTCGGCGTCGACCTGTTCTGTGCGGGTACCCATCCGTTCGCGCAGTGGTCGGCCCAGCAGCTCACCCGCTCACCGCATTACGACGAGCTGATCGAGCGTACCCAGTGGTGGGGCCGCCAGATGCTGATCTGGGGCGTGCACGTGCACGTGGGAGTCTCGCACCGGGACAAGGTCTTTCCGATCCTGAACTCGCTGCTGCTGTCGTATCCGCATCTGCTCGCGCTCTCGGCGTCCTCGCCGATGTGGTCCGGCGACGACACCGGCTACGCCAGCAATCGCGCGCTGATGTTCCAGCAGCTGCCGACCGCCGGGCTGCCGTTCCAGTTCGAGAGCTGGCCGCAGTTCGAGGGTTTCGTGCACGACCAGCTCAAAACCGGTGTGTTCGAACAGCTCGGCGGCATGCACTGGGATATCCGGCCCGCGCCCAAGTGGGGCACGATCGAGATCCGGGTGTGCGACGGGCTGTCCAGCCGGGCCGAGCTGGCCTCGGTGGCCGCGCTGATCCACTGCCTGGTAGTCGATCTGGAGCGCAGGCTCGACGCGGGGGAGGACCTGCCGACGCTGCCGCCGTGGCATGTGCAGGAGAACAAGTGGCGGGCAGCGCGCTACGGGCTCGACGCCATCGTGATCGTCGACGACGCCAGTAATGAGCGTTTGGTCACAGACGATCTGATGGACCTGCTGAATAAACTGGAGCCGACCGCGAAGCGGCTCGGCTGCTCCGACGAGCTGGCCGCCGTCGCCGACATTCCCCGGCACGGTGCCTCCTACCAGCGGCAACGTCGCGTCGCCGCGCATTCGCAGGGTGATCTTGTCGCGGTCGTCGATTCGCTGGTGCGCGAACTGGATCAGTAGCGTTCAGCTACGCATCGGGGTGGCGTTTACCCGCCGTTTACGATGTCTGGATGCTAGTCGAACATCCGTGCGCCGCTGCGGGGGGTGCCGCCCTCCGGAACCGTCTCCGTGAGCCACGCACACTCGCCGTCGTCGGGGTGTCGTCGGTGCTCGCACTGCTCATCGGATTGCAGATCGCCGCGACCGTCAACGGTTTCGACGGACCGCTGGCGAGTCTGGCCCGCGACTACATCGGGACACCGAAGTCGATGTCGGTGCCGTGGGCCGGGCTGGTGCTCGCGCTGGTCGGGGTGAACGCGCGCAGGCGGATGTTCGCGGTGTTCGCGGCGATCGGGATCGACGCGGTGTGCGCCGCGCTGCGGGTGCTCGACGGCAAACCGTTCACGGTCGGCAACGGGCCGACGATCGTCTTGACCGTGCTCGCGATCGTCGCGGCGGTGTCCTGGAGCGGTCGCGAACGCACGGATGCGTTGAAGGCGGCGGCGCTGGGCGCGCTGCTCGTGCTCGCCACCAAGGTCGGTGACGTGTGGTTGCACGTCACCTCGGCGGTGCGGCCCGCGGTGCTCGACGAATATCTGCTGCTCGCCGATCACGCGCTCGGTGATCCGTCGTGGGTTCTCGGCCGGGTGCTGGATGTGCTCGGGCCCGAGGTGTACGCGGTGCTGCACTGGGTGTACATCGAGCTGCCGGTGGCGGCGATCGTTGTCGCGGTGTGGCAGTTGCGCAAGGTCGTCCCGACCGGGGAGTGGCCGACGCACTACCTGGTTCGGACGTTCCTGGTGCTCGGGCTGGTCGGTCCGCTGTTCTATGTGCTGTTTCCCGTCGTCGGGCCGATGTTCGCGTTCGGCGCGGACGGGCACGGTTTCCAGGTGGGCAACTTCTGGCCGACCGCGCTGCCGCCGATCGACCACAGCCCGGCGGCGCTGCCGTTCGACGCGTTCACCCCGCGCAACTGCATGCCGTCGATGCACACCGCGTGGGCGCTGTCGCTGTTCATCCACACCCGCCGCGATATCGACGGTTCCCGCGCGCCCGCCTGGTTGCGCTGGGGTGGCGCGTTCTGGCTGGTCGCGACCGTGGCCGCCACGCTCGGATTCGGTTACCACTACGGTGTCGACCTGGTGGCGGGCGCGGTGCTGTGCCTGACCGTCGAGTCGGCGCTGCGGGCGCCCGAACGCGGCTGGGGTGCGTTCCGGGTGCAGATGGTCGGCTTCGGCGCGGTCGCCTTCGCGGGGCTGCTGCTGTCCTACCGGTACCTCGCGGTGCCGATGGCGGAGTATCCGGTGCTCGCGGGCGCGATCGTCATCGGGCTGCTGGCCGCGGTGGCCGCCGCGTTCCATGCCACCTGGTTCGCCACGGCGCCCCGGCCCGAGATGGCGCCGGTGCGGGTGGCCGGTTAATCGTCGGCGGCGCTACCCAGTTCGTTGATCCGCAGCAGGCCGTCGCGGTGGCGCTGTTCGCGGTAGGCGGTGCGGCCGATGAGGTGGGCGATGACCGGTGCGGTGAGGATGGTGAACAGGCCGGTCAGCACCAGCATCCACACATTGACGTCGTTCCTGATGTCGATCCCGGTACCGGCGAGGACCAGGACCAATCCGACCACCTGGGGCTTGGTCGCGGAGTGCATGCGGGTGAGGGTGTCGGGGAACCGCACGATGCCGATGGCGGCGGTGAACGCGAGCGCGCAGCCGGTCAGGATCAGCACGGCCGAGACCCATTCCCAGGCCGTCATCGGTCGTCCCTGACACGGAAGCGCGACACCGCGGCCGAGCCGAGGAACCCGACCAGGGCCAGCGCGACGATCGCCGGGATCACCGTGGTGTCGTTGCTGTAGGCGGCCCAGACCGCGAGCCCGGCGGCGGCGATGGCCATCAGCGAGTCGATCCCGACGACCCGGTCCAGGGTGCTCGGGCCCGCCAGCACCCGGTAGCTGGTGATGACCGCGGCCGCGGTGAGCAGGATGCCGGCGATGATGGCGACGACGGTCACGGCCGCTCCTCCGGATCGAGGCGTCTGCGTTCGCTCGGCCGTTCGAAGGCGTTGATCAGCAGATGCTCCAATCGCCGTGTGGTGCTGTAGAACTTCTGCACCGACTTCTCACTGCCCACGTCGAGCACGTGGACATAGACCACGCACCGCGCCCGGTCCAGCTCGAGCACCATGGTGCCCGGGATCAGGTTGAGCAGGTCGGTCGCGATCACCAGCACCAGATCGGACTGGATGCCCAGGTGCACCCGGAGCACGCCGGACACGGGTGGTCCGGCGGGCCGGATGGCGAACCACGCCACCTGCAGGCTCGATTCGAGCGCGTAATAGGTGCTCACCACGATCAATTCGAGGAACGACAGGGGGTGGAAGCGCCCGGTCACCGGGACCAGCGGCAGCGGCAGCGCGAAGACGACGATCAGCGCGACCACGAAACCGGCGATGACATTGGCCGCGCTGAGGTCACCCCACAGCGCGACCCACACCCAGGTCAACCACGCGAGCACGCCGACCCGCAGCACGTTGTCCCGGTTGACCAGCATCCCGAGCGTGTTCATCGCGCCTCCGGTCCGAGCACCGAGTCGATGTATACCGACGGGTCGTCCAGGTCGGCGGCCGCGCGCTCGGCGATGCCGAGAATCGGCCCGGCGAGCACGGTCAGCGCGAGTCCGGCGGCGACGAGGCCGGTGGTCGCGAGCACCATGAGCACCGGCATCCGGCCGGGGTCGGTGCGGTCCTCGTAGTGCACATCGGTCGAATCCTCCACCAGGGTCGGTGGTTTCGCCGCGGTGAGATGACCCTCCGGCGCTTCCTCGCGCGGCCGCCAGAAGGCTTTGCTCCACACCCTGGCCACCGCGTACAACGTCAGCAGGCTCGTGACGACCGAGCCCGCGACGAGCACCCAGGCCAGCACGCTGCCGTCGGCGGCGCCCGCCTCCAGCAGGGCGAGCTTGCCGATGAACCCCGAGAACGGCGGAATACCACCGAGATTCAGCGCGGGCACCAGGAACAGCACGGCCAGCAGCGGGCTCGCGGTGGCCAGCCCGCCGATCCGGCGCAGCGACACCGAGCCGGCCTGGCGCTCGATGAGGCCGACGGCGAGGAACAGCCCGGTCTGCACCAGGATGTGGTGGGCGACGTAGAAGACCGCGCCGGTCAGGCCCGCCGTGGTGGCCAGGCCGATACCGAAGACCATGTAGCCGATGTGGCTGACCAGGGTGAACGAGAGCAGCCGCCGGATGTCGGTCTGCGCGATCGCGCCGAGGATGCCGACCAGCATCGTCGCCAGCCCGCACACGAGCAGGATGTCGTCGAACGCGCCATCGGGGAACCACAGGGTGTGGGTGCGGATGATCGCGTACACACCGACTTTGGTGAGCAGACCGGCGAAGACGGCGGTCACCGGCGCCGGGGCGGTGGGGTAGGAGTCGGGCAGCCAGCTCGACAGCGGGAACACCGCCGCCTTGATCCCGAACGACACCAGCAGCACCGCGTAGCAGGCGGTGCGCACACCACTCGGCGTCGCTTCCAGCCGCACGGCCAGTTGCGCGAGATTCAGTGTCCCCGTAGCGGCGTAGGTGATGCCGATGCCGATCAGGAAGATCAGCGACGAGACCATCGACACCATCACATAGGCGATGCCGGTGCGGATGCGTGCCTCGGTGGCGCCGACGGTGAGCAGCACGAACGACGCCACGAGCAGGACCTCGAAGCCGACGAACAGGTTGAACAGGTCACCGGCCAGGAACGCCGTCGACACTCCCGCGGTCAGCACCAGGTAGGTGGGCCGGTAGATCGAGGTCGGCTGATGCTCGTCGCCGTCGGAGATGTTCTGTCCCGCACCGTAGATCGACACCGCCAGCAGCACGAACGCCGACACCAGCAGCATCGCCGCCGAGAGCCGGTCGACCACCAGGGTGATGCCGATCGGGGTCGGCCAGCCGCCCACCTGCACCGCGGTGGTGCCGTCGCGGTCGGCCAGGTACAGCAGCAGCGCGCTGACCACCAGCACGCACGACAGCGCGCTCAGCGAGATCATCGCCTGTAGCCGGGGGCGGCGGCCGAACACCAGCGTCGCCGCGGCGCCGAGCAGCGGGACCAGTACCGGCAGCGCGGCGATGGCGGGCAGCAGCTCCGAAGACAGGGTCACTGTTCGGGATCCTCCTGTTCCCGCCGGGCGGCGATCTGGGCGTCCTCGGGGTCGTTGTGCACATCCTCGGTGGTGGTCAGCATGTAGGAGCGGTAGGCGAGGGCGAGCACGAACGCGGCCAGCCCCATGGTGATCACGATCGCGGTGAGCACCATCGCCTGGGCCAGCGGATCGGCCATGCCGTCGTGCGCGGTGTCGGAACTGCCCAGGATCGGCGGTTTCCCGTCCGGGCCGCCCATGGTGAGGATCAGCAGGTTCACCGCGTTGCCGAGCAGGATCATGCCGAGCAGCATCTTCGAGACGATCCGCTCGAGCAGCAGGTAGACCCCGCACGCGGTGAGCGCGCCGATGGTGATCAGCAGAATCAAGTTGGCGCTCATGCCTGCACCTCGCTGCCGCTCGGCTCCGGCATGACCGCCAAGGCGGCCGTGTTTATCAGCCGCTCGCTGCGCTCGCTCATGCGAGTTCCTTGTCCAAGCGGGCGCCGAGGCTGCGCAGCACGTCGAGTGCCAGCCCGACCACGACCAGGTAGACGCCGAGGTCGAAGAACAGCGCGGTGACCAGCTTGATGTGGCCGATAACCGGCAGCGTCACCTCGACGATCGCCGAGGACAGCGGTGGCGCGCCGAGCAGCAGTGACGCTGTCGCGGTGCCCGCGGCCAAGGTTAGCCCGGCGCCGAGCAGGTGCCCGGCGTCCACCGGCAGCGCCTCGCCGAGTTCGTAGCGACCGCCCGCCAGATAACGCAGGGTCAGAGCGAGCCCGGCGATCAGGCCGCCCGCGAAGCCGCCGCCGGGGGCATTGTGGCCGGCGAAGAAGAAGTACACCGACAGCACCATGATGGTGGGGAAGATCAGGCGGGTGGTGATCTGCAGGACCATCGAGCGTTCGCGCCGGTCGACCAGCCGGGCCGCGGGCAGCCAGCTCACCGCGTCGGGGTCGTAGTGGGGTGAGTCGGCGGCGCGGGGCGCGCTGCCGAAGCGGCGACTGCGGAACACCAGCGAGGCCACGCCGGTCGCGGCGACGACGAGCACCGAGATCTCGCCGAGGGTGTCCCAGGCGCGGATGTCGACCAGCAGCACATTGACCGCGTTCTTGCCGCCGCCGATCCGGTAGGCCGCGTCGGGAATGGCCTGCCAGATCGGTTCGCTGCGCCGGGCGGCGGTGGCGAAGGCGGCCAGGACCGCGACCGTGACCCCGACGCCGATCGCCAGCAAGGCCCGCCGGACCTTGAACGCCGTGGCCTGGTCTTCGGCGATCTCGGCGGGGAAAGCCCGCAGCACCAGCACGAAGATCACCAAAGTCAGTGTCTCGACCAGGAATTGGGTCAGGGCCAGATCGGGTGCGCCGTGCAGGGCGAAGATCACGCCGCAGCCGTAGCCGGTGACCCCGACGACGAGCACGCTGGCCAGGCGGTTGCGCAGCACCGTCGCCGCCAGCGCCATCGAGATCATGATCGCCCCGATCACCGCCTGTAACGGCGAATCCCACAGGCGCAGTTGCACTCCCGTGCGGGTACCGACCGCGAGCAGGATCGTCGGCAACACGATGAGGGTGCCGAGGATCGCGGCCTGGCTCGCGGGCAGCGAACCGGACTGCACGGTGCCGGTGATGCGCAGCGAGAGCCGGTCCATCGCGCGCAGGGCCGCGTCGTAGTTGCGGTCGGCATTGCCGAGGCGTGGGTGCGCTGGTTCGCCGATCCGGCCGCGAATCAGGAACAGCGCGGTGCCGGCCGCGACGATGAGCACCGTCAGCGCGAGCGGCCCGGTGAAGTCGTGCCACAGCGCGAGGTGGGTGTCCAGGACGCCGGGCAGTGAGGTGGCGTAGGGACTCAGCCATCGGTCGACGACCGGGGTGTCGAGACCGCCCGCCAGCCCGGCGACCGCGAGGACGGCGGGCGGGCCGAGCAGCAGCGGACCCGGCGCGTGCCAGGTCATGGCGCGTTCGGGATTCGCGGTGACACCGAAAGCGCCCCAGACGAATCGGATGCTGTAGGCCACCGTGAACGCCGACCCGACGGCCACGCCCGCCAGCACCGCCACCCGGACCGGCGTACTCAGCACCTCGGCCGACCACAGCGCGCTCAGCGCCGACTCCTTGCCGACGAACCCGAGCAACGGCGGCAACCCTGCCATGCTGCATGCCGCGATCACCGCGGTCGCGCACAGCCACGGCGCCCGCCTGCCGAGCCCGGACAGCCGGCGCAGGTCCCGCGTGCCCGCGCCGTGGTCGATGATGCCGACCACCATGAACAGGCTCGCCTTGAACAGGGCGTGCGCCACCAGCAGCGTGATGGCGGCCAATGCCGCGTCCGGCGTGCCGATCGCCATCATCGTGATCAGCAGACCCAGCTGGCTGACGGTGCCGAACGCCAGCACCAGCTTCAGATCGTGCACCTGGATCGCCCGCCAGCCCGCCAGTAGCATCGTGGCGATGCCGAGCGGCAGGAGCAGCAGGTGCCATGGCGTCGTCTGCGCGAACGCGGGCGCGAGCCGGGCCACCAGATAAACGCCCGCCTTCACCATCGCGGCGGCGTGTAGATAGGCGCTCACCGGGGTCGGCGCCGCCATCGCGCCGGGGAGCCAGAAGTGCAGTGGCACGATCGCCGATTTGCTGATCGCGCCGATCAATACGAGCGCGATCCCCACCGAGACCGCGGTCCCGGCCGGCGGTGCGGTCGCGAGCAGATCGGAGAGCAGGAAGCTGCCGTAGCGCGTCCCGAGGATGACGATCCCGACCAGCATCGCCAGCCCACCCGCGCCGGTCACCAGCAGCGCCTGGATCGCCGCCCTGCGGCTGACCGCGCGTTCGGCGTAGTGCCCGACGAGCAGGAACGACAGCACCGTCGTGATTTCCCAGAACACGTAGAGCAGCAGCATGTTGTCGCTGGTGACCAGGCCGAACATGGCGCCCGCGAAACCGATGAGCTCGGCGGCGAATACGCCGAGCCGGGCTTCGCCGCGCGCGAAATAGCGGCCACAGTAGGCCAGGATCAGCGCGCCGATGCCGAGCACGAGCACCGACATCACCGCGGCGAGCGAATCGAAGCGCAGGTCGATGTCCATCGAGATCTGCGGCGCCCATTGCGTATGCGTGCGCACGGTCGTTCCCCAGTGCGCGATCACCCAGCCGAGACTGCCGAGCGGCACCAGGGCCAGCAGGTAGAAAGCGTTGCGGCCCAGTACTCGTACGCACAGCGGGGCCACCAGCGCGGCCAGCGCGTGGACGAGAAGTACGGCGAGCAACTCTCCTCCGTCGGGTCGGTAGCGGTCGAGTAGCTCGCTCCGATCCTACGGGCGATGACGGGATGTGCGCCGGTACCGCGGATGTCACGTCGGCCATGTCGCGTGGTGCGTTGCTATGACACGGCCGTGTTTTCCGATGCGTTTTCCGATGCGGCGGGACGGATCCGGTACAGCAGGAGCAGGCCTGCCGCGGCGCCGATCGTCACGGCGAGTGCGGCCCTGGCGGGCGTGCTGTCGCCGACGGTTGTCGTGCTGGCCGGCCATCGCCGATCCCCGGTGGGAATGGACCACACGATCGACGGCAGGTACAGCGCGCCGATCCCGAGCACGGCGCTGGGCAGGTAGCTGACCCGGATCGAGCCGAGCGTGAAGCCGGCGACGCAGGTCAGCAGGATCGTTCCGGCAGTCCAGGTGTACGACCACGGGAACTGTTCGGCCATCGAGGCGAACACGCAGATCACGGCGGCGCCGAGCAGCACACCCCACGATGTCCCCCAGCGCAGCCCCGCCAGGACGGCGGCCGTGCCGACCACCAGGACGAGCACGAGATGCCAGCCGAGACCGGTGCCGTCACTGAGTGAGTCGGCCGCCGCGGCCACGCTGACCGCGATCAGGACACCGGCCCCGTCGCGGCCGGGCAGCAGGGTGGCCGCGACGAACGCGGCCACGATGGTGATCGCCACGGCGAGGGCGATCTGCCAGGAATTCCCGCGGCGACCGTCGAACTCGCGGCCGAGCCATTCGGTGGCGACCAGCAGCGACAGCGACACCACGGTGGCGGCCAAGATCGGGCCGATCGGCAGATCGGCGGCCAGGCGCGGCACGGCCGGCAGCATGATGCCGTGCCGATGGCGCAGGGTGCTTACTGCGAGCAGCACGACCGCGACGACGATCAGCCAGGCCGGGGTATACACGGACGTGTTCGCCGTCGCCGCGGAGTTCGAGGTGAACACGGCGACGACCTCGCCGTAGACGAACACCACCACCACGCCGACCGCGAAACCGGTCGCGGGCCACCGCATCCGCCACGCGCAGATTCCCAGCGCCCCGAACAGCACACCGCCGCAGAGCGAGTCGATGTAGTTCTGGGTGGTGAGCACGTCGGCCGAGGTCATCGTCCGCCCGATGTAGAAGTTGACCGCCAGCGCCGCCGCTCCGCCGGTCGCGGTGAGCCAGATCAGGCCAGGCCGGTTGATCGGCCTGGCCAGCACGGCGACGACGACGGCCACGATGAGCCCGAGCGCCGCCGCGCGCGGCACGCTGTTGAGCAGGCTGGTGATGTGGTAGGGCGAATTGTCCTCGGCGCCCGCCCCGAAGGTGAACGGCAGGAACAGCGACATTCCGGCCGCCGCGGACCCGGCGAAGGCCGTGACCGCGTCCAGACCATCCCCGATCTTGGGCACCGTTCGACGATACCGGCGCGCACCCCGCTCACCTGGGATGTCGCGATCAGCGGGCGGCGCGCCCCGGCAGCCGGGATCACGCCCTGCGCTCGGCGTACCGGCGCGGCGAACCGACCTGGTCCGCATCGAGCGACGGCCGGACGGTGCGGCGCGCGGCGGCACCGAGGATGTCGCGCGGGGCACGGCTATGGCGTGACCGCAGGCGTCGGCTCGGCGGACCGGATCCGGTACAGCAGCAGCAGCGCGGCCGCGCCGCCGATCGTGATGGCCAGCGCGGCCCGCCCGGCCGTGGGTTCGGACATCGGATCCGCGCCGGTCGGCCAGTTCCGCAGATCGGTGGGAATCGACCACAGGATCGACGGCAGGTACACCGCGCCGAGTCCGAGCACGGCACTGGGCCCGTAGCTGACCCGGATCGAGCCGAACACATACCCGGCGACCACGGCCAGCACCAGCGCGCCGACCGTCCAGACGAACGTCCACGGCAGGCGTTCGGAGAACGTGACGAACACGCAGATCGCGGCAACGCAGCACAGGGCGGCCCACGGCGAGGCCCAGCGCATGCCGGCCAGGATGCCCACGGCCGCCGCGCCGAGCACGAGCACGATCTTCCAGCCCAGGCTCGGGCCATCGATGACCGAGTCGCCCGCGGCGGCCAGGCTGACGGCGATCAGAACACCCGTCCCGTCGCGACCGGGCAGCAGGGTGGCCGCGACGAACGCGGCGATGACCGTGACCGTCACCGCGAGCGCGATGTACCAGAAGCCCCGATGGCCCTCGGCGAGCTCACGCTGGAGCCATTCGGTGGCCAGCAGCACCGACAGCGCGAGGACCGTCGCGGACACGATCGGGACCATCGGCAGATCGGCGGTGAGCGGCGGCCCGGCGGGCGGCTTGATGGTGTGCCGGTGCCGGACGGAGTTCACGGCGAGCAGCACGACAGCGGCGATGATCAGCCCCGACGGACTGTGGACGGCCCGGTCTGTCGTCGTCAACGTATTCTCGGTGACCATCGCGATCACTTCGCCGTACACGAACACCGCCACCGAGCCGAGTGCGAAACCGAATGCGGTCCACCGCATCTGCAGCGAACAGAGGCACAGGGCACCGAAGATCACGCCGCCGAACAGCGCGTTCACGTAGTTCTGGGTGGTGAGCACTTCGGCCGAGTCCATGGTGTGGCCGACAAAATAGTTGATCCCCAGCGCCGCGGTGGCGCAGGCGGCGACGAGCCAATCGAGTCCCGGCCGGATCAGCACGGCCACGACGACGGCGACGATCAGTCCGAGGGTCGTCGCGCGGGGAATGCTGTTGGCCCAGCTGGCCATCTGATAGGGGGTGTCGATCACCGAGCTGGAGCGGGAGGTGAACGGCACGAACAGTGCGATTCCCGCGATCGCGGCGCCCGCGAACGCCGAGACCGCATCCACACCATCCCCGAACGTGGCCACAGCTTGACGATACTCGCCCGAAACACCCTTCTAGCTGCGACGTCGTCGATGACGCGGTGTGGGCGTCAAGCCCGGCTCTCGGCGTACCGGCGCAACGACTCGACCTGATCGGGATCCAGCGACGGCCGGACGGTGCGACGCGCGGTGGTCACGTCGTCGGCGGTGACATCGGCCGCCGCCATGTCGCGGCGCAGGGCCGACAGCGCGGCCTCGCGCAGCAGTGCGGCACAGTCGGCGGCCGAGTAGCCGTCGAGGTCCTCGGCGAGTGCGGCCAGGTCGACGTCGCCCGCCAGCGGCACCGACCGGCCGGCGGTGCGCAGGATGTCGAGCCGGGCGGCGGCGTCCGGCGGCGGCACGAACACCAGCCGGTCCAGCCTGCCGGGGCGCAGCAGCGCCGGGTCGATCAGCTCGGGCCGGTTCGTCGCGGCGACGACCACCACGTCACGCAGCGGTTCGACACCGTCGAGTTCGGTGAGCAGCGCGGCGACCACCCGGTCCGAGACACCGGAGTCGCTGCTCTGGCCGCGGCGCGCGGCGAGCGCGTCGACCTCGTCGAGGAAGATCAGCGACGGCGCGGAATCGCGGGCGCGCTGGAACAATTCGCGGACCGCGCGCTCGGAGGAGCCGACCCACTTGTCCATCAGCTCCGCGCCCTTGACCACGTGCACGCTCAGCTGACCCGTCCCCGCCAGCGCGCGCACCAGGAACGTCTTGCCGCAGCCGGGCGGGCCGTAGAGCAGCACACCGCGCGGCGGGTCGATGCCGAGCCGGGCGAACGAATCGGGGTGGCGCAGCGGCCACAGCACCGCCTCGGTGAGCGCCTGCTTGGTCTCCACCATGTCGCCGACGTCGTCCAGGTTGAGCGAGCCGATCGCCAATTCCTCTGTCCCCGAACGCGACAGCGGCCGGATGACATCCAGCGCGCCGACCAGATCGTCCTGGGTGAGCTCCGGCTCGGCCTGGTCGCGGCTGGCCCGGCCCGCCGCCCTGACCGCCGCTTCCCGGCACAGCGCCGCCAGGTCGGCGACCACGAAACCCGGTGTCCGCGCGGCGATCACGTCGTAGTCGAGTGCTCCGGCGGGCACCTTGCGCAACAGCTGCTCCAGCAGCGCGCGCCGGACCACCGCGGTCGGCAGCGGTAGTGCCAGTTCGCGATCGCAGAGATCGGGCGCACGGAGACGCGAATCCACCTGCGCGGGATGGGCGGTCGTGGCCAGCAGGGCGACGCACGGTGCGCGCATCGCGGCCCGCAACTGGTCGAGGATGAGGGTCGCGACCGGTTCGGCCTCGTCGGGCAGCAGCGCGTCGACATCGGTGACGAGCAGGATGCCGCCCTGCCCGGCGGCGACATCGCCCACGGCCTCGGCGACCTCGCGCAACCGGGTGCCGCTCTCCATCGCGCCGACACTCGGCCCGTCGAGCTCGACGACGCGGCGCGGCGCGGCGACCGCTCGGGCCAGCGTCGCCTTGCCGGCCCCGGCCGGGCCGGTGACCAGCACGCCGAGATGAGCGGGCGCGCCGAGGGTCTTCAGCAGTTCGGGTTCGTCGAGCGCCAGGCTCAGCCACTCGGCCAGCTTGGCCGCCTGTCCCTGCACCCCCGCCAGATCCTCGACCTGGATCGGCGCGCTCCCCGAACTCACCGACACCAGATCGGCCGGGATCCCGTTCTGGTCGGCGTCGGAGTCGCGCTCCATCGCGTGCAGGATCGCGGCCGCGCCACGACCCCAGCCGACGGCCGAATTGGGTTGCACACTCACCGGTCCCGGCATCGGCTCGATCGCGGTGACGGTGAGCAGCTCGGTGGTCCAGGCGATGCCGAACGCGCGCGAGAGCGCCTGCGTCGCCGCCGCCGAACTGATGTCGGGCCCGAGATCGCGCGGCAGCAGCGACACCGTGTCGCCGACCGTCACCACCTTGCCCAGCAGTGCCTGCCGCAAGGTGGCCGCCGGAATACTGGCCGTCGCGTGCGCCGACCCGCTCAGCGAGATCTGCTTGGCGCCGTACACGGTCACCGGCGCGACGGTGACCGCCGCGTTCTCCCGCAGCCCCACATTCGACAGTGTCACGTCGTCGAGCAGCGCCACCCCCGGCGGGGTGCCCCCGGGCGCCTTCGCCACCACCGCCGCGGTCCGGCGCGCGCCGGTCAGCGCGATGCCGTCCCATTCGCGCAGGCCGAGTGCGGTGAGCGTCTCGGGATGCAGACGCACCACCCCGCGCCTGGCGTCGGCTGCCGAGGGGTTGAGCCGGGCGGTGAGCGATAGTTCAGCCACTGCCCCATTCTGCCGCGTCCCGGCGATTCCGCTCGGAGGATCAGGGATCGTTTGGCAGATCGCAAGGTCGGGCGGCGAAAGTGGCTGACATGACCAACTACGGCAACCAGCCGGTACGCTGCACCGGACGCGCCGGAGGTGCCGGCGCAACGACCCACCGGGAAATGCTGCAGATGAATCGAATCTCCCTCGTCGTCCTGGCTGCTGGGGCGCTGTGCCTGACGGTGGCCGGATGCGGTTCCGACGACACCGGCGACGCGAGCGGGCTGCGTAAGGGCACGCCGACCTCCAGCGCGAGCGCCACCACCACATCCGCCGCGAAGACGACGGCCGCGCCCGCCGCGGGCGCCGCCATCACCTGCGCGCAGTTCAAGGAGCTCGACAGCGACGGCGAGAAGCAGGCGATCGAGCAGATCCTGGCGGCCCATCCCGGCGGCCCCTTCGAGGGCAGCCCGAATGTGGCGCTCGGTACCGCGAAGCTGGTCTGCCTCGCGCCGGGCAACGCCGACAAGACCGTCGCCGAGGCCGCCGGGATCAAGCCCAGCTAGCGCAGCGGGCGTAGCCCTCGCCAGACCCGCGCATGGCCGGAGCGAAGGCGGAGGTACGCGGAGCGCTGCTCAGTGGACCAGTGACTGCCAGTTCGCGGGCACCCGGTCGGCCGGTCCGGGCGCGGGCTGATCGATCGGGTGACTGGTCGGCGCCGCGAGCTCGGGCCCGCCGCTGTACATCTCGCTGGTGGTGAAGTTGAAGAACCAGTCCTCGCCGGGCTCGTAGCTCTGCATGAACGGGTGCCCGGTCGAGGCGAAATGCTTCGACGCGTGCTGACTGGGCGAGCTGTCACAGCAGCCGACGTGCCCGCATTCCGCGCAGCGCCGCAGATGCACCCACCAGCCGCCCACGGCGTCGCACTCCGCGCAACCGGCGCCGCTGGGCGGCACCGTCGAGTTGATTCCTTCGAACTCTTCAGACATCACTGATCTCCTGTGTTCGACGGTGTGCTGTCGTTGTCCGCCTGCGGGTCCAGCGGCAAGCGGACGATGAAACGGGTGTTGCCCGGTTCGGATTCGACCCGGATATCGCCATTGTGCTTGTTGACCACGATCCGGAACGAGATGTCGAGGCCTAGTCCGGTGCCGTCGCCGACCGGTTTGGTGGTGAAGAACGGCTCGAAGATCCGGCCCCTGACCTCGGGCGGGATGCCGGGTCCGGTGTCGCCGATCTCGACGGCGGCGCAGTCGTTCTCCTTGTAGGTGCGCACGGTCAGCGTGCCGGTGCCGCCCATCGCGTAGACCGCGTTGTCGATGAGGTTGGTCCACACCTGGTTGAGTTCGGCCGCGAAGCAGGGGACCGGCGGCAGCGCCCGGTCGTAGTCCTTGACCACGCGCACGCCGTCACCGAGCTTGCGGTTGAGCATCACCAGCGTGGAGTCGAGCAGCTCGTGCAGGTCGACCACCTGATAGGGCGCGCGGTCCATCTGCGAGTACTGCTTGGCCGCGCCGACCAGGGTGGAGATGCGGGTCGTCGAGTCGGCGACCTCGTTCATCAGCAGCTCGGTCTCGATGGTGTAGTTCAGCCAGCGGATCGCGCCCTCGAACACCTGCGCCTGGCAGGCCTCCAGAGCCGCGTGCACGCCTTCGAGCCAGTCGATGTCGAGACCGGCCTGCACGAAGGTCGGCGCGAGGTTCCAGCCGTCGGCGATGCCGTGGTCGTCGAACCAGTCGGCGAGCCCGTCCTCGCGGTCGGCCGCCTCCAGTGGGGACAGCTCGGGCGCCTTGGCGACCTGCTCGGCGGCCTGCTCCTGGAGTTCGACCAGCTTCACCAACGCCTCGGGCGTGAACTTGCCCGCCGCCATCATCTTGAGCTTGTGCCGCATGCCCGCGACGCGTTCGCGCAGGCCCGCGGTGGCGCGGACGGCGGCGGCAGCCGGATTGTTGAGCTCGTGGGTCAGCCCGGCCGACAGCGAACCGAGCGCCAGCAGCCGTTCCCGCTCCGCGATCCGCTGGCTCGACTTCTGCCCGCCGAAGAACGCGCCCTCGAGCAGATGCACCGCCATCGGGAACCAGTCGGTGACCATGCGCGCGAAGTCGGCGGCCGCCAGCACGAGGAACCGGGAACGCCGCAGGACATACATCGAGCCCGCGTAGTCCTGGCTGACCTTGTCGCCGAGGTAGGCCATCCACGCGCCCGCGTACACGCCGCGGTGGTCGGTGCGGTTGAGCTCGATCTCGGTGCCGCCGGACAGCTTCGTCAGCCGCACCTCGCCGTCGATCAGCACGTAGAAGCAGGTGGCGGGCTCGCCCTCGCGGTACACCGGGCCCGGGTCGATGTACTCGATCGTGCCCGCGGCGCACAGCTGCGCCAGCTGGTCGTCGTCGAGTTTCTCGAACAGGAACAGCGTGCGCAGTTCGTTCGGATCGCAGATCAGCATGCTGTCGGTCATCTCTGCTCCTACGCAGTATCCATGGGCATGATCGGGCGGCCTGCGTGGTCACGCTCCGCTACCGCCTCCGGCCGCTGACCTCTCATGCCAGATACCGGTGGACGAGCATGACGGCCATCGCGCCCTCGCCGACCGCGGAGGCCACCCGCTTGGCGGATTCGGCGTGCACGTCGCCCGCGACGAACACGCCGGGCACGCTGGTCTCCAGGTGATGCGGCGGCCGTGGCAGTTCCCAGCCCGGCGGGCGGGCGCCGTCGATCATCAGGTCGGGTCCGGCCAGCACGTAGCCCGCCTCGTCCCTGGTGACGACGCCGTCGAGCCAGCCGGTCTGCGGCGCCGCGCCGATGAACAGGAACAACCGCTGCGCGTCGACCTTGTCCTCGGTGCCGGACCGATTGTCGCGCAAGACGATCCGCTCCAGGTGATCGTCGCCGTCGACGCCGACCACCTCGGTCTCGGTGTGCACCACGATGTTCGGGATCTGCGCGATCTGCTGGATCAGATAGTGCGACATCGACTTCTCCAGCGCGTCGCCACGGACCACGATGTGCACGCGACGGGCGTTACGGGACAGGAACACCGCCGCCTGCCCGGCCGAGTTGGCGCCGCCGACGATGTAGACGTCCTGCTCGGCGCACTCGGCCGCCTCGGTCATCGCCGAGCCGTAATACACACCGCGACCGGTGAATTCGTCGACACCCGGCGCCGGATGACGCCGGTAGTCGACGCCGGTCGCGATGAGCACCGTGTGCGCGCACAACCTGCCGCCGTCGGCGAAGCGCACCGTGCGCGCCGACCCGTTGACCTCGAGCCCGACGACATCGCGGGTGGTGATGATCTCCGCGCCGAACTTGGCCGCCTGCCTGCGCGCCCGGTCGGCCAGCTGCGCACCGGACAACCCGTCGGGGAAGCCCAGGTAGTTCTCGATCCGCGAACTCTGCCCGGCCTGCCCACCGGTGGCGGTGCGCTCCACCAGCACCGTGCGCAGGCCCTCCGACGCGCCGTACACGGCCGCGCCGAGCCCGGCGGGTCCGCCACCGACGACGATCAGGTCGTAGAAGTCGCCGCTGGGTTCGATCGTGAGGCCGACGTTTTCGGCGAGTTCGCTGTCGCTGGGCTGGATCAGGGCGGTGCCGGCCGCGGTGATCACCACCGGACAGGTCAGCGGATCGGCGCCCGCCGCCTCCAGCAGCCGGGCGCCCTCCGGCTCGTCCAGGGGGTACCAGCGGTACGGCAACTGGTTGCGCGCCAAGAACTCCCGTACCTGCGACGACCGCGGTGACCAGCGATCGCCGACGACCTTCGTCTCGTGCACGGGGCGCTGTTCGGCACTGCGCCAGGCGTCGAGCAGGCCGTCGAGGACCGGGTAGAGCTTCTCCTCCGGCGGGTCCCACGGCTTGAGCAGATAGTGGTCGAGATCGATGACATTGATCGCGTCGATCGCGGCACTGGTGTCGGCGTAGGCGGTCAGCAGGACCCGGCGGGCATAGGGGTGCAGGTCCATCGCCTGCTCCAGGAATTCGATGCCGTCCATGCCGGGCATCCGGTAGTCGGCGATCAGCACCGCGACCGGCTGGCCGCGCAGTTTCATCTCCCGCAGCGCCTCGAGCGCCTGCGGTCCCGATTCGGCCCGCAGAATCCGGTAGTCCGCGCCGTAGCGGCGGCGCAGATCGCGCACCACCGCCCGGGAGACACCGGGGTCGTCGTCAACGCTCAGAATGGCCGGTTTGGTTACCGCTGGAGTGCTCACCCGTAGAAGTATCCCCCTCTCCGGAGGGACCGCGATGGTCAGAGCTGGTTGTGCAGCACCAGCTCGAGTTCGCTGGGGGTCAGCAGGCGTTCGAGGCGTTCGTCGCGTTTACGGCGGGTGAACGCGGCGCGCAGCGCGAAGCTGTCGTCCGGCTCGATGGTGGGCAGTAGTGGGACGTCGTTGATGTGCCTGCGTGGCAGGAAGGAGCGCAGTTTCACGGCCGATCACCTCGGGTTGACGACGGGAACGCTGGGGGCTGAGCATCGTCGATCAGCAAACGGCGATAGCGAAGAGTTTGCCAGCATGTCCGAGTTGGTGCAAGTGGGACGCCGGTGGACACGGCGAGCCCACCGCTCGGTGGCCTGCCTGGGTGCAGACCACCGAGTGGTGGGCGTAGCTGCTGGTCGGTTATTGCCAGGCAGGCAGCGTGACAACCTGTGCGGCATAGGACAGTCCGGCGCCGAAGGCGATCAGCAGGGCGGCATCGCCGGGCTTCGACTCGCCCGTGCGTAGCAATGCCTCCATGGCCAGCGGGATCGATGCTGCCGAGGTGTTGCCGGCTTCCTCGATGTCGTTGGCCAGCGCGCAGTTCTCGGGCAGCTTCAGGACCCTGGCCATGATCTCGATGATCCGGCCGTTGGCCTGGTGCGGGATCATCGCGTCCAGCTGGTCGGTGGTCAGGCCGGCGCGGTCGATCGCGTCGCGGCAGACCTTCTCCAGCGAGTGCGCCGCCCAGCGGAACACCGCGGTGCCCTCCATCGCGAGGTAGGGGCGTACCGCGTCGGTGCCCTTCGCGTCGATCTCGGCGAAGAACTCCATCCAGTCCTTGTCCTGACGGATGGCGTGGTGCTGGGTGCCGTCCGAACCCCAGACGGTCGGGCCGATGCCCTGCTCCTCGGCCGGGCCGACGATGACAGCGCCCGCGCCGTCGGCGAACAGGAACGCCGTCGAGCGGTCGGTGAAGTCGACGGTGTCGGTGAGCTTCTCGACGCCGATCACCAGCACGTTCTTCGACGTGCCTGCGCGCACGAGATCGGAGGCCATCGCCAGGGCGTGACAGAACCCGGCGCAGCCCGCCGAGATGTCGAACGCGGCGGCGCCGGTCATGCCGAGATCGGTGGCGATCCGCGGCCCGATGGCAGGAGTGAGAACGAGATGTGTCGACGTCGCGACGATGACGCAGTCCACCTGATCGGCGGACACTCCGGCCGCGGCCAGGGCGTCCTTCGCGGCGCCGACGCTCATGCTCTGGATGGTTTCCTCGGATGAGGCGAAGCGCCTGGATTTGATTCCCGATCTGGTGCGGATCCACTCGTCACTCGACTCGATCGGGCCCGCAACCTCGTCGTTCGTGACCACCCGGACAGGGCGGTAGACGCCCAAACCGAGAATCGCGGTGTGCTCAGCTCCAGTCGTCTGGGCGATTCGAGCAGCCATTATGCGTCTCCTCTGTACCTGTCAACCTGCGGTTGCACCGCTGGGTGTACCCGAAGCATCGAAATCCGTCGCTCATCGCCCATGACTCCCGCATGGACAACATGTGAACGTGCAGACATGAGGCGTCCTCATATTAACGGCTTCGATCCGCGAAGTCGTGTCATATGTCACAACCGTTACAGGTACCTTGGAGACAAGGCGATTGCTCGCCAACCCAGTGAAGCTGTTCACAGGACGTAGAGCGGCACACTGACCACGGGTGGAAGCGGTGGGGTTCCCGTAAGGTGTGAACGCTTGCGTTGTCGTCACATCATGAAAGAGGGAGCCCGTGGCACGCCGCCCCACCCCGCCCGGCACGCCCGACACCACCGCCGTCGGCCACATGGTCGACCTGGTGCGGGCCGCCATACCTCCGCTGCACCCCGCCGGCCTGCCGTTTGTCGCGGTGCCCCTCGCGGTCGCGGTCGTCGGCGGCCGGAACAAATGGGTACGCCGGGCCGGTCTGACCGCCGCTGCCGCCTGCGCCGCCTTCTTCCGGCACCCGCATCGGGTGCCGCCGAACCGGCCCGGCATCGTCGTCGCGCCCGCCGACGGTGAGGTCGCTCTCGTCGATACCGCGGTGCCGCCCGCCGAGCTCGGACTCGGCGATCAGCCGCTGCCGCGCGTCAGTATCTTCCTGTCGGTGCTCGATGTGCACGTGCAGCGCGTTCCCGTGTCCGGGACCGTGCGCGAGGTGCTGCATCAGCCGGGCAAGTTCCTCTCGGCCGATCTGCCCGAGGCCAGCGACGCCAACGAGCGCAACAGCATGCTCATCGATACCGCCGACGGTAAGCAGGTCGCCGTCGTGCAGATCGCCGGTCTGCTGGCACGCCGCATCGTCTGCGACGCGCGGGTGGGCGATGTGCTCACCATCGGCGACACCTACGGCCTGATCCGGTTCGGCTCTCGCGTCGACACCTATTTCCCGGTGGGCACCGAACTGCTGGTCGCCCCCGGTCAGCGCACGATCGGGGCCGAAACCGTGCTGGCTGTGCTGGGATGATCGAACAGGCCGCACGCCGAAAGCACCGGCGCTCGGTGCGGTTGCTGCCGAGTGTCGTCACCATCCTCGCGCTGTGTGCCGGCCTGTCCGCGGTGAAGTTCGGGCTCGACGGCGAGCTGGACGTGGCCCTGGCCATGGTCGGCGCCGCCGCCGTGCTCGACACCCTCGACGGCCGCCTGGCCAGGATGCTCGACGCCACGAGCAAGATGGGCGCCGAACTGGACTCGCTCTCGGACGCGATCTCCTTCGGCGTCGCCCCCGCGCTCGTCCTCTATGTCACGCTGCTGGACGGCTACAGCGCGGGCTGGATCGTCGCCCTGCTGTTCGCGGTGAGCCTGGTGCTGCGCCTGGCCCGGTTCAACACCCTGCTCGACGACGATTCGCGCCCGAACTGGGCGCGGGAGTACTTCGTCGGCGTACCGGCGCCGGCGGGGGCGTTGATCGCGCTGGTCCCGATCGCGCTGAAGGTGCAGTTCGGCGACGGCTGGTGGGACAGCTTCGCCTTCGTCGCCGCCTGGACGATCTTCGCCGCGCTGCTGTGCGTGAGCACCATCCCGACCCTGGCGATGAAGTCGGTGTCGGTCGCTCCCCAGGCGGCCGCCGGCCTGCTGGTGCTGACGGCCCTGGCCGCCGCCCTGCTGGTGACCTTCCCGATCATCCTGCTGCTCATCCTGGTCGCCCTCTACCTGGCGCACATCCCGTTCGCCTGGCGCTCGGCGCGCTGGGTCGCGGCGCGCCCGGAGACCTGGCAGCACAAGCCGGCCGAGCGCCGGGCGCAGCGGCGCGCTCAGCGCCGGATGCCGCAGATCCGCCGGCCGGCGATCCGCCGCCCGGCGATCCGTGGCTCGGCCCGGCTGCGGTTGCGGCGTCCGCGCGACTGAGTTCTCGGCGGCCCACGGGCCGCGGGTTTCGGCTGTCGGCGCGGTATCCGGGGAACGGGATATCGGGCCGACAGCGTCGCGCCGAACATGGCATCGGGTGGGGGCGTCGTGTCGCCACGGTGGCGGCGGATGTGAAGGGGGAATCGGTGGAGTCCGACGAGGTCGAGGAGTTCCTGGGCCATCGGGCGCGGTTGTTCGCGCTCGCCTATCGCATGTTCGGTGCCGCGGGTGAGGCCGAGGACATGGTGCACGATGATCGACCGGTTCCTGCTCGCCGCGTCGACCGGTGACGTCACCGCCCTGCGCGCGTTGCTCGCCGACGACGTGGTCTCCACGGCCGACGGCGGCGGCAAGATCACCGCGGCCCGTCGCCCGGTGCACGGCGGCGATCTGGTGGCGCGCTACCTCGTCGGCCTGAACAAGTTCCTCACCCCGGCGAGCTCGTTCTCGATCGACGAGATCAACGGCGAGCTCGCCCTGGTGGTGCGCGCGGACGGAGTCGTCGCGAGCTCGGTCATGCTGTTCGAGCTCGACGCCGACGGCCGGGTCGACGCGATCCGGATCGTCGTCAACCCCGACAAGCTGGGCCTTCTGGTGGCTGCCGAGGAGTGAGCCGGATCACGGCGCCGGTCTGTCAGGAAACCGGGGGCTGTCGGGTCTGGAGGGTGTCGGCATTGTCGAGAGGAGCCACACCATGACCGGGCAGCAGCAGCGAATCGTCGTCCTCGGCGCGGGCTACGCGGGACTCAGCGCGGCGCGCCGCTTGGCGAGCAAGGCGCGCGACGCCGCGATCACGGTGGTCGATACGCGCGCGGAGTTCGTCGAACGAGTGCGTCTGCATCAGGCGGCCGCCGGCCAGTCGATCGGACGCTGGGACCTGCGGGAGTTGCTGGAGCGCAAGGGCGCCGAATTCGTGCGGGCGCGGGTCACCGAGCTCGATCCGGACGCGAAGCAGGTGCGGCTCGACGGCGAGTGGACGATCGGCTACGACACCCTCGTCTATGCCCTCGGCAGCGCGGCCGACCGCACGAGCGTGCCGGGCGTCGCCGACTACGCGCACTCCGTCGCGACCCCCGAGGACGTGCGGGCGCTGCCCGCCGGTCCGGTGATCGTGGTCGGCGCCGGTTCGACCGGCATCGAGCTCGCGGCGGAACTGGCCGAGTCGCACCGGGATTCGCAGGTCACGCTGCTGGGATCGGAGGAGCCCGGCGGCTGGTTGTCCGCCCGCGCCGTCGAGCACATCCGCTCCGGGCTGACCGCGCTCGGCGTCGAGATCCGTTCCGGCGTCAAGGTCGCCGAGGTGCTGCCCGGCGGTGTCCGTCTCGTGGACGGCACCGTGGTGCCCGCAGCGGCTGTCGTCTGGACGGCCGGTTTCACCGTGCCCGCCCTGGCCCGCCGCGCCGGTCTCGCTGTCGACGAGCAGGGCCGCATCCGCACCGACGAGACCCTGCGTTCGGTCTCCCACCCCGACATCTACGCCGCGGGCGATGCCGCACTGATCGACGGTCCCGGTGGCCGTCCGCTCCGGATGGCCTGTGCGACAGCTCTTCCCACTGGTTCCTACGTCGCCCGCGCGATCGTGACGCGCGCACGCGGCACCGAACCCGAACCGATGACCTTCCGCTACCACCTGCAATGCATCAGCCTGGGCCGCCGGGATGCCGTCATCCAGTTCCTCGACGCCGACGACACCCCGGCCACGCGGGTCCTTCGCGGCCGCACCGGCGCGTGGGTCAAGGAGCGGATTGTGCGCTTCGCGGGCAGCGCCGCGGGGATGCGCTGAGCCGACGGGGCGGGCACCTGCTCCCGCCTCGAGCGCGTGTCGGCGCGAGTGAGTCCCGCTGTGTTTCAGCGCGACCCACATCGGCCGATCCACGACGGGCTGACGCGTGTTCGGGCAAACCGCTGCCGGGCTGCGCACCTCTGCACCTTCCCGGGCTCGCTTCAGCGCTGTGATCTGCTGCGTCCCCGCGTTGTCCACGCGGACTACCGGTCCGCCGGCGCGGAGCGGTGTCGCCTGCGCGCCGCGGCCAGAATCCCGACCACGGGAGCAGCGGCGATCACGACGAAGACCACCACCCACGGCACCCGCCACCACCAGCGCAGATCCGTCTCGCCGACAGGGTGTTCCGTGGTGAGCAGCCGAGCCGTCGACGACCACACCACGAACGCGTCCCCGATCGGCACGGCACCGAACGCGTACCGCTTGGAGCCGGGCAGATCCACCGGCAGACCGAGCAATTCACCTTCGGAACCGATCGCGGCGGCCAGCTCGTGGTCACCGTTCACCCGGGCGGCTCCGAGTCCGACCACCGTGGCGGAGAGACTGATCCCGGCGACCAACGGCCCCGAATCGACATCGCCCGCCTTGTCCACCCCGCGCGGGTACTCGCGCAGGGCGGGCCCGAAACCGCCCGGGTAGGACAGGAATTGAGCGCGGAACAGCTGATATTGGTTCCGGGCGAAGTCGGCGTCGAGTTCCGGCAGGAACCGCAGGATCATCGTCTGCGAGGTCGCCCGCGCACCGTCGAGCTGGGTCCCGTCCGGCGCGACCTCGTGCGGCAGCAGGCCGGTGGCCGGATCGAGGTGCGCTCGCGCCGAGGCGAGCCACCGGGTGGTCACCGCGCCGAATCGCTCGCCGAACAGCCTGTCGTGCAACCGCAGCGAGGCCACCGCCACCGTGGAGTCGACCGGCCACGCCTGCCCGTGATAGGCCTGTAGGAACGGTGTCTCCGACGCGGTGAACGCCTGCGCAATCTCCTCGCTGTGCGCCGCGAACCGCTGCACCTCGGCGGGATCGCCGGCATCGAGCGACAGGATCGCCCCGCGCAACCAGTTGGTCCACCCCGCCCAGAAAACCCCGTACGCGGGCCGCAGTGCCGGGCTGAACACCGCCCGCCCGTCGGCGGACTCCAATCGTGCCAGCGCCCAGCGGGATTCACGCAGCGCCTGCTCACGCAGGTCCGGGTCGGTGCGCGCAGCCTGCACCCACGACAGGCCGTAGAGCGCGTTCAGGAAGAAGTGACCTTCCGGAAACTGGTTCTGCGCAGCGAAATCCGCATCGCCGTCGAGTGCATCCCGGACGAACGCCAGCTGACGCTCGGTCGACCCGGGCTGCTCATCGATGCCCGGCTGCGGCCACAGGAACCGGCTCGAGCCGACCACGCAGGCCAGTGTCACGACAACCCCCACGATGCGCAGCGCCCACCGGGCCGTGCGCCGCAATCTCCCCATGCGAGACACTCTGCCATCGAACATCGTCAACCAATGGTTGACGATGTCGAATCGTCAACCTAGAGTTGACGCATGAGCACTCCGAACATTCGCCTCGACGATCTGATCGACGGCATCAAGAAGGCCCGTCCCGACAACGTTCTCGACCAGCTCTCCGACGCCGTGGTGACCGCGGGTCACCTCGGCGAGGTGGCCGACCACCTCATCGGCCACTTCGTCGACCAGGCCCGCCGCTCCGGCGCCTCCTGGACCGATATCGGCGTCAGCATGGGCGTCACCAAGCAGGCCGCCCAGAAGCGCTTCGTTCCCAAGCAGCCCGGCGACACCGGCGCCATGGACCCGCAGGCCGGGTTCGCCAAGTTCACCGACCGGGCCCGGCAGGTCGTCGTGGGTTCCCAGGAATCGGCCAGGGCCGCGGGCAACAACCAGATCACGCTCGGTCACCTCATCCTCGGGCTGATCGGCCAGTCCGAGGGCCTGGCGGCCAAGGAGATCGTCGCCCGTGGTGTCAGCCTGGAGTCGGTCCGGGCGGCCGCCGTCGCCGCGCTGCCGCCCGCGACCGACGACATTCCCGCGCTCATCCCGTTCGACGGTGAGTCCAAGAAGGCGCTCGAACTCACCTTTCGCGAGGCGCTGCGCCTCGGCCACAACTACATCGGCACCGAACACATCCTGCTCGCGCTGCTCGAACAGGAGAACGGCACGGGCGTGCTCAGTGGCCTCGGCCTGGACAAGGCTGTTGTAGAAGCCGAACTCGTCGAGCTGCTGAATCAGTTCCTGGCCGCCGCCGAGGGCGAGTCCTGACACGCGGGGCGCGCCCGGTGAGCTCCTCCGCGCCGGGCGCGACCTTGCACTCTCACCACCCGAGTGCTAAAAATGGCTTGGCACTCACGCCTGTTGAGTGCCAGGTCGGGACGGTGAGGCCGGGTTCCATCGACACCCTCGGTCGTCCGTCGCGGGCACCGCACCTGGCCAGCGTACTTTGGGGCGATCCAACCTGTGGTCGTCTCGTGTGTCAGCCATAGACATGTGGAGGATCTCAACGCAATGGCCAAGACAATTGCGTACGACGAAGAGGCCCGTCGCGGTCTCGAGCGGGGTCTGAACGCCCTCGCCGACGCTGTCAAGGTGACGCTGGGCCCGAAGGGTCGCAACGTCGTGCTCGAGAAGAAGTGGGGCGCCCCCACGATCACCAACGATGGTGTGTCCATCGCCAAGGAGATCGACCTCGAGGACCCGTACGAGAAGATCGGCGCCGAGCTGGTCAAGGAAGTCGCCAAGAAGACCGACGACGTCGCGGGCGACGGCACCACCACCGCCACCGTGCTCGCCCAGGCGCTCGTGCGTGAGGGCCTGCGCAACGTCGCGGCCGGCGCCAACCCGCTCGGCCTGAAGCGCGGCATCGAGAAGGCCGTCGAGGCCGTCACCGCCAAGCTGCTCGAGACCGCCAAGGAGGTCGAGACCAAGGAGCAGATCGCTGCCACCGCCGGTATCTCGGCCGGCGACTCGTCCATCGGTGAGCTCATCGCCGAGGCCATGGACAAGGTCGGCAAGGAAGGCGTCATCACCGTCGAGGAGAGCAACACCTTCGGTCTCCAGCTGGAGCTCACCGAGGGCATGCGCTTCGACAAGGGCTACATCTCCGGTTACTTCGTGACCGACCCCGAGCGTCAGGAAGCGGTCCTCGAGGACCCGTACATCCTGCTGGTGTCGGCCAAGATCTCGACCGTCAAGGACCTGCTGCCGCTGCTGGAGAAGGTCATCCAGGCCGGCAAGCCGCTGCTGATCATCGCCGAGGACGTCGAGGGCGAGGCCCTGTCGACCCTGGTCGTGAACAAGATCCGTGGCACCTTCAAGTCCGTCGCCGTCAAGGCTCCGGGCTTCGGTGACCGTCGCAAGGCTCAGCTGGCCGACATCGCCATCCTGACCGGTGGCGAGGTCATCAGCGAAGAGGTCGGCCTCTCCCTGGAGACCGCCGGCATCGAGCTGCTCGGTACCGCGCGCAAGGTCGTCATCACCAAGGACGAGACCACCATCGTCGAGGGCGCGGGCGACGCGGAGGCCATCAAGGGCCGCGTGGCGCAGATCCGCACCGAGATCGAGAACTCGGACTCGGACTACGACCGTGAGAAGCTGCAGGAGCGTCTGGCCAAGCTGGCCGGCGGTGTCGCGGTGATCAAGGCCGGTGCCGCCACCGAGGTCGAGCTCAAGGAGCGCAAGCACCGCATCGAAGATGCCGTGCGCAACGCCAAGGCTGCCGTCGAAGAGGGCATCGTCGCCGGTGGTGGCGTGGCCCTGCTCCAGGCCGCCCCCGCGCTGGACGGCTTCAGCGGCCTGTCGGCCGACGAGGCCACCGGTGTCAACATCGTGCGCGTCGCGCTGTCGGCCCCGCTGAAGCAGATCGCCTTCAACGCCGGCCTCGAGCCCGGCGTCGTCGCCGAGAAGGTCTCCAACCTCCCCGAGGGCGAAGGCCTGAACGCCGACTCCGGCGTCTACGAGAACCTGCTGGCCGCCGGCGTTGCCGACCCGGTCAAGGTCACCCGTTCGGCCCTGCAGAACGCGGCCTCCATCGCGGCCCTGTTCCTCACCACCGAGGCCGTCGTCGCCGACAAGCCGGAGAAGGCCGCCCCCGCGGGCGACCCGACCGGTGGCATGGGCGGCATGGACTTCTGATCCCCTCGGATCAGTAGTTCCCGCAAGTCACGAAGGCCGGTCCACCACTCGGTGGGCCGGCCTTCGGCGTTTCCGGTAGGTGCTCACCCCACCGGTGTCAACCGCAACCTCTCCGCCAGCTCGTTGAAGATGTAGAAGTTGGGGATGGTGCCGACCGGGGTGAGGGAGCGCCAGGTGCCGGAGAGTTTGAGGCGGATGTGGCCGCTGCGGGCGTCGATGAGCTGGATGTGCTCCCAGGGGAAGGATTCGTCCTGGAAGTGGAGGGCGTCGAGGGAGAGGCCGACTGCGCCGAAGGTCGCGGTGTCGCCGTTGTCGATGGCGGCGACGGCGGCGGGGAGTTGGGTTGCGGTGACGGCGGATTGGATGGCGCGGGCCCATTCGCGAGCGCGGGCGAAGCCTTCTTCGTCGATGGTGGCTTCGACGCCGCCGGGGCCGGTGAGCTCGAGGTAGTAGGACACCGCCGTGGTGTCGTGGAAGGGGATCATCTGCTGGCGCACTTCGGTGCTGTCCCACCGGAATCCGGCGACGCGCTGGCCGGAGCGGTAGACGGTGACGCCGTGATCGAACAGGTCGATGCGGGCGGCGCGGTTCTGCCGGTTGAGGATTCCGCGACGGAATGCCAGCAGGACCGGGATCGCGGCGATCACGAGCAGCGCGACACCACCCTGCCAGGCGCCGACGGCGGCGCAGATGACGCCGATGACGCCGATGCTGCCCGCGACGATGCCGCAGCCACGGACGAACGTGTCGTCGGCTGGGGTCGCGAGGTAGGTATCACGGTGCGCGCCGAGCTGCTGATACTCCGCCATCAGGTGTATCAGCTGGGTCAACGGCACCCTATGCCGGACTTCGGCTACGTCCTCCGGCCTGTTCGGAGTGATCACTCGTCCCTCCATGAGGCGTCTTCATCCGCGGCGAAGCGTATTCGACGAGGCCGATTGCCGCCACTGGTGGGTGGACAATGGTAGCGGTCATTCCGGAATCGGCTGCTACGCGGGGTGAAAACGGCTGTAGAGGGGGCTGATTCAGCGCTGTGGATCGAGCAGCCGGGAGACCACCGCGTCGACCAGTTCGTCGGTGGCGGGCAGGGTCTGCGGCGCGATCCTGGCCAGCTGATTGAAGCCGTGATAGATGCTGACGGCCACGCTCGCGCGGGTGTAGGCCTGTGGATCGGGCACTCCGAGCAGCCGCAATTGCGCGGCGACATAGTCGATCCGGCGTTCGGCGACGCGGCTCATCGCGGCGGCGACGGCGGGTTGATCCACCGACGCGAGCAGCGCGAGATCCTCCCTGCCGTGCGCGGCGTACTCGATGACGTGGGTGAACAGCTGCCGCAATCGTTGCGCGGGCCCTGGCAATTGCTCGAGCTCGTCGATGACGTCCTGCGTGCCGCGCTGCTCCCACCGCGCGAGGACGGCCTCGACCAGCGCGGCGCGATCCTTGAAATGCCAGTAGAAGCTGCCCTTGGTCGCGCCGAGCCGTTTGGCCAGCGGTTCGACAGCCACCGCGGCCAGCCCGCCTTCGCCGAGGGCGTCCAGCGCGGCCTGCGCCCAGTCGTCGGCGGTGAGCCTGCGCCCGGCCGACTTCGCGTTCTCCCCTTGCGACATCCCCATACGCTACCGTATGGTGGACGATCTTCGGCCGCAACGCCTTCCCGAGCAGGCGGTGTCGGCCACCGAACACCTGACCGGCAAGGCGATGCCGATGCTCGACTTCATCGTCTCGGTGCGTGTGGTCGACGGCCGTGCGACCGAACGGCACAGGGATCGAACCGATCGGTCTCGATAGTCTGGACAGGTGCTGTTTCTGGACGAAGGCCCACGCACCGGCCCGGCGATCGTGTTCGTGCACGGCATCCCCGGTTCGGTCGACTGGTTCGCGGCGGTCGCCGAACGGCTGGCGACCGCCTATCGGGTGGTCCGGGTCGACGTCCACGACCAGGGCGCGGACTCGGGTGATTTCACGGCCGCCGCCCGGACCGCGCCGATCATCGAAATCCTCGACGAGCTCGACCTCTCGCAGGTCACGGTGGTCGGGCATTCGTTCGGCGCCGAGATCGCGCTGGAACTCGCCGCGGTCTCGCCCCGGGTGGCCCGGGCTGTGGTGGTCGGGCAAGCGCCGGACTACCGCGCCGCCGCCATCCCGTCGGTGGCGACGTGGGTGGTCCGCCCGTGGATGGTCCGGCTGGCGCAGGGCTGGACACCGGCGCTGGTGGTCCGGCTGGCGAACCGGACCGCGTTCGCGCCGCGCTTCCGCTACGACTCCGCGCCCGGCCTGGCCGACGCGGTGGTGCGTGACTTCCGTGCCGCCGTCCCCGCCGGCCTGGCCTATGCCGCGGGCCCCCGGGGCGACGACCTCGCGGCGCATCCGCTCGACGCGCGGGCCGCCGCGCTCGACCTGCCGGTCCTGGCGATCCACGGCCGCCACGACCACCTCTACGACAGCACCGACACCCTGGACCGCTACGCCGCGGCGGGCGCGCGCACCCACCTCGTCGAACACGCCGGTCACTCCCCGCAGGTCGAGCAGCCGGACGAATTCGTCGCGGTACTCAGGGAATTCGTCGACGGGATCTGATTCAGAACCCGTCGACCGCGGTCACCACGAACGGCCCCGGCGTCCCGGTGTCGCCCATCGGCCCGCCCTTGTCGAACTGTGACGACACGATCAGCGCCCGATCGCCGGAGTGCGCCATCGTGGTGGGGATATTCAGTGCGGGATCGTGGAATTCGGCAACCCGCGTCGCGGCGGCACCGCGGTCGGTGACGGTCCAGCGGCTGATGGTGTTCTCGGTGTTGTGAACCACCCACAGGGTGTTGTCCCGCAATTCCATGCCGTCGCCGTGGCGCACATCGCCGCCGGTCACAGTGACCTTGCGAATCGGCTCGGCGCCGGTCAGGTCGATCCGATACAGCTCACCCGCCGACATCGCGACGACCAGCAGATACGTGCCCGCCTGATCGGCGACGATGCCGTTCAGCTCGAAGGTCTGTGGATCACGCGGGCCGAGCGCCGGGCTCAGGTCGTAGCCGACCCCCAATTCCCCACTGCCCTTCGATATTTGGTCCGGGGTCACCCGGTAGACGACATTGCGCACGCTGTCGGTCAGATAGGCGCTGCCATCGGCGCCGAAGTCGAGATCATTGACGAATCGCGGTGCGCTCCCCGGCACTGCGAACGAAGCGAGCAACGCGCGCGACCCGGTGTCGTACACGGCGACGCCCACGCTCGAATCGATCACCCACAGCCTGCCGTTCCGGTCGACCCGCACGCCGTTGGTGGTCTTACGGCCGTCGGCACCCGCGGGCAGGAACACCTCCGCGCGGGTCGCGCCCGCGGCGGCCCGGTAGACAGCACCGTCGGCGAACGAGCCGACATAGCTGTCGCCCGAGCGCGTGTCCACCGCGATGCCCTCGGGGTACACGGCAGTGCCCGGCAGTTCGTAGGCGGTGCTCAGCCGGGGCGTGGTGGGTGTGGCGTCGGTGCCACACGATGTGGCGGACAGGCAGGCGACGGCCAGGGCGATGGTGGCGCTGGTCCTGATCATGATAAAGCCTCTCAGTGATGTAATGCCAGACATCAAGCAATAGGCAGAAATGTAGATTAGAGGTCTAATGATCGTCAAGGGCGTTACGTGATGACGGGCGGATAGCATGCACCCATGACGTCCATGCCCGCTGCCGAGAGGCTCGGCACGTATATCAAGCGCGCCGAGCAGTCCCTGATCGCGGCGAAGACCGCCGCGCTGAAGCCGGCCGGGCTGACCGTTCCGCAGTACAGCGCGCTGCTGCACCTGGCCGAGAACCCCGGTATCTCCGCCGCGGCGCTGGCCCGGTTGGCGGGGGTGACGCCGCCGACGATGAACACCGTCCTGACCAACCTGCAGGACCGGGGCCTCGTCGAGCGGACACCGCACGAATGGCACAAGAACGTGCTGGAGACCCGGCTGACCGAGGCGGGCCGGGAGGTGACCGCGGCCGCCGACGTCCGCGCAGTCGCGGTGGAGCGCACCCTCGCCGCCCGCTTCACCGCCGCGGAACTGGCCGCGGTGACGGAGCTGCTCACACGCACCGCGGAGGCGCTCGACGAGATCCGCGCCGACCTCTGACCTCCCGAAAACGACGAGAGCCCGCCGGATCATCCGGCGGGCTCTCGGGGTTCGGGCAGGTCAGCGCTCCGCGGCGGCCTTGACCTTCTTCAGTGTCTCCTGCATCCCCGCGATCAAGTCGGCCTCGAACTTCTGCTCGCCACCCATCGCTACCTTGATGGTCCCGCGCAGCCACCCGGGCAGGCCCTTGGCGTCGACGGTGCGGGTCTCCACCACCCGGGTTCCGGTGGCGGTCGGCTCGAGGTCGTAGCGCCACACCGTGCGGTTCTCGTTCATCCGGAACGCGAAGGACTTGTTCGGCTCGAAGGTCACGATGCGCGAGGTGGTCGGGTAGATCTTCCAGCCGACCTTGTTGACGTTGACGGTGAACGCGCCGTCGCGGACGCCACCGAGCGCGACCATCTTGAGCGTCGTCGGGCTGAGTTCGGAGACGCGGCGCAGGTCGGCCAGGATCGACCACACTTTCTCCGGCGCTGCGGCGATGTCGATGCTGGCTTCGAGAGTGTTCGGCAACGGTGCCTCCGGGGGTGGGTGTGACGGTCTGTCACGCTCAGCATAGGCACCGTCGACCTGGGGAACCTCAGCCTGTGGTCGGATTTCTTGCAGCCTGATCGCAACGCTGATCAAAAGTTTTGTGGCCGAATAATTCTGTCACCCAGGCCGGCAGCGCTTCCCGTGCTGTCAGCCATTCCTCCGGCACACCGCCCCCCGTCCCGATCCCCGTGCGCGCGGCCACGATTCCGCCGACGATCGCCGCGGTGGTATCCGCATCCCCACCGGCCTCGACACAGGCGGTGATCGCGGATGGATAGTCGTCGCGGAAACTCGCCGCCGCCCACAGCGTGAACGGCACCGTGTCCTGCGCGCTGACCTGCGCACCATTGCCCAGTTCATAGGAAGCTTCGGCCACCGATCGACCGAGGAGCTTCCTGGCGCGGCGCACCCCGCTCGCCGTCCGTCCGTCTACCAGATACGGATCCACCGCATCCAGGAGTTCCGCTGGTGCACAGTCTTTTCCACGACTGGCGGCCGCCCAGCTCGCAGCCACCGCGACGACCATCGCCCCCACGATCGCCTCCGGATGCCGATGCGTCACCTCGGCCGCCGACGCCGCCTCCGCTGCGGCCCGATCGAACTCCCCGGCGAAATACGCCCCGAGCGGCGCCACCCGCATCGCCGCACCGTTCCCCCACGAGCCACGTCCGTCGAACAGTGCCCCGGCCACCTCGGACCAGGGCTGACCGTCCCGAATCTGGTGCAGCACAGCGACTGTGCCGCCGCTGTATCCCCGATACGGCTCGCACCGATCGGCGAAAGCCGCCGCCAGCGCATCGCGGTCGATCCGCCCGCGCTCACGTAGCTCGGTGAATACCGAACACGCCATTTCGGTGTCATCGGTCCACTCCCATGGACCGGCGGGCGGTCGCCCGGCGAGAAGATCGGAAACCGATCGCCCAGGTACGAAGAACTGAGCCCCTAACGCATCACCTACCGACAGCCCATCCAGGCTGTCCCGAGCTATATCGAATTGGTCCGTCATGTGCGAGCCATCCTGCCAACCAATAGTGGTCGACGCAACCAGAACCTCGACCAGGCAACCGCCCCTTACTCCACCGGTCCGTCGCTCTCGGGCTCGTCTGGGTAGGTGAAGTCTTCGATGGTCCAGGGATCGGTGGGTTGGTTGCGCCAGGCCAGCTTGCCGGGTGGCAGGGCCGCCAGTTCGGTGACGGCGGAGTCGGCGTCCGCCACGTGCTGGATGTGGACGAGGGTCGCGGTGTCCGGGTCGAGCGGGTCGTCGGAGCCGTCGGCGATGATCCAGTCACCGTCGGGGTCGTGGACCACGACCAGCGCGGGGCGTTCGCCGGACGCGACGGTGTTGTAGACGCAGGCGGCGAGATCATCGGGGAAGGCGAGACCGTAGGACTCGGGCGGCGGGTCGCTGGGGTTGCGATCGGGAAGCGCGGGGGTGGCGGTGCGCCACCGCTCGGTCACCGAACCGAGGTCGTAGAACCACAGCCCGTCGGCATGTCCTTGCGCGAGAGTGGCTTTGGTTTCCTCGATGTCGCTGCTCGGCGGGACATTCAGCGCGACAAGGCCGGTGCGGCTGCCCTCACCGTCGACCCCGAGCGGTTCGAAGGCGTCGAGTACCGCCTGGCGAACTTCTGCACGCAGACATCCGTCGGCCGGGATGACCCGGATCGTGCAGTTCCCGGACGATTCGAGCACGTCACCCGCCCACAGCACGCCGTCGTCGTCGGCCTCGACCGCGAGGACATCGCCGCATGCGACATCGCGTGCATGAAAAGGGATGTTGTCCAGCCGAACCCGGGTTTCGTCGACCCGCACCGCCCACATCCGCTCCGTCGCGAACGAATGCCACCCAGTCGGATCGTCCGGCAGCCGAAACACCACCCGGACATAGTCGACCTCGTCGCCCTCACTCACCGTCATGCGGGAGAGCATGCCAGGGGTGTGGACGACGGATCAGTCGACATTCCCCGTTCGGGCACTGCGCATCGGTACACTCTCGTTTCACATCTCAATTGTCCCGGCGCGCAGACGATGTGTAGCGGCCGCTGGACGACGGGTGACGCGATCGGTGGCGCATGTCGATCCTTGGCGAGCCGGAAGTTCTTGGGGCTTGTGCAGAGTGACAAAAAAGTTCTAGAAAATTCCTCTAAAACACTCCCTGTTCAGATTTCGCTCGGTATCGTCCGAGACGGCAAATGGCCAGTGACAACGTAGTCACAAAGCATCAACTTGGAGTGACACATGCTTTACAACATCACCGATGACAGCTCTGACGGCAACATTTTGACCCTGCTGCTCGGCCTGCTCACCGCCTCGCTCAGCACTGGTTCTGCGCAGGCCTCGGGCAACTGAGCGGACTATAGCCAACTTTCGGCTAACGCGCGGTAAGCCGGAAGGGCGGCCGAAGGGCCCGATCCATGACGAGGGGATCGGGCCCTTCGGTATTGTCAGCGACAATGTCACAGGATGCGAATACGGGACGAATGTATGCCGGGCAACCCGTAGAGGACCGGCAACGCCAGCGGCGTGCGCGTTTTCTGGAGTCAGGCCTGACGGTCTTCGCGCGCGACGGGTACGCCAACAGTTCGGTCGGTGCCATCTGTAAGGACGCGGGGCTCTCGTCTCGTCAGTTCTACGAGGAGTTCACCGGCCGAGAATCGCTGCTGTTGGAACTGTACGAGCAGATCGATCGGCAATCGCGCGAAGCGGTCGCCGTTGCCCTCGAAGCGAAGACCGACGCACCGGTGCTCGAGCAGATCGAGACCGCCGTTCGCGCCTATGTCGAGTCGATCGGCGCCGATCCGCGCAAGGCGCGGGTGGCGCTGGTCGAAGTGGTCGGCGCAGGCCCCAAGGTCGAGAAGTTCCGGCTGGAGCTGCGGCGGGTGTGGGGGTCGCTGCTGGCCAGTGCCGCCGAGGATGCCGCCCTGCACGGCGAGATCCCGCCCGGCGACTACGAGTTGCGCGTGCTGGCGATCATCGGCGCGGTCAACTACGTCGTCGACGGCTGGAGTGGCTCGGACCCCAGGCCGCCGCTGGACGACGTGATCCAGGTGCTGAGTCGGGTGATTCTCGGTGCGGTAGGGGCCTGATGCCCCGGGTCGAGGTCGTCCCGATCCAGGTTCCCGACGGAACCACGTTGCCCGTGCGCCTCATCCCGGCGCGCGGTTCGCACCGGCATCCGGTCACGCCGGACGCGCCACGGCCCGTGGTCGTCATCGTGCCCGGCCTCGCCGTGCCGGGAGAGTTCTACGAGTACTTCGGCGACCGCCTGGCCCAGCGCGGTTTCGACGTGGCCATCGGCGAGCTGCGCGGCAACGGCGACAGCACGCACCGGCCCGACGCCGACAGTGCCTACGGCTACCACGAATTGGCCTCGGTCGACTTCCCGGCGATGCTGCAGGTGGTGCGTAGCCGATTCCCCGACAGCACCCCGTACCTGCTCGGGCACAGCATGGGCGGGCAGCTCGCCGTCATGTACGCGGCCAGGGCGCGCGGCCGGATCGCGGGGCTGATCCTTGTCGCCTCGGGCACACCGTATTTCCGCGGGTATCGCGGCGTGCTCGGACCCGGGATGCTGGTCGGTACGGCCGCGGTGGCGGTCGCGTCGAACCTGGCCGGGTTCTGGCCGGGCGACATGCTCGGCCGCCGTGCGTACGGCAGGCAGTCGAAGGTGCTCATGTCGGATTGGGCCCGGCTGGCCCGCACCGGACGTTTCGTGCCCGTCGGCGCCGATATCGACTACGAGGAACGGATCTCGCGATTGAAGTTCCCCGTCCTGTCGATCACCGTGGCAGGCGACGACCTGGCACCGCAGACCTCCGCCGACCACCTGCTGGGCAAACTACCCGCCGCGCAGGTCACCCGGTGGCTCCAGCCGGAGGCACTGGGGCACAACGGCTGGATCACCAATCCGGACTCCACCGTCGACGTCGTCGAGAAGTGGCTGCGCGACCGTTGAGTCCTACGCCGAGCGGCGGTCCTCGATCAGCATCTGCGTGAAGAACTCGTAGACCAGGGTGCTCAGGAACGCCGCCTGCTTGTTGTCGGCCGCGCCGCCGTGCCCGCCCTCGATGTTCTCGTAGTACCAGACGGTGCGTTCCTGGGATTCCAGCAGCGCCGCCATCTTTCGCGCGTGCCCGGGGTGCACCCGATCGTCACGGGTGGAGGTGGCGAGCAGGATCGGCGGGTACTGCTTGCCGGTGTCGGTGTTCTGATACGGCGAGTACTCGCTGATGTAGGCCCATTCCTCCGGCTTGTCCGGGTCGCCGTACTCGGCCACCCAGGACGCGCCGGCCAGCAGCAGGTGATAGCGCCGCATGTCCAGCAGCGGCACCTGGCAGACGATCGCGCCGAACAGTTCCGGGTAGCGGGTGAGCATGACACCCATCAGCAGGCCGCCGTTGCTGCCGCCGATCGCACCGAGCCGATCCGGGGTGGTGATGCCACGGGTCACCAGGTCGCGCGCGACCGCGGCGAAGTCCTCGAAGGCGCGGTGCCGGTGTTCCTTCAGCGCCGCGGTATGCCATTCGGGGCCGTATTCGCCGCCGCCGCGGATATTGGCCATCACATAGGTGCCGCCGCGTTCCAGCCACCCCATACCGGCGGAGCCGAGATACACCGGGGTCCGGGAGACCTCGAATCCGCCGTAGCCGTTCATGATGGTCGGGCCGGGCGTGCCGCGACGGTCACGGTGACGAATCACGAAGTAGGGCACGGCCGTTCCGTCGTCGGAGGTCGCGAAGAACTGCTCGGTCTCGATGCCGGTGGCGTCGAAATAGGCGGGCGCCTGCTTGAGTACGGTGGCGGACTCGCCGACGGCACTGCCGAGCAGCGTGGTCGGCGTGGTGAATCCGGTAGTGGTGAGCATGAATTCGTCGCCGCCCTCGAGCGGGTCGAGGTTGTTCACCGAGGTGCTGGACATGGCGGGTGAATCGGCGAGTTCGGCGCCGGTCCAGCCGTCGGGTCCGGGGGTGAGCACGCGCAGCCCGGTCTGTACGTCGCGCAGGGTGGTGAGGATCAGGTGGTTCTCGGTCCAGCCCCACGATTCCAGCGAGGTGTGCGGGTCAGGGGTGAACAGCACCTCGAATTCGCGTGCGCCGGCGAGGAAGTCGTTCACATCGGTGACCAGGAGGCTGCCGGGAAGGTAGGTGATCTCGCCCGGCGTCCACGCGGTCTTCAGGCGCACCAGCAACCAGTCGCGGTACCAGTCGACATCGGCGTCGGTAGGCGTTTCGATCAGGCGCCACGCGCCGTCCTCGAGGAGGGAGACCTCGCTGTTGAAGAAGTCCGTCGACCTGTGCAGATAGTGCCGCTCGTAGCCGGGATGGCGATCGTAGCCCGCGCTGATCGAGACATCGCCCGGCTTTCCCTCGTACACCGTTTCCGCCGCCGACAACTCGGTGCCGCGCTGCCAGCGCTTGGCGATGCGCGGGTAGCCGGAATCGGTGAGCGAGCCGGGGCCGAAATCGGTTCCCACATAGACGGTATCGGCATCGATCCAGCCGATCCGGGACTTGGCCTCCGGCAGCGAGAACCCGCCGTCCTCCGGTGTGATGAATGCCCTTGTGGTCAGGTCGAATTCACGCTCCACGGTCGCATCGGCGCCACCTCGGGACAGGTGGATGATGGCGCGCTCCTGGCTGGGCCGCAGGACCGCCGCACCCGACCACACCCAGTTCTCCCCGTCGGCCTCGGCGAGCGCGTCGACGTCGATCAGCACATCCCACTCGGGGTCGTCGGTGGCGTAGGACTCGAAGGTGGTCCGCCGCCACAGCCCGCGCTGGTGCTCGGCGTCGCGCCAGAAGTTGTACAGCCACGGCCCGCGCCGGCCGGGGTAGGCGATCTTGGTGTCGTCGTCGAGCATGGCGAGCACGCGCGCCTCCAGGTCGGCGAACCGATCCGTCGCCGCGAACCGCTGCTGCACCACTTCGTTGCGGGCGCGCGCCCAGTCCAGCGCGGCCTCGTCGGTCACATCCTCGAGCCAGAGATAGGGATCCGTCACGTCCTGCTCAACGCCACTCATCCCCATATTGTTGCCGATGTGGCCGATCACGTCCCGGGGCGGCCGGTGCGCGTCACCAGTAGTGGGCGACGTCGATCACCACGCGCGCCGGGTTCTCGAGGGTGATGACCCGGAACGGGAGGCGGGCGCGGACGCCGAGGCCGAGGGTGGTCTGGCCCTCGAACGACCCGGCCCAGGATGCCTGGCGGAAGGCCGGGTAGCCGCGCACGTCGACGAGTTCGGTGCGGTCGGCGGGACGGTAGGTGCTGTTGCCCGCGGAGTCGTAGGCGGGGGCCTGCACCACCACCTGGAGGAACGCGCCGCCGCGCAGCGGGACCGCCGCGCCGGAGCCGTCCATGGTGACGGTGTCGACGTAGCCGGCGCGGTAGCCGGCGAGCGGGCCGGACAGGTCGACCACGAGGCGGTCGAAGCATTCGTGGCGGCCTGCCCTGACATCGGCGACGGCGGCCGTCGAATAGTTCGAGCTCGACTTGTCGAGTGATCCCCAGGTCAGTCCGCAGTAGGACGGAGTAGCCGCGGCCGGAATGGTCCATAGGCCCGCGCAGGACGCGATCGTGGCGAGGAATATGAGGAAGCGACGCATGTCGCACCGCCTTCGGGGCAGTGGGAGGAAGGTACTGATTGATCGGACCAACCAGACATAGCGTTAGCGTCGTTCCGATTCCGGATGTGTTGCGAAACGTAGGATCGCAGGTCACGACTCACGAACCGGAGGTGAACAGTGCCGCCCTTCCTGTGGGAGCAGCATTGCTGTCTGCCGTTGCATCACACGGCGCGGATCGGCGAACTCGCCCGGTATCCACTCGGGTCGTATCTGTCGGTCAATGTCGGCTATTCGGCGCAGACCACCGAGGATTCGCTGGCGCTGCTGCATCAGTTCCGGGCTCGAGCGGCGGCCGATCCACGGTTCCGGCTGGTGGCGAGCCTGGCCGACATCGGCGACGACGACGTGATCGCACTGGCTTTCGACCTGGAGGACTCCGGCCCGCTCGGCGGCAACCTGGACAACGTCGAGATGTTCTACCGGCTCGGGGTGCGCTCGCTGCTACCCACCTACAACCACGCCAACGCGGCGGGCTGCGGCTGCCTCGACACCGAGGACACCGGTCTCACCGGCTACGGAAAAGACCTGGTGCGCAAGCTCAACGAGGTCGGCATGTTCGCCGACGGCTCGCACTGTTCGCGGCGCACCGGCCTCGACATCGCCACGCACACCGCAGTGCCGATGATCTACAGCCATTCCAATTTCGCCGCGCTGTGGGAACATCCGCGCAATATCACCGACGAGCAGGCCCGCTCGTGCGCCGCGACCGGCGGCGTGATCGGCATCAACGGGGTGGGAATTTTCCTGGGGCACAACGAGCCTGGCGCGCGGGCCGAACGGGTCGCGGCGATGGCGGACCAGATTCGCTACGGCGTCGACCTGCTCGGGATCGAGCACGTCGGGGTCAGCTCGGACTATTCGTTCGATGGCCAGGAATTCAACGACGAGATCCGCGCCAACCCCGGCGCGTTCTCGGAGTCGTACACGAAATGGGGTCCGTTGCACTGGACCCCGCCCGAGGACCTGCTCGGCGAATCGGATGTGCCCGGCCTGCACGATCTCCTCGCGGACCGTGGGTTCAACGCAGCCGAGCGTGCAGCCGTCTTCGGCGGCAATTTCGCTCGCGTCGCGGGTCAGGTCTGGCGGGACTGACGGTGGACGGCCTTCGGCCCCGCCGGACCGAGGTGGTGTGGCGGGGCCTTCGGGTCAGGCCAGGTGGACGAGCATTTTGCCGGTGTTGGCGCCGCTGAGAACACCGAGGAAGGCGGCGGGGGCCTGGTCGAGGCCTTCGTAGACGGTTTCGGCGGTGCGCAAGGTGCCGTCGGCGAGCCAGCCTGCGGCCTTGGCGATGTATTCGCCGAAGATCGGGAAGTAGCTGGTCACCAGCATGCCGCGCAGGGTCGCTTCCTTCGTCGCCGCGAGGTAGAGGTCCGGGGTCTGCTCCGCGGTGGCGCCGTTGTAGCCGCTGATCGCGCCGACCAGCGCGATCCGGCCGTGCTGGTTGAGTGCCTCGATGGCGACCTTCAGGTGTTCGCCGCCGACGCTGTCGAGGTAGACGTCGACGCCGTCGGGCGCCGCCGCCGCGAGCTGTCCGGCGAGATCGCCCGCGCGGTAGTCGATGGCCACGTCGAAACCGAACTCGTCGAGCAGCTTTCGGGTCTTGGCCGGTCCGCCGGCGGAACCGATCACGCGCTTCGCGCCGAGCGCCTTGGCGATCTGGCCCGCCACGCTGCCGACCGCGCCCGCGGCGGCCGAGATGAACACCGTGTCGCCGGGACGCACCGCGGCGACGTCGGTGAGTGCCGCGTAGGCGGTGAGGCCGGTGGTGCCGAGCACGCTCAGGAAGTGCTGGGGTGCGGCCAGTTCCGGGTCGATCGGGGTCGCGGTGGCGGCGTCGACGATGGCGTGTTCGCGCCAGCCGGCGAAGTGCGAGACCGTGGTGCCGACCGCGATATCGGCGGCGCGGGAGGCGATCACCTCGCCGATGGCCGAACCATCCAGTGCCGCACCGAGTTCGAACGGCGGGATGTAGGACTCCTTGTCGTCCATCCGGCCCCGCATGTACGGGTCGACCGACATCCAGGTGTTGCGGACCAGGATCTGCCCGTCGGCGAGCTCGGGCAGTTCCCGCTCGACCAGGGCGAAATCGGTCGCGACCGGAGCCCCGTCCGGGCGGGCGGCCAGGTGGATCTCGCGGGTGTGGGTGGGCAGCGCGGCGATGGTCGAGTTCGACATGATCGAGCCTTCTTTCGAGGTCAGCCGGTGTTTCTCTCCGGTGCCGACTACGTTATGGCGGCCGGGCCCGCGCTCCCAGGTCCGCGGACGCCACCACCCGGTCCGTTCACGACACGGTCGCCACGTACCGGACGCTCGACATGTCAGCGGCGCCCCGGCGCGTGGAAATATAGTACCGCCGGGCCGTGTGGGCTCACCGTGCGCGTGCTGCGGTCGGCGCGGCACCGGTCCATCGGTGGAACGCCTTGCGCAGGGCGCGGTCATCGGTGAATGCGAGTCGCTGCGCCACGGTCGAGGTGCTGTGACCTTGGCGCAGAAGGGTTTTCGCGCGCTCGTGGCGGAGCAGGTCGAGTTCGTCGCGCCACGAGGTGCCGTGTTCGGCCAGGTGGCGTTGCAGGGTGCGCTCGCTCATGGCGAGACTCTTCGCGACGCGGGGCAGGGCAGGGTCGCCCGCGTCCAGGGCTGCGCCGAGGGCGATGCGGAAAGCGTCGAGGGGGTCGGCGATCGGGCGGGCGGAGGCCAGGACCAGGTCGGCGTGGCTGCGCATCAGGTCGGACAGCATCGGGTCGGCGCGGGCGAGTGGTGCGTTGGCGTCGTCGGCGTGGAAGGTGATCGCATCCGCCTCGGCGTCGAATTCGATGTCGGCGGTGCCGAATACGGCGATCAGTCCGGTGCGGTCGGCGGGCGCGGAATGGCCGAAGCTCACCCGGGTCGGCGCGAGCGGGCGGCCGATCGCTTCGCGCGCGCGGCGCAGGTAGTAGGCGAGCACGTACTCGTTGACCACCGACGCCACCGCCGGATCGCCGGCCGAGGTCCGGTAGCCGATGGTGAGATCGCCGTCGCCGGACAGATCGAAGCCCTCGGTGGCCGCGGTGACCAGGCGGTGATACGGCTGGGCCGCGCGCAGCGAATCCGCCAGTGTCGCACCGGTGGTCACCAGATAGTCCCAGGTGTTGAGTGAGCCGAGCGGCGCGGCGGCGGCGATCGCGGCCCCCGATCCGGCGCCGGGTCGCGCCTGCGCGATCAACTCCCACAACCGCAACAGGGAGCTCATCGGGATCCGGTTGAGCTCCCCGCGCAGGATCACCTCGTCCGTGCCGGGGACCCGCGCCAGCTGGTCCTCGGCCACGCCCGCAGCCCTGGCGGCTTGAACGAGCAGCCGGACGAGGTGGGTGGACGCCGTGCCGTCGAGACGGCGACCGATCCCGTCCGCCGACGTAGCACCACTCACCCCCCGACCCTACTGCGCCGACCCGTGGGTCGGTCCGCGGTGACTGAGCTCGCCCGGCCATGGCTTCGACGACGTTCACCCGGCCACGGTGGCGATGCCAGGTGGCCGGGTGGGTCGTGGGTCAGGCCGAGGTTTCGACAGTCAGCCCCGCATCGGCCCAGTCCTGGATGCCCTCGCGGTACTTGCGGACGTTGGTGTAGCCCAGCGCTTCCAGCTTGCTCGCGACGGCCTGGCTGTTGCCGCACGCCGCGTTCGAGCAGTAGGTCACGATGGCCGCGTCGCGGTCGGGGAGGAGGTCGGGGGCGCGGTCGGCGACGTCGTCCTCGATCAGGTTGAGGGCGCCGGGTAGGTGTGCCTTGGCGTAGTACTCGGGACCGAGGGCGTCGAGCACGGTCACGGTGTTCGCCGCGATTTCCTTCGCCAGTTCGTCGCGGGTGATGAGTGCGGTCATGGGGTCCACCTCAGTCGTCGGAAGAATTTATGTGCGTGCACACGCTACTATTTGTGTGCGCACGCACGCAAGTGGTCTATGGTGGTGTGGTGCTGAACGAACCGCCGTCCCGTCGTCCCGCGGTCGCCGCGTGGGCCGCGTTGCTGCAGGTGCACGCCGCCCTCGTCCCCGAGCTCGACGCCGAACTGCGCAAAGCCTGTGGACTACCGCTGACCTGGTACGACGTTCTCCTCGAGCTCGATGCCGCCGGGCCGATGCGGATGAGCGACCTCGGCGAGAAGGTCGTCCTCAGCCGTACCAGGGTGAGTCGCCTTGTCACGGAACTGGAATCGAGCGGCCTGCTGTCTCGCGAGACCAACCCCGACGACGGCAGATCGGCGCTCGTCGCCATCTCCGACCTCGGACGGCAACGGTTCCGCGAGGCCGCCCCGCACTACCTCGACGGCATCGAACGCCGCCTCGGCGCCCAGGTGGACCCCGGCGAACTCGAGGCCATGGCCGCCACGCTGCGCAAGGTGCTCGGCGCGACCGATCTGGCCCCGCCACGGCTGCGCCGACGGTGACCGGCGGCCGGTCACGCGCACATCTCACCTATGTGGGGGACGGGTGGGTGAACTCTCCGAAACAGAGTTAGGCTCGGGGTCGTGACTTCCCACTACGATGTCGTCGTTCTCGGCGCTGGTCCCGGCGGATACGTCGCCGCGATCCGTGCCGCTCAACTCGGCCTGCGAACAGCGATTGTCGAGCAGAAATACTGGGGTGGCGTGTGCCTGAACGTGGGCTGCATCCCGTCCAAGGCACTGCTGCGCAACGCCGAACTGGCCCATATCTTCCACAAGGAAGCCAAGACCTTCGGCATCTCCGGTGAGGTCAGCTTCGACTTCGGCGCCGCCTTCGATCGCAGCCGCAAGGTGGCGGACGGGCGCGTCAAGGGCGTGCACTTCCTGATGAAGAAGAACAAGATCGACGAGTTCGACGGCCTCGGCACCTTCACCGGCCCGAACTCGATCGATGTGGCCCTCACCAAGGGCGGCGCCGAGACGATCACGTTCGACAACGTCATCATCGCCACCGGCACCGTCACCAAGCTGCTGCCGGGCACCCAGCTCTCCGAGAACGTGGTCACCTACGAGGAGCAGATCCTCACTCGCGACCTCCCCGGCTCGATCCTGATCGTCGGCGCCGGCGCGATCGGCATGGAGTTCGCCTACGTCCTGAAGAACTACGGCGTCGACGTGCGGATCGTGGAGTTCCTCGATCGCGCGCTGCCGAACGAGGACGAGGACGTCTCCAAGGAGATCACCAAGCAGTACAAGAAGCTCGGCATCACTATCACCACCGGTGCGGCCGTGCAGACGATCGACGACGACGGCTCCAAGGTCACCGTCCAGATCAAGGACAACAAGTCCGGCGCGGTCGAGACCGTCACCGTCGACAAGGTGCTGCAGGCTGTCGGCTTCGCACCGCGCGTGGAGGGCTACGGCCTGGAGACCACCGGTGTCGCCCTCAATCGCGGCGCCATCGAGATCGACGACTACATGCGCACCAACGTGCCGCACATCTACGCGATCGGTGACGTCACCGCCAAGCTGCAGCTCGCGCACGTCGCCGAGGCGCAGGGTGTGGTCGCCGCCGAGACCATCGCGGGCGCGGAGACGCTCACCCTCGGTGACTACCGGATGATGCCGCGCGCCACCTTCTGCCAGCCGCAGGTCGCCAGCTTCGGCCTCACCGAGGAGCAGGCCCGTGCCGAGGGCTACGACGTGAAGGTCGCGACCTTCCCGTTCACCGCCAACGGCAAGGCGCACGGCCTGGCCGACCCGACCGGTTTCGTGAAGCTGATCGCCGACAAGACCCACGGCGAGCTCATCGGCGGCCACCTCATCGGCCCCGACGTGTCGGAACTGCTGCCCGAGCTGACCTTGGCCCAGAAATGGGACCTCACGGTCAACGAGCTCGCGCGCAACGTGCACACCCACCCGACGCTCAGCGAAGCGCTCCAGGAAGCGATCCACGGCCTCGCGGGCCACATGATCAACTTCTGAAGTATCGAAGACATCGAAGGGGCGGTCGCACAGCGGCCGCCCCTTCGCCGTGTCCAGGTGCTCGCGACACGAATTGCGTGTATTTCTTTTCGGCCAAAATTTCGGGCATTGATTTGGCGAATCGCGTTCTGTGCCTGATGATGCGAGAGCACCTCCAGGTAGTTCCAAGCTCGTGTTCGACAGGTTTTGTGTTCCATGAGATGGTCCCCTCGCCCGGCGGCTCGCGGGTGGCGGGCACGGTTGAGAGGCAACGGACTGTGAAGCGCATTTTCGGTTGGGTAGCACGTTCTGCGGCTCTGGTCGCGGTGGCCGGATTCGGCACCGTGGCGCCCGCGATGGCCGAACCGCTGTTCCCCGGTGGCCCCGATGTTCCCGGTGTTCAGTCGATCATTCCGACCGCGTCGCCGTGCCCGGTGGTCGAGGCCAGGGCCTGCATGCGGCTGTCGACGAACGAGGCGTGGCTGGTCGACAACGGCCGCGTCATCTTCGGCCCGACACCGATTTCGCACGGCATGGCCGGCTACGAAACCCCGCCCGCGGTCACCAGGATTTCCTTCAAGCGGGAATTCCACTGGAGCACGATGCACAATGCGCCGATGCGCTGGGCCACCTTCTTCAACGGTGACATGGCATTCCATGTCGGCCCGGTCAATTCGCAGTCGCACGGATGTGTGCGCATGACCGAAGACGGCGCCCACCGTTTCTTCGACTACCTGAACCCGGGCGACATCACCCAGGTCATACAGTAGCCGCCTCTCCGCGTATTCAGGCCGGGCTTAGGTGCGGGGCTGGTCGGCGTTGGCGGCTGGCGGTCTACACCGGGTACGGGTTAGCCCGTGCCCGGTGAGTTACCCATGTTCTTGCGTTCGCCAGTCGGCTAGTTCCCCTCCTGCGGTATACAGCTTTAGTGCGTAGGTGGTTGGTCGGTGGGGCTGCGGGGGTCGTCGTAGTGCTGGCAGTTGTTGCCGGGCTGTATGTGCTGATGAATTCGCGGACCTACCAGCTGGCGGGCAGGTTGGTCGATCGGGTCGAGACCGACGAAAAACTGGTCGCGCTGACCTTCGACGACGGGCCCACTGAACGCACGCCCGAGATTCTCCGCATGCTCGCCGAACTGCAGGTCCCCGCCACCTTCTACCTGGTCGGCGACAATCTGGCCGCCCACCCCGAATACGGTGCCGCGATCGCTGCCGCAGGCCACGAGATCGGCAACCACTCCTACTCCCACCGCCGGATGGTGCTGATCTCCGGCGACACCGTGCGCGACGAGATCGAACGCACCGACGCCGAAATCCGCCGCACCGGCTACCAGGGGCCGATCACCTTCCGTCCGCCCTACGGCAAGAAACTCTGGGCCCTCCCGAACTACCTAGCCGAGCACGACCGCACGACGGTGACCTGGGATGTCGAACCCGATTCCGCGGGCGGCGCCACGCGCGAAGCCATCGTCACCGACACCTTGGCCCAAACCAGGCCGGGCTCGATCGTGCTGCTGCACGTCATGCACGGCCGCGAATCCGCCGCGGCTGTCCCCGACATTGTCACGGGTCTGCGCGCCCGAGGCTACGAGTTCACCACCGTTTCCGACCTCGTGAAACGAGCATATGGGTAACTCACCGGGCACGGGCTGACCCGACTCGGCAAGTAACCGCCGGCCGCCAACGCGAAACGCCCCGCACCTGAGCCTGGCCTAGATACGCGGAGAGGCGGAACGGTGGTAGTTCGACTGGGCCTCGCGGACGGTGTCCATGTTGGTTTCCAGGACCACGATCAGTGACTCCAGCCGGTCGGCCACCTGCGCGCCGAGTTCGGTGAGCGTGTATTCGACACGCGGCGGAATGGCTTCGAGCACCTCGCGATGAACCATGCCGTCGCGTTCGAGTGTCTGCAGGGTCTGCGACAGCATCCGTTCGCTCACGCCGTCGACCCGTCGGCGTAGCGCGCTGAACCGGTACGGCCCCTCGCGTAGGGCCACCAGCGCCAGCACACCCCACCGGCTGGCGACATTCTGCAGTACCGGCCGCGATGTGCAGTTACGTGCGAAGACGTCGGCTTCCAGCGCCTGATCGTCGTCGGTCGACGGGGGCTGCGTGCTCATGGTGCCGATCGTACCGGTCTTGACCAGAGCTCTTGCGGAATGAATAGTGCTTACTAATAGTTAGTGCATGAAGATCAGTGCGAACCCTGGAGGAAGATCATGACCGTTGCGGTGACCGGAGCGAGTGGACAGCTGGGCAGGCTCGTCGTCGAGGCTCTGCTGGAGGTAGGGGAGCGACCGGTGGCGATCGTGCGCGATCCCGCCAAGGTGGCCGATCTCGCCGAACGCGGCGCGCAGGTGCGCCAGGCCTCCTATGACGACCCGGCCGCCCTCGATGCCGCGCTCGCGGGTGTCGACCGGGTGCTGCTGGTCTCGGGCAACGAGTTCGGCGCCCGGGTCGCCCAGCACACCACTGTCATTCGGGCCGCCGAGCGTGCGGGCGTCCAGCTGCTCGCCTACACCAGCATCCCGGTCGCGTCGGACAACCGGATGATCCTCGCGCAGGAACACCGCGGTACCGAGGAGGTCCTCGCGACCGCGACGGTGCCGACGGTCCTGCTGCGCAACAGCTGGTACTGGGAGAACTACGCCGCGGGCGCCGCGCACGCCGCACAGACCGGTGTGCTCGCGGGCGCATCGGGTGACGGCAAGGTCTCCGGCGCCCCGCGCGCCGACTACGCCCGGGCCGCGGCGGTCGTGCTCACCACCGACGGCCACGAGGGTCGCGTCTACGAACTCGGCGGCGACCATGCGCTGACCGGCGCGGACATCGCCGCTGTGATCACCGAGGTCACCGGCACGCCGGTGCGCTACGAGAACCTGGCCGAAGCCGACTACGCCGCGGTCCTCGGCCAGGCGGGCCTGCCCGACCCGGTGGCGGCGGCACTGGCCGACGCCGACAGCGGCATCGCCGACGGACTGCTCGAGGTCCGCACCGGCGATCTGGCCAAGCTCATCGGCCGCCCGGTGTCCCCGCCGGCCGAGGCGTTCCGGGCGATTCTGGGCTGAGATCAGGGGTGTGCCGACGGGGAGCCGTGTGGCAGAGTTCGGGTGTGGCTACCGAAACTCCCCGTCGACGCACGCACTCCTATCTGAGCGGGCTGCTGTTCGTGATGGGCGTTCTGCACTTCGTCGCGCCGAAGCCGTTCGACGGCATCGTGCCGCCGAAGCTGCCCGGCAACCCGCGGACCTACACCTACGCGTCCGGGGTTGCCGAGCTCGGTGTGGCGACCGCGCTCGCGGTGCCGCGCACCCGCCGCTTCGGTGGCTGGCTGGCCGCGGCACTGTTCATCGGCGTCTTCCCCGCCAACGTCCAGATGGCCGTCGACGTGGTCGGCAACCCCAAGGCGCCCGGCCTGTTCAAGGCCGGTGTGCTGGCGCGGCTGCCGCTGCAGATCCCGATGATCGTGGCCGCGCTGCGGATCGCGCGCCGCTGATCACACCCACTGCACGAGCTGGATGACGATCCCGTTCGGGTCGGTCATCTGGAAGTAGCGCTCGCCCCACTCCTCGGTCTCGATGGGCGTCTCGATCGGAACGCCCGCACCGCGCAGGCGTTCGTATTCGGTGTCGATGTCGTCGACGGTGAACACCACGAGCGTGCCGTCGCCGGCGTTGCCCGCGATGCGCGCCGGCTTGAACGTGGTCAGCCCGGTGCGCAGGTAGATGACGTTCATGCCCGCGTCGGCACGTTGCAGGGAGACGAATCCGTCGGCGGCCATCTGCTCGGTGAAACCGAGGTGGTCGATCAGGAACCGGGCCGAGGCCTGCGGGTCGGCGACATTGAGCGAGATGGCCGAACTGGTGATCTGCATGCGGTTCTCCTCGGTGGCGATTAACTCCGTACTTTGTACGCCTTAACGATGGCGAGAAGAGCCCCCGTTCCGCCCTATGACCTGGGTCACAGTTCTAGAAGGTATCTCGGTCGATCCGCAGCGTCGTGATGGTGGCGGCCAGGCCTTCGTACTGGTTGATCAGCAGCACGATCTCGATCAGCAGCCGTTCGTCGTAATGCGCGGCGAGCGCCGCCCAGGCCGCGTCGTCCACATTCCGGGTGGTCACCAGCTGATCGGTGACGGTGAGCAGGGCTCGCTGTCGCGGCGTCCAGCCCTCGGCATCGGGCCCGGTGCCGATCCGGTCGATCTCGACGCCGGTCAGGCCCGCTTTGCGGCCGAGACGGCGATGGTGGTCGGTCTCGTAGGCGCACTCGCGCAGGTGCGCGACGCGCAGGATCACCAGCTCGGCCTCGGCGCGGGGCAGCCGCCCACCCGGCATGAGCTTGCCGGAGAAATGCAGCCAGCCGCGGAACAATCCGCCGGTGCGACCGAGTGTGCTGAAAAGATGCGCGTCGTCGGTGCCCGAGGCGCGGGAAAGCACTTGCCAGACAACCCAGTTGATCGGTCCGAGCTCGCCGAACCGTCCCGGTGAAACCCGTGGTAGGGGCGCTGCGGCCATCTGGTGTCCACCTGCTTTCTCGACGTCGCCCGGTCGAGTCGGAGCGTACTCGCCAGTATCGAATTTCGGTGCCGACTGCGCGAGAGTGCCGGTTTTCTTTGGTTTCCAGTGGTTTTCGCAACAGTTGCGCGTCATGATCGGTGGGTACCGCAGCGCGCAGCGGCGGTGTGAGGTCGCAGCACTGGTAGGGGTACATCGGAATGCTGGTTCGGATCAGGCCGGGTGCGGAGCTCTCCGGCGCCGAGCGGGAGTTCGTCGAATGCCTGCATGCCTATCCGAGCACGGGGCTCGCGCTGGTCGATTGCCAGGTGGGCGATCGCAGGCTGGGCGCGGTGATCGTGACACCGCGGGGGATCACGGTCATCGAGGTGATGGGGTTCCGGCGGCGGCAGAGCGGGCTGCTCGCGGTGTCGGCGGGCACCTGGACGATCAGTGACAGTCCGCTCGATCTGGACACCGAGCAGTCGACAGGCCTGACCGACCGGGTCGAGCACGGCGTGCACGCGGTACGGGTCGCGCTGGAGCAGGCATTGCAGGACAGCAGGCATGTGTCCGGCGCGGTGGTGATGGTGCCCTATCGGGGCGTGGTGGTGCGACCGGCGCGCACCGCCCTGCGACCCGGGCTGGACGTGCTCGTCGCGAATACCGTCGACGCCCATGAGCTGCGGGTCTATCTCGAGGGGTTCTCCGCGGGCCCCCGTGAATGGACCATCGACCGGGTACTCACCACGTGCACCGCGCTGGGCGTCGGTGACCTGACACCCTCGCGCAACGACCTCGCCGCCGACGGTTTCGACGGCAACCGTCCGGCGCAGGCGCCGATCCCGCCGCAGCCACGCAAGTTCACCGAACCGATCCAGGCGCCGCCGGCGGACCCGACCCGGCGGGGAAAGCTGGCGGGGCCGATCGTGTTCGCGGCGGCCCTGATCGGTGTCTTCGTCGTGTTCCTGGTGGTCGGGCAGGCCCTGCTGGACGACCCGCCCACTCCGCGGACGACCTCGGAGACCACCCAGACCACGACCAGGGCGCCCACCACGCCTGCCAGTAAGGGGCCGACCCAGTGCTGGCCGTTCCAGGACGGCTGCTGAACGTTCAATCCCGCACGGCACTACCGAGTTTGGTGAACGCGATCGCTTGCTCGGCGCGCACCCGGACGTGGGCGCGGGAGGAAGCGATGTGGGCGGTGAGGGTGTGCAGGGCCTGGTCCTGCTCGCCAGCCAGCACCTGCTCGGCGATGGCGATGTGGTCGGTGGTCATCGCCGCGACCCGTTCGGCGTTCGGCGCGTCCATGGTGCGGACCGGGCGCACCCGCAGATAGACGGCTGTCAGCGCGTCGGCGAGCGCCGAATTGCCCGCTGCCCGAAGCAGTTCGGTGTGGAATCGTTCGTCCGCTGCCACCAGCTCCGGCCCGGGTTCCGGTGGCGTGTCGCGGTATTCGCGCCAGCGATCCAGTTCGGCGCGCACGGCGGGCAGGTCGTGTGCGGCCGGACTGTGTGGCTGGACCGAGTCGGTGGCATCGATGCGCTGAAAACCCCTCGCTTCCAGCACGATCCGTAGCTCGTAGAGCTCGTCCAGCTCCGCCAGGCGCAGGCGGTACGGGTAGAGCCCGTCGGGATGACGCTGGACCAGCCCGTCGGCCTGCAACCTGGCCAGCGCCTCGCGCACCGGGGTGCGCGAGACGCCGTACCGCAGGGCCAGCCGTTCGGCGCGGAGTCGTTCGGTCGGTTGGAGTTCCCCGGTGGCGAGGTCGTCCCGCAACGCCACGTAGACGCGCTCGGCCAGCGACACCCGTCCGGGACGGACGCCCTCACCTGAGCCCTTTCGTGCCATGCGGGGGCCTGCGTTCAGATCGCCATCGCCGCGCGGACCGCGGATTCCGCGCCGGTCCCGCCCTCGCCCGACGAGCCGAGATGCCCCGAATGCAGCACGTAGTAGTGCTGGGCGGCTTGCAGTGCGAAGCCGATGTGCTGCTCGACCAGCAGCACACTGAGCCCACCGCGCCGGGTGAGGTCGATGATGGTGCGCTCGATCTCGGCGACCACCGACGGCTGGATACCCTCGGTCGGCTCGTCGAGGATGAGCAGCTTGGGCTCGGTGATCAGGGCACGCGCGATGGCCAGCTGCTGACGCTGGCCGCCGGACAGCAGACCGGCCTTGCGGGTCAGCAGTTCACGCAGCGCGGGGAACAGGTCGAGCGATTCGTCGATCAGCGCCTTGCCTCGCTTGCGTCCGTCCGCCACCACCTGCAGGTTCTCGGCGGTGGTCAGCTGGGGGAAACTCTGCTGGCCCTGCGGGACGTAGGCGATACCGCGCTTGACCCGTTGCGACGGTGCGAGTTTGGTGACCTTCTCGCCGTCGAAGGTGATCGTGCCGGACTTGGTCGGCAGCAGCCCGACGGCGGTGCGCAGCAGGGTGGTCTTGCCCGCGCCGTTGTGGCCCATGATGGCGACCACGCTGTCGTCGGGCACGGTCAGGCTGACGCCGTGGATGACCTCGGTGCGCCCGTATCCCGAGTGGATGTCGTGTAGTTCAAGCATCGGCCGACTCCTTGTTCGTCTCGTCCTCGGCAAGTGCCGCGGTGCCGAGGTAGACCTCCTGCACCTTCGGATCGGCCTGCACCTCTTCGACGCTGCCCTCGCTGAGCACCGTGCCGCCGGCGAGGACGGTGACCGAGGTGGCGAAAGATCGCATGAAGTCCATGTCGTGCTCGACGACGACGACCACGCGGTCACCACCGATGCGGCGCAACAGGTTTCCGGTCTCTTCCCGCTCCTCGGCACTCATGCCCGCGACCGGTTCGTCGAGCAGCAGCACCGAGGCGTTCTGCACCAGCAGCATGCCGATCTCGAGCCACTGCTTCTGGCCGTGCGCCAGCACCCCGGCGGGCTTGTCCCGCAACGCAGTGAGACCCGTTGTCTCCAAAGCCTCTTCGATACTCGGCAACACCGATTTGCGTGCCCGCAGCAGCGACAGCGCCGAACGGCCCGCTCCCGCCGCGATATCCAGGTTCTGCAGCACGCTGAGCTGCTCGAACACGCTCGCGGTCTGGAAGGTGCGGCCGACGCCGAGACGCGCGATCTGGTGCACCTTCTTGCCGAGCAGCTCGGTGCCCGACTTCTGGGCCGAGCCGGTGGCGGGCACCAGGCCGGTGATGGCGTCGATGAGCGTGGTCTTGCCCGCGCCGTTGGGGCCGATCAGGAACCGCAGGTCGCCCTGCAGCACCGTCAGATCGACGTCGGTGACGGCCTTGAATCCGTCGAAACTCACCGAGAGACCACGGATTTCGAGGTAGTCGCTGTCCATGCCCGCGTTGCCGCCCGCTTTGGGCTCGTGTGTGGTCATCGCGCTTCCACCTTCTCCTCGGTGACGACGGCGGGTTCGGCCACCGCCGGTGCGGGTGCGGGTGCGGGTTCCGGTTTCCGGCTCTGCCACCAGCCCTTGAACAGCGGCCACAGTCCGGCCAGTCCGGCGGGAATGAACCCGACGACCACGATGAACAGCACGCCCTGCAGGTAGGTCCAGCCCGACGGGAACGACTCCGAGAGCGAAGTCTGCGCCCAGGCGACGCCGATCGCGCCGAGGACCGGGCCGAGCAGGGTGGTGCGGCCACCGATCGCGACACCGATCAGGAACGCGATCGACGGGACGACGCCGATGTCGGCGGGGGAGATGATGCCGACGATCGGGGTGAACAGCGCACCCGCGATGCCTGCCAGGAACGCCGCCACCACATAGGCGACGATCTTGATGTTGGCCGGGTCGTAGCCGAGGAAGCGCACCCGCTCCTCCGCGTCACGCACCGCGACCAGCAGTTCGCCGTAGCGGCTGCGGTTGAGCTGCCGGATCAGCGCGACGACCAGCAGCAGCGTGCCTGCGGCGATGAAGAACAGCATCTGGCGGTTGACCGGGTCGGAGAGCCGGAACCCGAAGAAGGACCGGAAGTCCGACAGGCCGGTGAAGCCACCGATGGCCTGCTGACCGGTGAGCAGGATGGCCAGCGCCGCGGCCAGCGCCTGGCTCAGGATGGCGAAGTACGCGCCACGCACCCGGCGCTTGAACACGCCGTAGCCGAGCACGGCGGCCACGAGCGCGGGCAGCACCAGGATGGCGAGGATGGCCATCGGCGCGGAGGCGAACGGCTGCCAGAACGCGGGCAGTTCGCTGATGCCGGAGATCTCCATGAACTCCGGGACATCGTTGCCGAGGCGAGCGGCGTCGGCGAGCTGCATGTGCATGGCCATGATGTAGGCGCCGATGCCGAAGAACACACCCTGGCCGAGGGTGAGCATTCCGCCACGGCCCCAGGCCAATCCGATGCCCGCCGCCACGATGGCGAAGCAGAGGAACTTGGCGAGCAGGTTCAGGCGGAAGTCGCTCAGGACCGCCGGGGCCACCGCGAACAGCAGGAAGGCGGCGATGGCGAAGCCTGCGAGCGGGGTCAGCCTGGGGTAGGCGCTGAGACGTTCCTTGAGTGCGGTCATGCCAGGCTCCTCGTCCGCACGGTGAACAGACCCTGCGGGCGGACCTGCAGGAAGATGACGATCAGCACGAACACGATCACCTTCGCGATGGACGCAGTGGTCGAGTATTCGATGTACGAGTTGAGCAGGCCGAGCGCGAATGCCGCGATGACCGTGCCCTTGATCTGGCCGAGGCCACCGATCACGACCACCAGGAACGCGTCGATCAGGTAGCTCTGACCGATGGTCGGACTCGTCGAGCCGATCAGGGTGAGCGCGACACCGGCGACACCGGCCAGGCCGGAGCCGATGAAGAACGTGCTGATATCGGTGAAACGCGAAGAAATGCCGGAGGTTTCGGCCAGCCCGCGGTTCTGCACGACGGCGCGAATACGCCTGCCCATCGGCGTGGCCTTGAGCACGGCGGCCAGCGCGGTCACCGCGACGATCGCCAGCACCAGGATGAAGATGCGGGTCTTGGGCACCACGGCACCCGCGATAGTGATTCCGCCACTGAGCCATTCGGGCACGAGCACGTTCTTGGCGGGTGCGCCGAAGATGTCCCGCGCGGCCTGCTGCAGCACGAGCCCGACACCGAAGGTGACCAGCAGCGTGTCCAGCGGACGGTCGTACATGTAGCGGATCAGGCCCATTTCCAGGGCGGCGCCGAGCAGGCCGCCGATCAGGAAGCCCAGCAACAGCGACACGACCAGCGAGACGCCCGCCGACGAGAAGACCTGCTGCACAACGTAGGTGGTGTAGCAGCCGGCCATGATGAACTCGCCGTGCGCCATATTGATGACGCCCATCTGACCGAAGGTCAGCGACAGGCCGAGCGCGGCGAGCAGAAGAATGGATCCCAGGCTCAACCCCGTGAAGAGCTGGCCGATCAGCACGTCCATTGCAGTGGACTCCTTGGAAATGGGGCGGTGTGGGACGCACCGTGCACGGCGCGTCCCACACCTGTCGGGCTGTTACTTGAGGCCCTTGGCCCAGTCGTAGGACTTCAGGTACGGATCCGGGGTGATCGCCTTGCCGGAATCCCACACCGTGTAGATCAGGCCGTCCGGGCGGATCTCGCCGATCCGGGCGGTCTTGGTGATGTGGTGGTTGGAGCCGTCGATGGTGACGGTGCCCTCGGGCGCCTCGAAGCTGACGCCGTCGGCGGCGGCCTGCACGTCGGCCACGGCGAACGACTTGGCCTTCTCGACGGTGTTCTTCCACAGGAAGACCGAGGCGTAGGCGGCTTCCATCGGGTCCGAGGTGGGCTTGTCGGCGCCGAAGGCGGCCTTGTAGTCGGCGACGAACTTCTTGTTCACCGGGGAGTCGACAGTCTGGTAGTAGTTCCAGGCGGTCAGCTGGCCCGCGATGTTCTGCGCGCCGATGCCCGCGACCTCTTCCTCGGCGATCGACACCGAAACCACCGGCATCTCAGCGGCTTTCAGGCCCGCGTTGGTGTACTCGCGGAAGAACGCGACGTTGGAGTCGCCGTTGAGGGTGTTGAACACCGCGCCGGCCTTGGCGCTGCGGACCTTGTTGACGATGGTGGAGAAGTCGGTCGAGCCGAGCGGGGTGTAGTCCTCGCCCTTGATCTCGATGCCGTTGGCCGCGGCGTAGGCCTTGATCTCGCGGTTGGCGGTCTGCGGGAAGACGTAGTCCGAGCCGACCAGGTAGAGGGACTTGATGCCCTTCTGCTTCAGGTAGTCCAGCGCGGGGATGATCTGCTGGTTGGTGGTGGCGCCGGTGTAGAAGATGTTCTTGCTGTCTTCCAGGCCCTCGTACTGCACGGGGTAGTAGAGCAGCGAGTTCAGGCTCTCGAACTTGGGCTTCATGGCCTTGCGGCTCGACGAGGTCCAGCCGCCGAACACCGCGGCGACACAGTCGGAGCTGATCAGCTTCTCGGCCTTCTCGGCGAAGGTCTTCGGGTCCGAGGCGCCGTCTTCGAGGACGAGCTCGATCTTCTTGCCGAGCACGCCGCCCGCGGCGTTGATCTGGTCGATCGCCAGCTTGGTCGAATTGGCCACGGTGACTTCGGAAATGGCCATGGTGCCCGACAGCGAGTGCAGCGAGCCGACCTTGATCGTGTCCTTCGTGGTGTCGACGCAGGACGCGGCGTTCGAGCCGGTGGACGCGTCGTCACGCGCACCGCAGCCGGTGAGCAACAGGCCGGCGATGGCCACCGCGGCGGGCACCGTGAGTGCCTTGACCAAACGGGATTCAGACATGGGCGGTTCTCCTCATCAGGTGTTACGGCGGCGCATGCGCGCCACAACGAACACCGCCGCTGCTGCCCCGGGTAACGGATGTACACCAAGTTGTATACAGCGGCTGTATTCGTGAGCGGAACGGTAGATGGAACATGTTGCACCGGAATATCTCTCGGTCACGTGTCCGTTTCGTCTGTTTCATCCGTGTGAACAATTCCTCCGGGCGGTGGCGTCCCTACGGTTGCGTAGGGATGTCGCGGTGCGGCACGCTTCGAATTCATACGACGTCGAACAGCCGAATCACGCGGCTCTCGGGCCGGGTGGTCAGTCGAGGAGGCGACCGATGGGGCACTACAAGGCGAACCTGCGTGACATCGAGTTCAATCTCTTCGAGGTGCTGAGCCTCGACAAGCTCCTCGACACCGGCGCCTACGGCGACCTGGACTCCGACACGGCGCGACAGATCCTCGACGAGGTGAAACGCCTGGCCGAGGGCCCGATCGCGGAATCGTTCGCCGATGCCGACCGGCACCCGGTGGTCTATCACCCCGACACCTTCGAGATCACGGTGCCCGAATCGCTGCGCAAGACGGTCGACGCGGTGCACGAGGCGGGCTGGTACCGGCTCGGCATGCCGGAGGGCATGGACGGCACCCCCGCACCGAGCGTGCTGATGTGGGCCATCAACGAGCTCGTCATCTGCGCCAACCCCTCGGCCAGCTTCTTCAATATGGGTCCGCTGATGGGCTCGGTGCTCTACGGGATCGGCACCGAGGAGCAGAAGCGCTGGGCGCGTGGTGGTTTCGAGCGCGGCTGGCAGGCGACCATGGTGCTCACCGAACCCGATGCCGGGTCCGATGTCGGCGCGGGCCGCACCAAGGCGGTGCCGCAGGCCGACGGGTCGTGGCACATCGAAGGGGTGAAGCGGTTCATCTCCGGTGGTGACGTGGGTGATGTGGCGGAGAATGTGTTCCACCTCGTGCTCGCCCGGCCCGAAGGCGCGGGGCCCGGCACCAAGGGGCTGTCGCTGTTCTACGTGCCGAAGTTCCTCTTCGATCCCGAGACGCTGGAGCTCGGCGAGCGCAACGGTGTGTACGTGACCGGTGTCGAGCACAAGATGGGGATCAAGTCCTCGCCGACCTGCGAGCTCACCTTCGGTGCCACGTCGGTGCCCGCGAAGGGCTGGCTGGTCGGTGATGTGCACAACGGGATCGCGCAGATGTTCAAGGTGATCGAGAACGCGCGGATGACGGTGGGCGTGAAGTCGTCCGGGACGTTGTCGACCGGGTATCTGAACGCGCTCGAGTACGCCAAGACCAGGGTGCAGGGCGCGGATCTGACGCAGATGGCGGACAAGGCCGCGCCGCGCGTGACCATCACCCATCATCCCGATGTGCGGCGGTCGCTGATCATGCAGAAGGCGTACGCGGAGGGGTTACGCGCGGTGTATCTGTATACCGCCGCGCATCAGAACGCGGATGTGGCGCAGCTGGTCTCGGGCGCCGATCCGGAGCTGGCGCATCGCGTCGACGATCTGCTGCTGCCGATCGTGAAGGGCGTCGGTTCCGAGCGTGCCTACCAGTTGCTCACCGAGTCACTGCAAACCTTCGGCGGCTCAGGGTATCTGCAGGACTATCCGATCGAGCAGTACATCCGCGACGCCAAGATCGACTCCCTCTACGAGGGCACGACAGCGATCCAGGCCCAGGACTTCTTCTTCCGCAAGATCATTCGCGATAACGGTGCCGCGCTGGCTCACGTCAACGCCCGGATCACCGCCTACCTGGACAACGACTCCGGCCGCTTCGCCACCGAGCGTGCCCTGCTGCGCACCGCGCAGGCCGACATCGCCGCCATGGGGGCCACCCTCACCGGCTATGCCATGGCAGGCCAGTCCGACCCCACCGAGCTCTACAAGGTGGGCCTCGGCTCGGTCCGCTTCCTGATGTCGGTCGGCGACCTTCTCATCGCCTGGCGCCTGCTCGTCCAGGCCGACATCGCCGCCGCCGCCCTGGCCGGCGACGCCGACCCCAAGGACCGCCCCTTCTATCAGGGCAAAGTCGCCGCGGCGAGCTTCTTCGCCAAGAACGTCCTCCCCGAACTCACCGCCACCAAGAACATCCTCGCCGCCATCGACGACGACATCATGGCGGTCCCGGAGGAAGCCTTCTGATTGTTCCGCCGTCACCTGGAGTATGTGCCGGTCAGGCGGCCGGAGCCGAGGCTGGCGGCTTCGATGGCGGAGGTCGCGGTGGCTACGGGAGTATCCGGGCTCAGTGCGAGCGGGCGAGACAGTGCGTGCACGGTGAATCGATAGTGATGCACTCCGGTTCCCGGGGGCGGGCACGGGCCGAGGTAGCCGATGCGGTCGGCGCTGTTGGCGGTGACGACACCGCCGTCCGGGGTGTGCCCTTCCGGGTTGACGGTGACGGTCGGCGAGATGTCGGTGACCACCCAGTGCGTGAACAGGCCGCCCACCGCGTCCGGGTCGTCGACGATCAGGGCGAGCCGGGTGGCTCCGGCCGGTACGGTCCAGGCGAGGGGCGGCGGTACGTTCCCGCCGGTGCACGAGTAGGCCGCCGGAATAGGTGCTCCATCGGCGAAAGCGGTGCTGGTTACCTGAATTTCTCTGGTGGCGGGCATGGTTGTCTCCGCTCGGGTAGTAGGTGGTGGGGTCGCGGTCAGGCGACCGAGATGCTGGAGCGCATTCCGAGCGAATGGTGCTTGCCGACGGAACACCAGAGTGCGTAGGTGCCCGGCTGCAGTTTGACCGTCAGTTCGCTGGTGGTGCCGCCCTCGAGCACCGGGGTGCGGGAATCGACGCCGGGGCCGGCGATGACCAGGTCGTGGCGGGTTCTGCCATCGTTGCGCACATCGAGGGTGTAGGTACCTGCCCGGACATTGGCCCTGGACACGGTGATCGAGTACTCGGTCTCGATGACGGTGATCCGGCTCGAATCCTGTGCGTGCGCATCCACGCCGGACAGCGAAACGGCCAGAACGAAGGGGACCCCGACGGCGATTCGGGCTACTCGTCGCGATTGGTTCTGCATCGTACGCCTCCTGACTTTCGGCGCCCGAGAAGTGCACGGACCAGCTGGGGGCCTGCCGGTCCTGCGCAATCAATGATTCCGTGTTTATGCCGCACGCGGTAGACCCCTTTTCGGTCGCCCGGTCCGGTAGCGCGGACTATTTGATCAGGTAGGGGGAGACCGAGCTGCGGTGTTCGCTGATGTCCAGGGCTTTGCCGAGGGGTGGGAAGGCTCGCTGGGGGCAGTTGGAGCGGACGCAGACCCGGCAGCCTGCGCCGATGGGGGTGGCGGTGGCTTCGCCCAGGTCGATGCCGTCGGCGTAGACGACGCGGCCCGCGTGGCGGAGTTCGCAGCCGAGGCCGATGGCGAAGGTCTTGCTGGGCTGGCCGTAGCGGGTGGCGCGGCGTTCCACCGTGCGGGCTACCCAGAGGTATTTGCGGCCGTCGGGCATCTGGGCGATCTGGGTCATGATCTTGCCGGGGTAGGCGAAGGTCTCGTAGACGTTCCACAGCGGGCAGGTGCCGCCGCTGGCGGAGAAGTGGAAACCGGTGGCGGACTGGCGTTTCGACATGTTGCCCGCGCGGTCGACGCGGACGAAGGAGAACGGGACGCCGCGCAGGCTCGGCCGCTGCAGGGTCGAAAGACGGTGGCAGATCGTCTCGTAGCTCTGGGAGAAGAAGGCCGACAGGCGCTCGATGTCGTAGCGGAAGTCCTCGGCCACCTCGTGGAAGTGGGTGTAGGGCAACACCGTCGCGGCGGCGAAGTAGTTGGCCAGGCCGAGCATGGCCAGCTTGTGTGAGGCGTCGGAGGCGAAATTGCCCTCCTCGACCAGCTTGTCGAGTAGCGGCCCGCACTCGAGGTAGGCGAGCTCGGCGGCCAGCTTGAAGGTGCGCTGCCCGCCGGACAGGTGCGGGGAGATCTCGAGCTGCTTGGTCTCGGGGTCGTAGTGGTGCAGCACGCCCTCGCCGAGGTCGATCCGCTCGACGATCCGCACGCCGTGCGCGCGCAGCAGCCGGACGATCTCGGTGCTCACCTCGCCGCCGTGGAAACGGATGCGCGCGGTGAGGTCCTCGGCCGCGGTGTCGAGTTCGTGGATGTAGTTCTGGCGCTGATAGAAGTAGTCGCGCACTTCCTCGTGCGGCTTGCTGATCGCGGCGCTGCCGGAACCGTCGGAGAAGCGATCCTCGGTGGCGGCGGCCAGCTGGGCGCTGGTGTTGCGGTACCGGTTGTGCATGGCGACCAGGGCGCGCGCCATGCTCGGATGCGCCGAGACCATGTCGGCGATCTCCTGGGTGTCGGCCTCGATGCCGAGCTCGGCGTCCATCACGACTTCCTGCAACTCGGCGATGAGCCGGGTGTCGTCGTGGGCGGAGAAGAAGGCGGGGTCGACGCCGAAGACCTCGTTGATCCGTTTGAGCACCGGCACCGTGAGCGGGCGCACGTCGTGCTCGATCTGGTTGAGATAGCTGGCCGAGATCTCCAGCTTCTGGGCCAGTGAGACCTGGCTCAGCCCGCGCTCGGTGCGCAGCTGGCGCAGCCGCGCACCGACATAGGTCTTGGCCATATGTCCAGTTTATGGGCGGTTTCGCAGCCTTGCCAATGGATTCTTAACAGCGTGGGCTGAGCGATGTGTCACACCGCCGGGTTACGGTGCTCGGGTGCTGTTCAGCGATGTCGTCGCGGCCTCGGCGGCGGTGCGAGCGACCCGGTCGCGCAAGGCGAAGATCGCCGCGCTGGCCGAGCTCTTCGCTGCCGCGAGCCCGCAGGAGATCGGGACCGTGGTGGCCTGGCTGTCCGGTGAGCTGGTGCAGGGCCGGATCGGGGCCGGGTGGCGCACGGTGGCCGGGTTGGACACGCCGCCGAGCGAGGCAGCGCACCTCACCGTCGGCGCGGTCGACGATGTCTTCTCGCAGCTGACCGGGCTCAGCGGCGCCGGCTCGACACTGCGCAGGCGCGAACTGCTGACATCGCTGTTCACCGCGGCGACCGAGGACGAACAGTCCTTCCTGATCCGGCTGCTCACCGGTGAACTCCGCCAGGGCGCGCTGACCGCGGTCGTCGTCGAAGCGCTGGCACAGTCCACCGGCATCCCGGTCGAAGTGGTGCGGCGCGCGCACATGCTGTCCGGGCAGCTACCCGCGACCGCCGCCGCCGCGGTCACCGGTGGCGAGGCGGCGCTGAGCGCGTTCCGGCTCGAAGTCGGCAGACCTGTCGCGCCGATGCTCGCGTCGCCGGGCGGCTCGCTGGACGAGGCGCTGGCCGAACTCGGCCCGCAGGTGAGCGTCGAACACAAACTCGACGGAGCCCGGATCCAGGTGCATCGCAGCGGCGAGCAGGTGTGGGTGTTCACCCGGACCCTGCGTGACATCACCGCGGGCGTCCCCGAACTGGTCGAGCTGGTCGCCGGCCTCGACTGCACCAGCGTGGTCCTCGACGGGGAGACCCTGGCCCTCACCGATGCAGGCCGCCCGCGCCCGTTCCAGGAGACGATGAGCCGGTTCGCCACCGTCGGCGACACCAGGGAACTGCTGCTGCACCCCTACTTCTTCGATTGCCTGCACCTCGACGGCGTCGACCTGCTCGACGAGCCGCTGCGCGTGCGCCGCACCATGCTCGAGCGGGTGGCGGGCGAGCACAGCATTCCCGCGCTCGTCGCCCCCGATGCCGACGCGGCCGCCGAGTACTACGACGACGCGCTGGCCGTCGGCAACGAAGGCGTGATGGTCAAGTCGCTCGACGCGCCGTACGCGGCGGGCAGGCGCGGCAAGGCCTGGCAGAAGATCAAACCGGCGCACACCCTCGACCTGCTGGTGATCGGCGCGGAATGGGGGTACGGCAGGCGCACCGGGTTCCTGTCGAATCTGCACCTGGCCGCTCGCGATCCGGAGACGGGCGAGCCGGTGATGGTCGGCAAGACGTTCAAGGGCCTCACCGACGAGCTGCTGCGCTGGCAGACCGAACAGTTCCCGGGCTACCAGACACACACCGACGGGCACGCCGTCTTCCTTCGCCCCGAACTCGTCGTCGAGATCGCGCTGGACGGCGTTCAGACCAGCACCAGGTACCCCGGCGGCGTCGCCCTGCGGTTCGCCAGAGTGCTGCGGTACCGGCCCGACAAGGAGCCCGCGCAGGCCGACACCATCGACGTTGTCCGCGCGCTGGGGGCCGCCGGCTGACCCGGCTGGGACTTTTCCCGCAACGGTTTGGCAATCCGGTGTGGGCATACGACACACTGTTCGGGTGAGCGCCGAACTAATGGTCCTGCTGATCGTCATCGTCACAGCTCTCGCATTCGACTTCACCAACGGATTCCACGACACGGCCAATGCCATGGCGACCTCGATCGCCACCGGTGCCTTGAAGCCGCGCGTGGCGGTGGCGCTCTCGGGCCTGCTGAATCTGATCGGCGCTTTCCTGTCGGTGTCGGTGGCGGCGACTGTGGCCAAGGGCATCGTCCAGTTGAACGAGGTGAGCGGACAGGACCTGCTGGTCATCGTGTTCGCCGGCCTGGTCGGCGGCATTCTGTGGAATCTGCTGACCTGGTTGCTCGGGCTGCCGTCGAGTTCCTCGCACGCCCTGTTCGGCGGGCTCATCGGCTCCACGATCGCCGCGCTCGGCTGGAACGGCGTGATCTGGGTCTCGGGCTCCGAGGGCGTGCTGATCAAGATCGTGATCCCCGCGATTCTCGCCCCGGTGATCGCCGCGCTGGTCGCCGCCGTCGCCACCTACCTGGTGTACCGGATCACCCGCGGCGTCGACGAGGACAAGTCGAACGAGGGCTTCCGCTGGGGTCAGATCGGGTCGGCGTCGCTGGTCTCGCTCGCCCACGGCACCAACGACGCGCAGAAGACGATGGGCGTCATCTTCCTGGCCCTGGTCGCCTACGGCTCGCTCGACAAGGACGACCACATGCCGCTGTGGGTGATGTCGGCCTGTGCGGTCGCGATCGCTCTCGGTACCTACCTCGGCGGCTGGCGGATCATCCGGACGCTCGGCAAGGGCCTGGTCGAGATCGAGTCGCCGCAGGGCCTCGCGGCGGAGTCCACCTCGGCGGCGATCATCCTCACCTCCGCGCACTTCGGGCTGCCGCTGTCGACCACCCAGACCGCGACCGGCGCGATCCTCGGTACCGGCATCGGCAAGGGCGCCGAGGTGCGGTGGCGGGTGATGGGCCGGATGGCCGTCGCCTGGACGCTGACGTTGCCGATGGCGGGCATCGTCGGCGCGATCTGCTGGGCCATCGCGCACCTCATCGGTGGCCTGCCCGGTGTCCTCGTGGTGTTCGGGATCCTGATCTCCGGTGCGCTCGGCATCTATCTGTGGTCGCGGCGCGACCCGGTCGGCTCCCACAATGTGAACGAATGGCCCGACGGTGTGCCGCCGCAGTCGTCGATCGAACAGAACCACACCGGGTAGAAGGGAGCGATCGTGCATACCGTGATCACGAATCTGAGTTCACTGTGGGAAGTGGTGCTGGCCGCGCTGGTCTTCGGCGCGGGGGTGCCCGCGGTGTTCGCCTTCGCGGTGCGCTGGTGGGCCAAGGCCGAGATGGTCGACGCGCAGGGCCGCGTGCAACGGAACTACCCGGCCCTGGCAGGCGCGCTGATCTGCCTGGTCGTCATCGTCGTCGTGGTGATCGCCGGAATCCTGTTCACCGCCAAGGCGTTCATCGCCCACCAGTTCGGCATTCATCTGTTCGGTCAAGCATGAGCGAGGACTCGATGACAGATCCGTCCCCCCACCCCGCCGTCCGGGGGAACCTGCTCTCGCGCGTACTCGGCTGGCTGCGCGCCGGATATCCGCAGGGCATCCCGCAATCGGACTATGTCGCGTTGTTCGCGGTGCTGCACCGTCACCTCACCGACTACGAGGTCGCGGTGATCGGGGAGAAACTGGTCGAGGCCAATCCGAACCGGGAATCCATCAGTCAGGCAGAGATCGAGGCGGCCATCGCCGATTTCGCCAAGGAGCATCCCGCACCCGACGACGTTTCGCGGGTGGCCTCGCATCTGGCGGCCGGTGGCTGGCCGCTGGCCGAACCACTCGATGACAGCGAGGCCTGACAATATCGCTGTGCCAGTGGAATTCATGACGCAGACAGTTTTCGATTCGCCCGGATGCCCGGCGGTTGCGCGCTAGCATTCACGGGTGGTTCGGCGTGTGAATGAAACCGATAGTGGTCGTAGTTACGGTGGATTGTCGCGTCAGCAGCGAGTAGCCATGCGACGCAACCGGTTGACCGACGCGGCGCTGGAACTATTCGGTACCCAGGGTTATTCGTCGACCTCGATCGAGCGACTGTGCGCGACGGCGAATGTGTCGACCCGCAGTTTCTACGAAGACGTCGGCAGTCGCGAGGCGCTGTTGATCGCGCTGGTCGACCGGCTGAACACCGCCGCGCTGCACCGCGTCGACGAGGCATTGGAACGTGCCAGCGAGCAGCCGCTGGTGGTGCGCGTGGTGGAGAGCTTCCGTGCTTTTCTCGCGGTGACCTGCCGTGATCGGCGCGCGGCCAGGGTGTTCTACGTCGAGGTGGTCGGCGTGAGCCCGGCGGTGGAGGAATGGCGGCGCGGGCAACGGCGGTCGGTCTCCGGACTGCTCACCAGGGAAGCACAGCGTGCCGCCGCCCGGGGGGAAGCGGAATCGCGCAGTGTCCATCTGTTCACGCTCGCCTTGATCGGCGCGGTGAATTCCCTGGCCCAGGAGATGGTGCACGCGACCGTTCCCGGCGACGCGATTTCGGTCGACGAGATCTGCGACGAGATCGCCTATTTCATCCGGTCCGGGCTCTCGGTCCGGCCGTCGGCACTGCCGACCTGAGCGAACGCGAAAACGGGAGGCATCCGGGTCGGATGCCTCCCGTTTTCGGGTGTTCGGTGAATCAGATACCCATGCCCTGGGCGAGCAGCGGCCACGAGTCGTGTAGCGCCTGCTCCCAGTACGGCCAGTAGTGGGTGCCCATCGGAGTGAACTGGTAGGTCGCCGGGATGCCCAGCGAGTCCAGCTTGTTCTTCAGGTTGGCGGTGCAGGCGTTGGTGGCTGCTTCGATGCCGATACCGAGGCCGAGGTTGACCACGCCCATCGGGCCGGGGGAGCCGTTGAGGTAGTACGCGACGTCGGCGTTCGTCGGCATGCCGCTACCGCTGGAGACGTAGAGGTTGGTGCCGCGCAGCTTCTCCGCGTTGATGACCGGGTCGTTCTCGACCCAGGCCGGGTCGGTGTCGGCGCCGTACATGTTCGCGGTCTTGCCGCCCGCCCAGGTCTCCACGGAGAACTTGACGGCCTGCTTGCCCATCGGGTCGGCGATCTGCGCGCAGCCGCTGTAGGCGGCGACGGACTTGAACAGCCCGGGCTTGGCCTCGGCCAGCTGCAGCACCGAGGTGCCGGAGGTGGACAGCCCGGCCAGCGCGTTGAGGCCGGTCGAGTTGAGGGTGGCGTCGAGCAGTGGCGGCAGCTCCTGGGTGAAGAAGGTGGTCCACTTGTTCAGACCCAGCCGCGGGTCTTCCTGCTTCCAGTCGGTGTAGTAGCTGCCGCGGCCACCGATCGGCTGGATGACATTGACCTGCTTGTCGGCGAGGAAGCCGAGCGCGTTGGTCTGCGCGGACCAGCTCGCCGAGCCCTCGCCCGCGTCGAGGCCGTTGAGCATGTAGAAGTTGGGCGCGGGCTTGGACTCGTCGACAGGCCGCTGCACGTCGATGGTGATGTCCTTCTTCATCGCCGCCGAGTACACCTTCAGATGCCAGGTGCGACCGTCCTTGACGACGGACGACACGGCGGAGGGCTTCTCGGGCTCGGCGGAGGCGGCGCCGCCGGCTAGCACGGCCACCGACAGGGCGGCGGTCAGAGCCACGGCGGTGGTGCGCAGGGCGGCCACGTTACGTAGTGCAGAGAGGTTCATCGAACAGTCGGTTCCAGTCCACGGGCCCTGTCGGCCCCGTCATCGCAGTGTTTCCCCCGTCGGCCGAGCGGTAGGCGCTCGACGGCCGTGGGGCTGTCAGATCCTGTCGACACTCTATGTCCTCCGGCGGGACATAATCGTTACCGGATCAGAATTGTCGGTGACTTCACGCACGATTGCGGACGCGCAAATAACAGTCCGGATCGGAAATGCCGCCGTAATCAGCCGCTTTATGGCCGGTTCTTGTCACAAGCGACAAGTTCGGCGATTCCGGATCGCCGAGTTCGGTCGGTGCCTAGATCGCCAGGCCGACCGCCGCCGACCCGTAGTCGCGGCGGGCGGCCAGGCGCAGGCCCGCCCGCGAGGCCAGGAAGTCGGCGGTGACGAAGACGGCGGTCTCGGCCGGCGTGCGCGGGCCCGCCTCGAGCCCGGCGGGCACGTGCAGGCGGGCCAGGGTCGGCTCGTCGAAGCCGCCCGCGCGCAGGTCGTCGAGACGGCGGGCCTGGTCGGCGGGGGAGCCCAGGGCAGCCAGGTAGCCCAGTTCGGGCAGGCGCAGGGCGACGGTGAGCAGCGGGATCTCGAAGCGCGGCTCGTTGGCGAGCACGACAATGCCTGTGCTGCTGTCGATTTCGCCTGCGGCCGCGAGGGTGTTCAGGTAGCGGTGCGGCCAGTCCACGACGACCTCGGCGCCCGGGAACGAGGCCGGGTCGGCGAACTCGGGACGCGAATCGCAGATGCTGACCCGGTAGCCGATCATCCGCGCCTGGGCGGCCAGGGTGGCCGCGTAGGCGTTGGCGCCGAAAATGATCAGGCGCGGCGGCGGGCAGTAGGACGCGACGAACAGGTCCGACTCGGGGAGGGCGACGAGCTCGGTGGCGTGCCTGCGATCGGTGACCAGGTGCTGGCCGATGACGTCGGGGTCTTGATTCCACACCACCGTGAAGACAGTGACCCGGCGATGGGCCTGGATGTCGGCGGCGATGGCGGGAAATTCGGGGAAGTCGCGGCAGGAGAAGGGCTCGATGAAGATATCGACCAGCTGGCCGTCGTCGGATCCCGATTCCATTCCGGTGATCAGGCTGTAGCGACGTAGTTGCCGCACCCCGGTCTGCGCGGCTTCCAGTGCCGCCGCGTAGACGGTCTCTTCCAACCGCCCGGACGCGATGGATCCGAAGACTCCGCCATTGGGTGTGACGAGCATTCCCGACCCGATCGACAGCGCGTTCGTGCCGATGGTACGGACCACAGTGGCGAGGCCGCCGGTACGGCCCGAATGCCACACTCGTAGAAGGTCATCGACGATATCGCGCATATCTCAAAACTCCGATCATCGTGCGCCGACCTCCGGGAAATCGCGATCGGTCCCTGTCGCCAAGTCGTCGCACGTGACGCACACCATATCCTGTCTACCGCCCAAATAGGAACCAGCACCGATATCACCTACGGATGCTGCCGAAATGGCGTCCCAGTGCTTGTTCTCGATCACAACGGGATGCCCAGGTGTGTCGGAAAACACACTACGGGCGAGCTCGCTCTCGCTCGCGCGGGCCGCGGCGAGCACCCGCGCGACGACATCGGCCCCGATATCGGGAATGTCGACGGGCAGGAAGGCCACATAACGCGTCCCCGTCTCGGCGGCCGCGCGCAGGCCCGCGCGCACCGTCGCGGAGAGCCCGATGGCCCAGTCGTCGACCCATCGCCACGCGGTGTCCGGCGGCAGCCCGAGGCCGGCCGGATCGGGTCCGGTGGCGCCGAGCAGAACGATCACCGGATCGCAGCCGCCGTCGCGCAGGGCGGTGATCGCCGAGCGCAGCCAGGCGCCGTTCTCGGCGAGTGCCTTGGGTTTGCCGTAGCGGGTGCCCGCGCCCGCCGCGAGGACGATGCCCGTGCACGCCGACGGCACAGGCGGGTCGATCGGTGGCATGACGGTGAAGTTAGTAGCGCAATGTTGCCGGTCGATGACGGCCCGGGAGCGCAAGGACGACGACACGCCGACGTGACCGAGTGCACAACGGTGGCGGCTGCCAGGGGATGGGGCGATGCTGGATCGATGACGAGCGAAGCGATCGGCCTCGCGGGATTCAACGCACTACCCGCCGCGGCCGCCGAGGCGGCATTGCTTGCCTGTTGCTCCGCGCCACGCTGGGCGCGGGCGGTCGCGGCCGCCCGGCCGTATGCCGGCACGGAGGCGTTGCTCGATGCCGCCGACGCCGCGCTGGCCGCGCTCGACGATGCCGATATCGACCAGGCGCTGGCCGGTCACCCGCGGATCGGCGACCGCCCGACCTCGGCGGCATCGGCCCGCGAGCAGTCCGGGGTGTCCGGCGCCGAGGTCAAGGCGGCGCTGGCCGCGGGCAACCGCGCCTACGAGGACAAATTCGGCTATCTCTACCTGGTCTGCGCGGCAGGGCGCGGCGGCGAGGAACTGCTCGCCGTCCTGCGGGCGCGGCTGGACAACGATCCGTCGACCGAAAGGCAAGTCATGCGTGGTGAATTGGCGAAGATCAACCGGCTGCGTCTCGCGCGAGCGGTGGCAGGCGCGTGACCGGCCTGAGCACGCACGTGCTCGACGCCGTGCGTGGTGTGCCCGCCGCGGGCGTCGCGGTCTGGCTGATGCGTGGCGACCAGCGCCTCACCGAAGCGCTGACCGATGCCGACGGCCGGGTGAAAGAACTTGCCGCAGGGCTGAATCCGGGCGACTACCGGTTGTACTTCGACTCCGGCAGCTACTTCGCGGCGCAGGGCACCGAGACCTTCTATCCGGAAGTCTGTGTCGCGTTCACGGTGGATGAGCAGCCGCATCTGCATGTGCCGCTGCTGTTGTCGCCATTCGCCTATTCGACCTACCGAGGGAGCTGAGCGCGCAGATGACATTGAGTGGTCCGATCGTGCTGACCGACAACCGCTACGGCAAGGCCGAGAATCGGGTTGTGCGCTTCTACAAGGAGACCGCACGCCACGAGATCCGCGACGTGAACGTCTCGACCACCCTGCGCGGTGACTTCGCGGCGGCATACATCGAGGGCGACCAGCGCCATGTGCTGCCGACCGATACCCAGAAGAACACCGCCTTCGTCTACGCGAAGAAGCCGGGCCTCGACACCGTCGAGGATTACGCGATCGCGCTGGCGAAGCATTTCGTCGACACCGTCGAGCCGGTGTCGAGCGCGCGGATCGACGTGGATTCCTATGGGTGGCAGCGGGTCTCGGTGGACGGTGCCGAACACGATCACACCTGGGTGCGGCAGGGGCCCGAGGTGCGCACCGCCGCGGTGACCGTGGCGGGCCATGGCGACGCGCAGCAGACGTGGGTGATCGGTGGGATCAAGGATCTGGTGCTGCTCAAATCCACCGGTTCGGAGTTCGCCGACTTCCTCACCGACGAGTACACGACCCTGGCCCCCACCCACGATCGCGTGCTCGCCACCTCGCTGATCGTGCAGTGGCGCTTCGCCGAGACCGGCGGATTCGGCTGGGACGAGGTGTACGACGGCATCAGGGCCACGCTGCTCGAGCTGTTCGCGACGACCTACTCCAAGGCGTTGCAGCAGACGCTGTATGCGATGGGAACCGCTGTGCTGGAACGGTTCCCGGTTCTCGCCGAGATCCGGCTGTCGGCGCCGAACAAGCACCACTTCGACTACGACCTGGCGCGATTCGGGATCGAGAACTCCGGCGAGGTCTGCTGGGCGGCGGATCGTCCCTACGGTTCGATCCACGCGACGCTGCAGCGCGCGGACGCTCCCGAAGCGGGGATCGCGTGGCTGCCGTGAGCGCGCCCGATCTGGTGATCGACGGCTGCGCGGTGGTCACCGTCGACGCGGCGGGCACCGAATACCGCGACGGCTGGGTCACGGTGCGGGGCAACCGGATCGATGCGGTCGGTGCGGGCAGGCCGCCCGCGTTCGGACCCGAGGTGACGCGGATCGACGGCCGGGGGTGTGTGCTCACGCCCGGTCTGGTGAACACCCATCACCATCTGTACCAGTGGATCACCCGTGGCCTGGCCGCCGACAACACCCTGTTCGAGTGGCTGACCATGCTGTACCCGGTGTGGACGCGGATCGATGAGAAGTCGGTGCGGGTCGCGGCGACCGGTGCGCTGGTCTCGCTGGCTCGCAGCGGCTGCACTACGTCGTCGGACCATCACTATGTCTTCCCGCGTGGTGGCGGCGATCTGCTCGCGGCCGAGATCGGTGCGGCGGCGGCGGTCGGGCTGCGGTTCCACCCGGCGCGGGGGTCGATGGATCTGGGACGGGGCAACGGCGGGCTGCCGCCCGACGACGTCGTCGAGTCGATCGACGACATCCTCGCCGCGAGCGCCGCGGCGATCGAGCAGTGGCACGACCCGTCCTTCGACGCGATGGTGCGGATCGCGCTCGCGCCGTGCTCACCGTTCTCGGTGACCGGTGATCTCATGCGGGAGTCCGCGGCGCTGGCCAGGTCGGCCGGGGTCCGCCTGCATACCCATCTGGCCGAGACCGACGACGAGCTGGACTTCTGCCTGGAGACCTTCGGGCGCACGCCCGCGCAGTACATGGAACAGCTGGGCTGGCTGGGCCCCGATGTCTGGTACGCCCACGCCGTGCACCTCGACGATCCGGCGATCGCCGCGATGGCGCGCACCGGGACCGGCGTCGCGCACTGCCCGACGTCCAACGGCAGGCTCGGGGCGGGGATCGCGCGCACCGCGGACCTGGTGGCGGCCGGCGTGCCGGTCGGCCTCGGGGTCGACGGCGCGGCCAGCAACGAGTCGAGTTCGATGATCGAGGAACCACGCAATGCGCTGCTGTACGCGCGGGCCGTCGGCGGGCCACGGGCGATGACCGTGCGTGCCGCGCTGGAACTGGCCACCATGGGCGGGGCGCGGGTGCTCGGGCGGGACACCGAGATCGGGTCGATCGAGCCGGGCAAGCTGGCCGATCTGGCGCTGTGGCGGCTCGACACACCCGCGCACGCGGGGATCGAGGACCCGGTTGTCGCGCTGGTGCTCGGCTCGGCGCCGCCGCTGGCCGCGCTGCTGGTGAACGGGCGTGAAGTGGTGCGCGACGGTGTCGTGACGACGGTGGACGAGGCGGCGGTCGGTGCCGATGTCGCCCAGGCGCAGGCCACGCTCCTTGCCGGGGCATGATCGCGCCCGGCGGGGGTACCGGTGCGTGGCTCCGGGCCTGCCCGAGTCGGTCGGAGGGTGATCGAGGTCGGGCGAGGGGCTGATGCGAACGCAGCCGAGGCGGGGCAGATGCATCGCCCGGGTGGTCAGCGCCGGGGGTCTGAACTGCGGTTTCGATCTGGTCGGCGCACACTGGATGGCGATACCGGGTTAACCGCCCCGCAATCCGGCGCGGGTGTCGCGCAACATCGTGGCAACTCCAGGCCCCTACTGTGGCTGGTGAGGCAAGCGAGGTGAACGTGGATCTGGACACTGTTCGGGAAGTGGTTCTTGCCCGCGAACGCGCCGACCTGGCACAGGTCGGCCCGGGGAGCGCGGTCCTGGCGGGAGGCACCTTCCTGTTCTCCGAACCGCACGACCACCTCGACCGGCTGATCGACATCACCACGCTCGGCTGGTCACCGCTGCTGGAGCGATCCGACGGCCTCGAGATCGCCGCGACGTGCACGCTCGCGGAACTGGCGGGCGCCGGGCCGGGCAGGGAACTCGGGTCGGCGGTCCTGCGACCGGAGTGGCGGGGCACCGCGCTGTTCGCGCAGGGCTGCCGGGCTCTGCTGGCCTCGCACAAGATCTGGCGCACGGCGACGGTCGGCGGGAACGTCTGCCTGTCGCTGCCCGCCGGTGCTGTCCTCGGTGCGCTCGTCGCGCTGGACGCGACGGTCGTCATCTGGCCGCGTGGTGGCGGTGAGCGCCGAATTCTGCTGCGCGACTTCGTCACCGGTGCTGGCGAGAACGTCCTCGCCGCGGGCGCGGTGGTGCGGTCATTCTTGGTTCCTACGTCGAGCCTGTTGGCGCGCACCAGTTTTCGCAAGATCGCGCTGGCTCCGCTGGGTCGTTCCGGTGCGGTGGTGATGGGCAGGCGCACGGCCGACGGCCGGTGTGCGATCACCGTGACCGCGTCGACGGTACGCCCGGTGGTCCTCGACTTCGATACGGTGCCCGCCGAATTCGACGTCGCCGCGGCGCTGGCCGAGATCGAGCCGGAGCTGTGGTTCGACGACCCGCACGGCGCGCCGGACTGGCGCGCGCACGTGACCGGGCTGCTGGCCGCCGAGGTGGCCGCCGAGCTCAGGGAGGCGGCGTGAACTCAGGACTGCGCGTCGTAGGCGGCGCGCGCGGTGAGCACCTGGTCCATGTGCTGCTCGGCCCAGCTCTTGATGGTCCGCATGACCGGCAGCAGATCCTCGCCGAGCGGGGTCAGCCGGTACTCGACCCGGACCGGTACCTCGGGCAGTACGGTGCGGGTGAGCAGGCCGTCGCGTTCGAGATTGCGCAGGGTCTGGGTGAGCATCTTCTGGCTCACGCCCGCCAGCCGCTGGTTGACCTCGCTGTAGCGCAGCGGGCCGTCGGCGAGCGCGTTGATCACCAGGCTCACCCACTTGTCGCCGATCCGGTCCAGCAGTCCCCGCGCCGGGCATGCGGCCACGTAGGCGTTGTAGGCCGCGCCCGCTTCGGCGCGGCGCTCGGCGGCGGTGCGTGTACTCATCGCTCTCCCTCACGTGCGGTACGCACTTCGCAGTGCGTACTTCCCCAAAGAGAGTAGCTCTCCCTAGGTTCGGAAGTACCTACTGAAGAGAGAGAAATCATCATGCGCGCAGTGGTCGTCCACACCTTCGGCGGACCGGAAGCACTCGAACTCGTCGACGTCCCCGTCCCCGCACCGGGACCGGGTCAGGTCAGGATCCGGGTGTCGGCGGCGGCGGTGAATCCCGTCGACGCGGTGACCAGGGCGGGGGCGCTGGTCGAGGCGGGGTTGATGGCGCCGCGCGCGGTCACCGGAATCGGCTGGGATGTGGCCGGACAGATCGACGAGGTCGGCGCCGGGGTGGATGGATTCACGGTGGGACAGCAGGTGATCGGGTTGCGTGATCTGCTCGACCGGTCGCTGGGCAGCTACGCGGACTATCTGGTGCTCGACGCGTCGGCGGTGGCGCCCGCGCCCGCCGGGCGTTCCGCGGTCGAGGCGGCGACCCTGCCGTTGAACGGGCTCACCGCTTTCCAGGCTCTCGACCTGCTCGAGCTCGCCGAGGGCGACACCCTGCTGGTGACCGGTGCGGCGGGTGCGGTCGGCGGGTTCGCGGTCGAGATCGCCGCGCGGTGGCGTGGGGTGCGGGTCGTCGCGCAGGTGGGCGACGCCGATGCCGATCTCGCGCGTGCGCTGGGCGCGCAGTGGGTGGTACCGCGTGATGTTCCCGACCTGGGTGAAGCTGTGCGTGCGCTGGTACCCGGCGGTGTCGACGCCGTTCTGGACACCGTCGGACTGAGCACCAGGGCGCTGGCGGCCGTGCGCAATCGCGGTTCCTTCGTCACCGTCGTCGCCGGCGCCGGCGCCGACCCGATCCCGTTGCGCGGCATCCGCGTTCACCACGCCTGGATCAGCGCCGACGGTTCGGCTTTGGCCACCCTCGCCGCCTACGACCTCACCCTGCGCGTGGCCGACACCCTGCCGCTGGAACAGGCCGCCCACGCCCACACCCGCCTCGCCGAAGGCGGCCTGCGCGGCCGGATCGTGCTGACCACGGCACCAGGAGGTGGTTCATGAGGCTGAACATCGACGGCCGCGCGGTCGAGGTGACCGCGCGCCCAGGCCAATGCCTGCGCACGCTGCTACGCGAACAGGGCGAACTCGCGGTCAAGAAGGGCTGCGACGCCGGTGATTGCGGCGCCTGCTCGGTCCTCCTCGACGGCGAACCGGTCCACTCCTGCCTGATCCCCGCCTACCGCGCCGAGGGGCACAGCGTCACGACCGCGGCCGGGCTGGGTACCGCGGATGAGCCGAACCCCGTCCAGCGAAGCTTCGTCGAGCACGCCGGGTTCCAATGTGGGTTCTGCACTGCGGGAATGGTCGTCACGGCTACGGGCTTGGCGGCCGATCGGCCTGCCGGTGGCGACTCCGCCGACTCACCGGAGTCGGCAGCCGCCGTCACGGACGCCGAGCGCGCCGAGCTGCTGAAGGGAAACCTGTGCCGCTGCACGGGCTACCGCGCTATCGCCGAGGCTGTGGAGTCCTGTGCATCGCTGTGCACAACTTCCCGGCAAGCGCCCGTGCCCACCCCGACACCCGCTCCGGCGTCGGGGTCCGGGGCTGCGCGGGCGGCGGCTCCGGCGCCTCGGGATGAATCTGAGCCCGCAACACCTTCTGGTCGTGCCACGGAAGGTCCGTCGACCTCGGCTGATTCTCCCGATGACAAGGTTGACCTCATCGCGGCGGGGCCTGGCGTCGGTTCGTATATAAAGGGCGCTCAGCCGGGCGGCGAGCGCACCACTGTTTCGGCTGGTGCGGGGCCGGAGGTCGGGGATTCGGCGGTGCGGGCTGTCGCGGGGCGGGTCGATGGGGTGATGCGGCGGAAGTCCGGTGCCGGGCAGATCGGGGACGGGGTGGGGGCTCCGGCCGGTGTGCGGATTGTGCGCGGTGGGGAGGCGTTCACGTTCGACGTGGTGCCGGGGGTAGGGGAGCAGATGCCGCCGAGCGCGCCGTGGCATCTGGCTGTTCTCACCAGCCCGCATCCGCATGCTCGCATCGTGTCCATCGATACCGCTGCGGCGCAGGCGGTTCCAGGGGTCCGGCTGGTGCTGACTCATGCGGATGCGCCCGCGACGGCGTTCTCGACGGCGCGGCACGAGTTCCGGGAGGACGATCCGGACGATACGTTCGTTCTCGATCGGACGGTGCGGTTCGCGGGGCAGCGGGTGGCCGCGGTGGTGGGGGAGACGCTGGATGCCGCGCGGGCGGGCGTGCGTGCGTTGCACGTCGAATATGAGCTGCTGCCTGCTGTTTTCGAACCCGAGGCCGCACTTGCCGAGGATGCTCCGAAGCTGCACGCCGACAAGCCGGAGTCGGCACGCATCGCCGACAGTGATCGCAATGTGGTGGCCGAGATCCACGGCGGGGTGGGTGACTTCGACGGCGGAATCGCAAGGGCCGCGAAAGTGGTGCGCGGGGTGTGGCATTCACCGCGCGTGCAGCACTTGCATCTGGAGATGCACGGCGGCATCGGCTGGCTCGACGACGCGGGCAGGCTCGTCGTCCGGACGAGTTCGCAGGTGCCGTTCCTGGTGCGCGACGAACTGTGCCATGTGTTCGGGCTCGACCGGGACCGCGTGCGGGTGTTCACGGCCCGGGTCGGCGGTGGGTTCGGAGCGAAGCAGGAGATGCTGGTCGAGGACCTGATCGCGCTGGCGGTGCTGCGCACGGGGCATCCGGTGCAGTACGAGTTCACCCGCACCGACGAATTCACCTCGGCCCCCTGCCGTCACCCGATGCGGGTCGCGGTGACCGCGGCCGTCGACGCGGCGGGCATCCTGACCGCGCTCTCGGTCGACGTACTCTCCGACACCGGCGCCTACGGCAACCATGGCGCGGGCGTGCTGTTCCATTCCGTCGGCGAATCGGTGGCGGTGTACCGCTGCCCGAACAAGCGGGTCGACGCACAAGCCGTGTACACCAACAACATTCCCTCCGGCGCGTTCCGCGGCTACGGGCTGGGGCAGGTGATCTTCGGCGTCGAGTCGGCGATCGATGAGCTCGCCCGCGAGCTGGGCATCGACCCGTTCGAATTCCGCCGCCGCAATGTCGTGGTCCCCGGTGACCGGTTCACCGGCGCCGAGGTCGACGAGGGCGACCTGACCTTCGGCAGCTACGGCCTCGACCAGTGCCTCGACACCGCCCAGCAGGCGCTGCGCCGCGGCAACGGCGTCACCGCGCCGGGCCCGGACTGGCAGGTCGGCGAGGGCATGGCCGTGGCGATGATCGCCACCGTGCCGCCCCGCGGCCACCACGCCGACGCCACCGCGCGCCTGCTCGCCGACGGTTCCTACGAGATCGGTGTCGGCACCGCCGAATTCGGCAACGGAACCACCACCGTGCACGCCCAGCTGGCCGCGACGGCACTGGCCACCACCGCCGACCGGATCAGGATCCGCCAGTCCGATACCGACGTCGTCGGCCACGACACCGGCGCCTTCGGCTCCACCGGCACCATGGTCGCGGGCAAGGCCTCCTACGCGGCGGCACTGGAACTGCGCGCGATGCTGCTGTCCAGGGCCGCCAAGATCAGCGGGCACCCCGAACGCGAATGCCTGCTCGAAGCGGGTGGCGTGCGCTGCGGCGACGCGCTGATCACCGCGACCGAGCTGCTCGCCGACGGTGACCTCGTCGCGCACGGCACCCACGCGGGGACGCCGCGCTCGGTGAGTTTCAATGTGCACGCCTTCCGGGTCGCGGTCCGGCCGAGCACCGGCGCGGTGCGGATTCTGCAATCGATCCAGGTGGCGGACGCGGGCACGGTGCTCAACCCGGTGCAGCTGCGCGGTCAGGTGGAGGGTGGGGTCGCCCAGGCGCTGGGCACCGCGCTCTACGAGGACATGCGCACCGATCATGGTGTGGTGACCACCCGGACGCTGCGCCACTATCACATTCCGCAGTTCGCGGATCTGCCCCGCACAGAGGTCTATTTCGCCGAAACCAGTGACGAGCTGGGCCCGCTGGGTGCCAAATCGATGAGTGAGTCTCCGTACAACCCGGTGGCACCGGCGCTGGCGAACGCGATCCGCGACGCCGTCGGTGTCCGACCGGACCGATTACCGATGACCGCCGACCGCGTGTGGCGGATCATCCAGGAAGGAGCCGCCGGGTGAACTCCCATCTCCCCGAGCACATCCGCGCCCGCATCGACGCACGGCTCGACGCCGTCGACGCCGAGCTGCGGACGCGCTACCCGGGAGCGGGTGACCGAGTCCAGCCGGTGCACACCGCCTATGTGGGCGCCGACCGCGCCACCGCAGGCACCCCGGCCGACTGGGGCGCCGCCGCGCTCGACCTGCTGCACCGGCACGCCGACTTCCTCGTCGGCCTCGATGCCACCAACGCACTGCCCGCCGTCCGGCGCAGGCTGACCGAGCAGCCGGTACAGGACCTGCGGATCGACTTCGAGGATGGTTACGGTTTCCGCGCCGACGACGAGGAAGACGCGGCCGCGACCGCCGCGGGCAAGACATTGGCGAGCTGGGCCGGAAAGCCCGGCGCCCCCGACTCATTCGGCATCCGCACCAAAGGGCTGTCGGCGAACGAGCGCAGACGCGCACTGCGCACTCTCGAACTCGTGCTCGACGGGGCAGGTGGAGTACTGCCCGGCTTCCTCTTCACTGTTCCGAAGATCAGAGCGGCCGACCAGGTCTCGGCGATCGTCGACCTGTGCTCCGGCATCGAGCGTGGCAACGGTCTGCCCGATCGGACCCTGCGCTTCGAACTGCAGATCGAGAGCCCGCAGGCGATCGTCGCCTCCGATGGCAGCGCGCCGATCGCCCGCATGATCGCTCTCGCCGACGGGCGGTGCAGCGCACTGCATTTCGGTACCTACGACTACACCGCGGCCTGCGGCATCGCCGCCACCGACCAGGCGCTCGACCATCCGGCGGCCGATCACGCCAAGGCCGTGATGCAGGTGGCGGCCGCGCAGACCGGGGTGTGGATCTGTGACGGCTCCACCCAGATCAACCCCGACGACGACCCCGAAGGCGCCTTCCGCAATCACCACCGCCTGGTCGAGCGGGCGCTGCGCCGCGGCTACTACCAGGGCTGGGACATGCACCCCGGTCACCTCGTCACCCGCTGGCTGGCGACCTACGACTTCTTCCGCACCGCGACCGACGTCGCGGTCCCGCGCCTGCGGGCCTACCTGGACCGGCGCTCCGGTGGTGTCGTCGACGAACCGGCGACAGCGGAGGCGCTCGCCACCACCGTGCTGCGCGGACTGCGCTGCGGTGCGACCACCGATGACGAACTCATCACGCGCGCACCAGAACTCACCGTCCGGGTGCTCGAAACGCTGGCAGCGCGACAGGCCCCGCCGCAGGACTCGCGATGACGCGCGGTGGAATTCGGCGGCCGGTGCGTGCCGGGCGCGCAGCGGCAGCACACAACGGGGTGCACGGCGGGCGACAGCTCGTGGCACCAGAGGCGCAGGAGGCACGGTGACCACACACCTCGGCGGCGACGATTTCACGCTGCTCCCCGATCTGGCGGTACGACCGCTCGGCGGATCGGTGGTCTGGGCGAACGACGAGTTCTTCGCGGAGAAGGAGAACCTGGTCAACCCGGGTCCGGCCGAATACCAGCCGTCGACGTTCGGGCACAAAGGCCAGGTGTACGACGGGTGGGAAACCCGCAGGCACCGTGGCAAACCCGGTGACGACAGCGCCATCGTGCGGCTCGGTGTGCCCGGCGTGATCCGTGGGGTCGTGATCGACACCGCCTGGTTCAAGGGCAACTATCCGCCGGAGGTATCGCTGTCGGCACTGGCGATCGACGGCTATCCACCCGCCGACGAGATCGCCGCGCGCACCGACTGGGTGCCCCTGCTCGACCGGGTGAAGGTGGGCGGTGACAGCCGCAACCCGTTCACCGTCGACAACGAAAACCGCTGGACCCACGTGAAACTCACCATGCACCCCGACGGCGGCGTCGCCCGCCTGCGCGTGCACGGCGAAGGCAGGCCCGACCCGGCACTACTCGGTCTCGGCCCGCTCGACCTGGCCGCGCTGGAGAACGGCGCGCTGGTACTCGACTGCTCGAACCGCTTCTACAGCTCGCCCAACCAGCTGCTCTATCCCGGCCTCGCCCGCGTCATGGGCGACGGCTGGGAGACCGCCCGCCGCCGCGACGACGGAAACGACTGGGTGCGTATCAAATTGGCGGGTCCGGGCGCGATCCGGCTCGCCGAGATCGACACCTCCTGCTTCCTCGGCAACAGCCCGGGCGCCGCCTCGCTCACCGGATTCACCACCGACGGCACCGAAGTCGAGTTGCTGCCGCGCACCGACCTGCTGCCCGACACCAGGCACCGGTTCGCCCTCACCCCCGCGGCCGCCTCCGTCGAGGAGGTGCGGCTCGACATCTATCCCGACGGCGGGCTCGCCCGGCTCCGTCTATACGGGGAGCTCGGCGGATGAGCGAGGTCCGCGACTTCGTCGGCTACGGACCGACACCGCCGGATCCGCGGTGGCCCGGCGACGCGCGCATCGCCGTGCAGTTCGTGCTGAATTACGAAGAGGGCGGGGAGAACAACGTCCTCGACGGCTCGCCGCACTCGGAGACGTTCCTGTCCGAGGTGACTCCGGCCGAGGCCTTCCCGAACCGGCACATGAGCATGGAATCGCTGTACGAATACGGTTCCCGGGCCGGTCTGTGGCGGGTGTTGCGCGCCTTCGAGCGGCGCGATCTCCCGCTCACCATCTTCGCGGTCGCGCGGGCGATGCAGCGCAATCCCGAAGCGGTGGCGGCCTTTCGGGAACGGGGCCACGAGATCGCCTGCCACGGGTTGCGGTGGAAGTCGTATCAGCTCGTCGACCGCGACACCGAACGCGCCGACATGGCCGAAGCGGTGCGCATCCTCACCGAGCTGACCGGCGCGGCCCCGCTCGGCTGGTACACCGGTCGCGACTCCCCGAACACCCGCGAACTGGTGGTCGAGCACGGCGGATTCGTCTACGACTCCGACTCCTACGCCGACGACCTCCCGTACTGGACCACGGTCGACGGCCACGACCACCTGGTCGTCCCGTACACCCTCGACACCAACGACATGCGCTTCGCCTCCCCGGCCGGCTTCCCCAGCGGCGAACAGTTCTTCGCACATTTGCGCGACGCCTTCGACGTGCTGTATCGCGAAGGGGCCGAAGGCAGTCCGAAGATGCTCTCGGTCGGGCTGCACTGCCGCCTCGCAGGCCGTCCGGCGCGCACCGCGGCGCTGGAACGCTTCCTCGATCATGTGCAGACGCACGACGGGGTATGGATTGCCCGGCGCATCGATATCGCCGAGCACTGGCGGGAGGTGCACCCGCCGAAGGCGTGAGCATGCTCGGTGAGCTGCGTCATAGTTCCGCTTCCTCGCGGTGCGGAGACGTCGTTGGATACATCGGTGTGCGTGGGGACCACGAATGTGCCTTCTGGTGCGGTGGTCAGCGGTGCGGCCAAGATCGAGGTGCCCTGAGCAGCCGGTTGCCCGGCCGGATGGGCGCTCGCACGGCCGAGGCGGCCGGTGGAAGAGGAGGCAGTTTTGATCTTGGTTACCGGGGTGGGCGGTCAGCTCGGAAAGCTGATCTTCGACGGGCTGGTGACGGTGGGGGCGGAGGTCACGGCGGGGTCGCGTGCGCCCGAGTCGCTATCGATTCCGGCGCGGCGCGTCGATTTCGACGATCCGTCGAGTCTGGTGGGAGGATTCGACGGTGTTCGCACACTCGTGCTGGTGTCGGCGGGGTTCGGTGAGGATGATGTCGTCATGGCGCGGCATCGGGCCGCGATCGAGGCGGCCGGACGCAGTGGCGTGGCGCAGGTGATCTACACCAGTCTGCTCGGCGGCGGCGATCACCTGAGCCTCGCCACCGCGCATCGCTATACCGAACATCTGCTGAGTACAGCGCAATTCGGCTACACCATTCTGCGGAACGGGTTGTACGCCGAGCTGTTCGCGCTCGAAGTGATCCGCGCCGCGACGCAGGGGGTCGTGGCGAGCGCTTGGGGCGAAGGCAGAGTTCGGCCGGTCGCGCGGGCTGACCTCGCCGCCGCGGCGGTAATCGTGGCCGACGAGGTGGAACGCGCCGCGCGGTGGGGGATTCCGAGCAGGCACATGAATCGCAGCTACGACCTGGGTGGGACCGAGCCGGTGGGGGCTGACGAGATCGCCATGATGGTCGCCGGTGCCACCGGTCGGGAGATCGAACGCCGGGACGTATCGCTGGCCGAGGTGCGGGCCGAAATGACGAAGCTGGGCCTGCCCGCCTATCAGGTCGGGCACGTGCTCTCGATCGTGTCCGGTATCCGGGCCGGGCACCTGGACAACGACACCTCCGATCTGGCCGATCTGATCGGCCGCGCCCCCGTCTCGGTGGAACGGGCACTTCTCGGCGCCGCCGGGGTGGCGGTTTGATCAGGTGGTGAATCGACTGGCTGCGAGAGCAATTCGGTGCGGGCATGATGGAAGGATGCAGAACGAGATCGCCGTGGCGCGCGCCTCGGTGCACGCCGCCGAGATGGCGCAGCAGGGCCCCTGTGGTGACGACGACTGCGGGGTCCGCGAACTACTGGATCGCCTCGGCGACAAATGGACCGTCCTGATCCTGGTCGAATTGGCCAAGGGAACCCGCCGTTTCGGGGAACTACAGCGCGCGATCCCCGGCATCTCGCAGCGGATGCTCACTTTCACCACCAAACGCCTGTGCCGCGACGGCTTCATCGAACGCAGCGCCCACCCGACCATCCCGCCCCAGGTGGACTACACGATCACCGACCTCGGCCGCGGACTCGTCGAGATGGGGACACGAGTGATCGACTGGACCAGAGACAACACCGACGCCATCGCGGCGGCCCGGCGGGAATGGGATGCGCAGAACCCGGCACCGACGACCGCCCACCGCTGAACGCGGCGGGCGGCCAGTGCTGGCTGCCCACCTTGCATCGCGGCGCTGGAGTGGTTCCACGTGCGGGCCACGGCGGAGTCTGGGTCGGTGAGCCGTAGCCGCGATCTCCTGGAACTTTCCGTACATTGTCCGTACAGTGGGTGGATATCCGGAACGGCGTTCGTTTCGCGCTTAGTGAGGGGCATCGACATGACCGCCAAGACTCAACGAGTTGAAGTACGGCTCGACAAGGAACGGCAGGCACAGATTCAGGCCGCGGCAGACGCGGTCAACGAGACGCTGAGCGAGTTCATTCGCGCAGCGGCTTTTGATCGTGCGGACCGGATCTTGGCGTTGTCGAGCCGGACGCTGATGCCGGCCGAGCAGTTCGACGCGATGATGTCCTCGCTCGATGTGCCCGATGAGGCGCCTGCGCTGGCGAAGGCCGCGGCCAAGCCTCGAGTCTTCGTGCGCCGGTGAGCTGGATCTCGACGGCGATCTCCGTCGACCACAAACTCAGCGATTTCGACTGTGGCAAGCCCGTTCTCGACGACTGGCTGCAACGGATGGCACTGCCAGCCGAACAGCGCTGGACGAGCCGCACCTACGTCTGGATCACCCCTGATGATCCGACAGTGCGCGCGTACTACGCCATCGCGCCCACCCAGCTGGAACGTGACGTAGACGGCTTGTCGCAGTCGCTGTCATCCGGGCTGAAGATCGTCCCGGCGTTCCTGCTGGCGAAATTTGCACTCGATCAGCGGCTGCACGGGCGGGGGCTGGGTGAGCAACTACTCGTCGACGCCGTCACCAAGATCATGGGAGCAGCGCAGACCACGGGCGGGCGTCTCATCGTTGTCGATGCCATCGACGAATCCGCCGCCGCGTTCTACGCCAGGTTCGGGTTCACGCGGGTCCGCAACACCGAGCACCGACTGGTCATGAAGATGGCGACCGCAATGTCGGCGTTCGGTGTGCACTGACCATCGCAGGTCGTCCGTCGTCTCGGTGATAGTCCGCAGCTCGTCGCGGAATCCAGTCCATATTCCCCCCTTAACGAGAACGCCGCAGCCCTGCCCTAAGCACCTGCCGCTGCCGCATGACCAGACCCGAATACCACAACGCTCGCCGAAAACCTCGCGGCCCCAGGTGAATAGCTGAGAATGAGCCTCTGGCTAATCTTTTCGGGGTGCGTAGAGTTCAGGATCAAACAAAGAGCGTGCCCCGAGGTTGGTATACAGCTTGCGCTGCAGTGTCCGCAACACGGCGACACCCTCGGAATCATCAAACGTGCTGACCATTCGGAACTCGATACCAGCGCCGAACAGCTCGCTACCGAACGCCAGCTCACTCAGGAACAGTACGCGAGCCGTGTCGACCTCAGACAGTTTCTCCCCGGCGGAGGTAGCTCGACGCAACCTGCCCACTTCATCATCGAAATGATCTCGGTCTGAATAGCCGAGCGCGCGTACAGGTATCGGCGCGCGCGTCGAAATCCCCGTCCAACTCGCAAGACATGCGTCGACGAAATCGCGCTCTCGAATACTCAGCGCCGCCATGTCGTACTCCACCGTAGATCCCTTCGATTGAGCCCGTCATGGCTAATCATCACCGGATCACCCTTGCGGTCTTTGCCGAGCCGCTCCATCTTGCGTCATTCCCTTGAAATTGGTCCGGTCCGGAGGATCAGGCGAACAGTCCGCGGACGAAGGGGAGGGAGTCGGTGAGGGAGGCGTTGACGGTGCCGTCGTGGTCGGTGGGGTAGGTGCGGACGGTGATCGGCTGGCGGTTTGCCGTGAGGACGGCGGCGAAGCGGAGGGTTTCGGGGGTTACTACGTCGGTGTCGCGGAGGCCCTGGCCGAGGAAGAGGGGGCGGTCGTAGCCGGATTCGGGGAGGCCCATGTAGTGGGAGAGCAGGCCGTGTAGGTCGGGGATCGAGGACAGCGGGCGGGTGAACATGCTGCCGAGGGTGGGTTCGGCCGTGGCTAGTTCGTCGGCGAGTGGGTCGATGCAGGTGGTCTGGGCGCGGGTGAGCCAGGTGCGGCCGGAATCGGTGAGCAGGGCATCGATGTCGAGGTCGGGGAACGTGGTGCGCAGGCCGCTGAGGATGTAGAGCACGTAGGCCGACAGGTGGGAGCTCAGCGCGATCGGCGGCATGCCGGGGCCGAGCAGTTGGATGACGTCTTCGATGTAGGCGGGCACGCCGGTGCCGACGGCGCCGCGGTAGTCGAGGGTGGGGCCGCCGAATTCGGTGGCGTAGCGGGCGGTGAACACCGCGGCGCCGCCGCCCTGGGACTGGCCGACGACGGCCCATTTGTTCGACAGGTCCGGGTACTGCGCGGTGGCCGCGTGGACCGCGTCGACCACATTGTGTGCCTCCACGACGCCGTTCAGGTACGGATGCTCACCCGGGCCGCCCAGGCCCGCGTAATCGGCCGCCACGACCGCGTAGCCCTGGCGCAGCCAGGTACCGAGGTAGGCCCAGTCGCGCTCGACCGCGGCGGGTCCCGCCACGCTGTACGCGCAGTTGTCGCTGAGGCCAACCGTGCCGTGCGCCCACGCGATCACCGGCCAGCCACCCTCGGGGGCCGTGCCAGCCGGGAAGTACACGGCGGCGCTCGTCGTGGTCGGCTGGTCGCCCGCGGTGGTCGACCGGTAGATCAGTCGCTCGGCGCGCGCCGAACCGGGCAGCGTCGCCGCGGCGGACAGCGCCTCGACGCCGACAACCGTGCCCGCTGTGCTGCCGGGCTGGGCGCCCGCGGCCGTCGGTACCAGGCTCACCGCGGCCGTCGCCGCGACCACTGCCAGCGCCGGCTTCGACCTCGCCGCGATCTTCGAAATCCTCATGGGGTCACCTTCTCGTCTTCACGGACGAGTGTCCAGGTCGCAACCTGATGCCTTCCCAGTGACGACACGCACACCATTCCTGTCCGGCGTGGTGTGTGAAACAGGTCACAGGGTGGCAGGGTTGGGCGTGTCGGGTAGCACCCGGCGGCCGAGCGCTAACAGTACGGGCGTTATGCTAAAACTCCTGGTCAGCGCTACCGGTCGGTAGGCTCGGTGCTTGCAATCAACCCGCAAATTTCGCAAAGTTAGCAAACGCGGCGGCAAACCTAGCTGAGATTCACACAAGCAACAGGTAGACGGCTATTTCCTGGTGTGCCATCGTGTGGAAGTACACCCCTTGGGCCCTAGCTAGTCCTAGCAAGCCTGCAAATTGCTCCAGCAGTACGAACCGCGCAACCGAAAGCGTTCAGCCGCCGGTTGTTTGAGGATCGGACCGCGGGAGCACCGACCACACCGAGGAAGTGGAGTCAGAGATGTCGACTGTCGGCACCCCGAAGACCGCTGCGGAGATCCAGCAGGATTGGGACACCAACCCGCGCTGGAAGGGCATCACCCGCAACTACACCGCCGAGCAGGTCGTCGCCCTGCAGGGCAACGTTGTCGAGGAGCACACCCTCGCCCGCCGCGGTGCGGAGATCCTGTGGGACCTCGTGAACAACGAGGACTACATCAACTCCCTCGGCGCCCTCACCGGCAACCAGGCCGTGCAGCAGGTTCGCGCCGGCCTGAAGGCCATCTACCTGTCGGGTTGGCAGGTCGCCGGTGACGCGAACCTGTCCGGCCACACCTACCCCGACCAGTCGCTGTACCCGGCGAACTCGGTCCCGTCGGTGGTCCGTCGCATCAACAACGCGCTGCTGCGCGCCGACGAGATCGCCAAGGTCGAGGGTGACACCTCGGTCGCCAACTGGCTGGCCCCGATCGTGGCCGACGCCGAGGCCGGCTTCGGTGGCGCGCTGAACGCCTACGAGCTGCAGAAGGCGATGATCGCCGCTGGTGCCGCCGGTGTCCACTGGGAGGACCAGCTGGCCTCGGAGAAGAAGTGCGGCCACCTCGGTGGCAAGGTGCTGATCCCGACCCAGCAGCACATCCGCACCCTGACCTCCGCGCGTCTCGCGGCCGACGTCGCCGACGTGCCGTCGGTGATCATCGCCCGCACCGACGCCGAGGCCGCCACCCTGCTCACCACCGATGTGGACGAGCGCGACCGTGAGTTCCTGGACGGCACCCGTACCGCCGAGGGCTTCTTCGGTGTGAAGAACGGCATCGAGCCCTGCATCGCGCGTGCCAAGGCCTACGCCCCCTACGCCGACCTCATCTGGATGGAGACCGGCGTCCCGGACCTCGAGGTCGCGCGCAAGTTCGCCGAGGCCGTCAAGTCGGAGTTCCCGGACCAGCTGCTGTCCTACAACTGCTCGCCTTCGTTCAACTGGAAGGCGCACCTGGACGACGCGACCATCGCGAAGTTCCAGCGTGAGCTCGGCGCGATGGGCTTCAAGTTCCAGTTCATCACCCTGGCCGGCTTCCACTCGCTGAACTACGGCATGTTCGACCTGGCGCACGGCTACGCCCGCAACGGCATGACCTCGTTCGTCGACCTGCAGGAGCGCGAGTTCCAGGCTGCCGCCGAGCGTGGCTTCACCGCCGTGAAGCACCAGCGTGAGGTCGGTGCCGGCTACTTCGACACCATCGCCACCACCGTGGACCCGAACACCTCGACGGCTGCCCTGAAGGGCTCCACCGAAGAGGGTCAGTTCCACTGATCCGCACGGGGTTGCTCTGAGTAGCAACACCATTCCTCTACTCCGGTAGGGGTGTACGGACGCTCCGCGTCCAGCACGCCCTCCCACGCCGAACAGCCCCGGCGTGGGAGGGCATCCCTATAGCTTGGTCGACATGACCACCCCAGCCACCCCACAGCCAGACACACAGCAGGAGCGGGACGTGAGCAGCAGCGAGAAGATTCAGCGCGTCGGGATTATCGGCGCGGGACAGATGGGCGCTGGCATCGCCGAGGTGTGCGCACGCGCGCACGTCGACGTCCTCGTCTACGAGACCAGTCGCGAACTCGCCGCCGCGGGCCGCGCTCGGATCCTGCGCTCGCTGGACCGTGGCGTGAGCAGCGGCAAGATCACCGAGCGCGAGCGGGAGCAGGCGGCCTGGCGGCTGCGCTTCACCTCCGATCTCGGCGACTTCGCCGACCGTCAGCTGGTCGTGGAGGCCGTTGTCGAGAACGAAGAGGTCAAGACGGCCATCTTCAGCGAGCTGGACAAGGTCGTCACCGACCCCGACGCCGTGCTCGCCTCCAACACCTCCTCCATCCCGATCATGAAGATCGCGGTCGCCACCGCGAACCCCGAGCGCGTGGTCGGCCTGCACTTCTTCAACCCGGTGCCGGTGCTGCCGCTGGTCGAGCTGGTCACCACCCTCAAGACCAGCGAGCCGGTCGCCAAGCGCGCCGAGCAGTTCGCCGCCGACATCCTGGGCAAGCAGGTCGTCCGCTCGGCCGACCGCTCCGGCTTCGTCGTCAACGCGCTGCTGGTGCCCTACCTGCTCTCGGCCATCCGGATGGTCGAGTCGGGCTTCGCCACCAAGGATGACGTCGACAAGGCGATGGTGCTCGGCTGTGCCCACCCGATGGGCCCGCTGGCGCTGACCGACCTCGTCGGCCTCGACACCGTGAAGTCGATCGCGGACTCGATGTACGCCGAGTTCAAGGAGCCGCTGTACTCCGCTCCGCCGCTGCTGATGCGCATGGTCGAGGCCGGCCTGCTGGGTAAGAAGACCGGCGCCGGCTTCTACCAGTACGGCAAGTAGGGGGTTTGCTCCCCGGAGGCCACCGTCATCACCAACTGAGCGATGACGGTGGCCTTCGGCCATTTCGGGGGTGTTTGCAGGGGGAACGGCGAAGGGCCGCGTTCGCGGCCTAAGCTGCTGTAGCCGGACGCGCTCGCGCGGCCCGGTGATATGTCGAGCGCAGCAATGCGCGGGAGCCGGCGTCGCCCGGGGAGACCGCGCAGGTGATCGAAAGGGAGTATCCCGGTCATGGTCAACGTCACCGATGGATTCGGGTCGAGCGTTCTCGGATATCCGAGGATCGGTCCGCACCGCGAGCTCAAGCGTGCGCTCGAGTCGTATTGGCGCGGATCGCTGGAGCGCGACGAACTGCTCGCGGTAGGCCGCGACATCCAGGAGCGTCAGTTCAACGAGCTGGCCGCGACCGGACTCACGCAGGTGCCGGGCAACACCTTCTCCTTCTACGACCACATCCTCGACAACGCGCTGCTGTTCGGCGCGGTGCCGTCCCGGTTCAAGGAGCACCAGGAGGGCATGCACCCCCTGGACTTCTACTTCCTGATGGCGCGCGGCAACCCCAACCTGCCGCCGCTCGAGCTGGTGCGCCTGTTCGGCTCCAACTACCACTACCGCCAGCCCGAACTCGACGCCGACACCACGTTCTCGCTGCATCCGGAGGCCCTGCTCGACGAGTGGGACCGGGCGATCGAGCGCGGGATCGAACTGCGCCCGGTCGTGCTCGGCCCGGTGTCGCTGCTGCTGCTGTCGAAGGCCGGGCACGTGCCCGGCGAGGCCGAGTTCGACACGCTGAGCCTGCTCGACAAGCTGCTGCCGTTCTACGAGGAGCTGTTCGAGATCCTCGCCAAGCGCGGCTCGACCTGCGTGCAGCTCGACGAGCCCTGCTTCACCGGTGAGCGCTCGCCCGCCGAGCTGGCCGCGTTCGAGAAGGCCTACCAGCGGCTGTCCAAGGCGCCGCTGCGCCCGCGCATCCTGGTCACCGGCCAGTACGGCGATTTCGGTGAGGCGCTGCGCATCCTGGCCGCGACCAATGTCGAGGCCATCGGGCTCGACCTGTCCGCCTACCGGATGACGCCCGAGGAGCTGGCCGCGATCCCCGGGATCAAGCGCAAGCGGATCTACGCCGGTGTCATCAGCGGCACCAACGTCTGGCGTGCCGATCGTTTCGTCACGTTGAACTACCTGAACTCGATCGCCGAGGTCTGCCCCGACCTGGTCGTGTCCACCGGTTCCACGCTGCTGCACGTGCCCTACGACGTGCTCGCCGAGTACGACATCGACGGCAACGTCGCCGACCGGCTCGCCTTCGCCAAGCAGAAGGTGGGCGAGGTGGTCTCGCTGGCCAAGGCGCTCACCGAGGGCCCGTCGGACCACTGGCGCAAGCGGCCCACCGAGGTGCACTTCAAGCAGAAGCACGCGGTGCGCCAGCGGGTGTACGCGGTGACCCCGGACATGCGGGAGCGCGAACCCTACGTGGAGCGCCGTGCCGCCCAGCAGGAACGGCTGAACCTGCCGGTGGTGCCCGCGACGACGCTGGGTTCGTTCCCGCAGAGCGTGCGGCTGCGCCAGGCCCGTCACGAGGTGGCCCAGGGCAGGCTGTCCGAGCAGGACTACCGCAAGCAGGTCGAGGCCGAGATCGAGGCGACGATCCGGTTGCAGGAGGACATCGGTCTCGACGTCTTCGTGCACGGCGAGCACGAGCGCAACGACATGATCCAGTTCTTCGCCGAGCAGCTCGACGGTTTCGCCACCACCCGCTTCGGCTGGGTGCAGGTCTACGGGTCGCGGTGTGTGCGTCCGCCGATCATCTACGGCGACGTGTCGCGGCCCGCGCCGATGTCGGTCGACTGGACCACCTACGCGCAGTCGCTGACCGACAAGCCGGTCAAGGGCATGGTCACCGGACCGGTCACCATGCTGGCCCGCTCGTTCGTGCGCCAGGACCAGCCGCTGTACGAGACGGCCGATCAGGTGGCGCTGGCGATCCGCGACGAGGTGGTCGACCTGGAGCGGGCGGGCATCGCGATCATCCAGGTCGACGAGCCCGCCATCCGCGAGCTGCTGCCCGCGCGTCCGGTGGGTCGCGAGGAGTACCTGCGCTGGGCGGTCGGCGCGTTCAAGCTGGCCACCTCCGGCGTGCGGGCCGACACCCAGATCCACACCCACATCGGCTATTCCGGCCGTACCGAGGTGGTCGACGCGATCGAGCAGCTCGACGCCGACGTCACCGCGATCGTGGCGACCCGCTCGATCGAATGGGTCATGCAGGCGCTGACCGAGGACGTCGCCACCGGCCACGGCCTCAGCCACGGCGTCGGCCCCGGCGTGTACGAGAGCCGTTCGGCGCGGATCCCGGACATCGACGAGCTCGACGAGCTGCTCACCCAGGCCGCCGAAGCCGTGACACCGCAACGGCTCTGGGCCAACCCGGACGGCGGTCTCAAGACCCGCCACTACTGGCAGCTCGAGCCGTCGCTGCGCAATATGGTCGCGGCCGCACGCCGCGTGCGCCGCCGGACACTGGCCGCCGAAGCCGATGCCGAGGCCGCGGCGGCGGCGGCGGAGTAGGCGAGACAGCCGACGGGCGCACCGGAGATCCGGTGCGCCCGTTGTCGTATCAGGGCGGGGAGGGGCTTGCGGTCATTGGCTGAGGGCGGTGACGCCGAACATCGCGCCGACGCCGCTGACCGTGCACAGCAGGGTGAGGCGGGAGGGGTGTTCGGCGTGGGCCTCGGGGAGGATGTCGGCGGTGGCGAGGTAGAGCAGGAAGCCGGCGAAGTAGCCGAGGTAGAGGCCGATCCATTGTTCGGGGACGTGGATGAGGGTGCCGAGGATCGCGCCGAAGACGGGGGCGACGGCGTCCAGACCCAGGAGGGTGAGGGCGCGTTTGCGGGCGCTGCCGTAGAGGGTGGGGATGGTGAAAGTGTTGAAGCCGTCGGCGAAGTCGTGGCAGATCACCGCGATCGCGACCGACAGGCCGACCGCCGCGCCCGCCTGGTAGCCGAGGCCGATGCCGAAACCGTCCAGGGTGCTGTGGAAGATGAGGCCGGCCGCGGCGAGCAATCCGACCGACTCGAATCCGTGGTGGTGTGTACCGAATTCGCTCTCGTGGCCGGTATGGATGGCGACGGCGCGTTCGATGATGTGGATGGTGAGGAACCCGATCACGGCGGCGATCAGCACCACCGGCACCCCGTACACCTCGCCGGGCGACTGCTCCAGCGCCTCGGGAATCAGATCGAAGGCGACCAGACCGAGCAGGACACCCGCGGCCAGGCCGAGCACCAGGTGCTTGCGATCGCCGATCCGCATGGCGACGAAACCGCCGAACAGGGTCGACAGCATGGAGACGAGCGACAGCAGGATCGCCATCGCGCGGCCTACTCGCTCGGCGATTCGGCGGGAGGCTGTTCTTTGCGCTTCTTCTTCGCCGACGGCGCCTCGGCCTCCTCGACCTCGTAGCGCCGGATATAGGCGCCGGCGAAGCCCTGCAGGGTGGCGGTGACCGGGATGGCCAGCAGTGCGCCCGTCGGCCCGAGTAACGCCGCGCCCGCGATCACCGCGCCGAAGGCCACCGCCGGATGCATGTCCAGGGTGGTCGCGGTGATCCGCGGCTGCAGCACGTAGTTCTCGAACTGCTGGTAGGCGACGATGAACAGCAGGATCCACAACGCGGTGATCGGGTCGTGCACCAGCGCGACCAGCACCGGCAGCGCACCGGCCAGATAGGTGCCGACGGTCGGGATGAACTGCGAGACCACGCCGACCCACAGCGCCAGCGCGAACGCCGACGGCACGTCGAACAGCCGCAGCGCGACATAGTGGGCGAGCGCGGAGCACAGTGCCAGCAGCGCGCGCGAATAGATGTAGCCGCCGGTCTTCTCGACCGCGATATCCCACGCCCGCAGCACGTGCTTCTGCTGTTTGGGCGGCAGCAGCGAGCACACCCAGGTGCGGAAGCGCGGTCCGTCGGCGGCGAAATAGAAGGTGAACAGCAGCACGCCGAGCAGCTGGAATATCGCGCCGATCGCGACAGTGCCGATGCCCCAGACGTTTCCGGCCAGACCGACCAGATAGCCCTCAATCGTCGAGCTCCACTCCGAGGCGTACTTGGTGAGGTCGTCGCCGGAAAGGTCCTGGTCGAAGGTCGAATTGATCCAGTCGACGACATCCTGGATGTAGTCCGGCGCGTTCGCCACCAGCATGGTCACCTGGTTGACCAGCAGCGCACCCAGCGTCCACACGAACGCGACGACCACCAGCAGCATCCCGCCGAACACCACACCGGTGCCCGCGCCGCGCCGAACACCGCGCGCGGCAAGCCAGTTCACGGCGGGTTCGATCGCGAAGGCGAGGAACAGCGAGACCATCAGAATGGTCAGCAGGCCCTGCAGCTTGCCGAGCACCCAGAACGCCGCGATCAGCCCGGCGACGGCCAGCGCGGCGTAGAGCAGCGACCGCGGGAGCCAGCGCGGCGGTGTGTGCACCGACCAGCCCACCGGCAGCGTGTTCGCCGCTGCGGCCGGTGCCGCGGCGGCGGGGCCAGAGATCGATTCGTCGTCGGCAGCCACCTGGCCACGGTACCGAGGACGGCGGGGTTCCTGCGCGCTGGCGCGCGGCTCAGATCGTCGCGGCGTCGATGACGAAGCGGTACTGCACGTCGCTGGCGATGACCCGGTCGTAGGCGGAATCGATCTCGTCGGCCGAGATCAGCTCGATCTCCGCGCCGATGCCGTGGGCCGCGCAGAAATCGAGCATCTCCTGGGTCTGCGCGACGCCGCCGATCATCGAACCGGCCAGCGAGCGGCGGAACGCGGCGAGGTTGCGGCCGGTGACGCTCATCGGCTGATCGGGCAGCCCGAGGATGACCAGGGTGCCGTCGAGGGCGAGCAGGCGCAGGTAGTTGTCGATCGGCAGGTTCGCGGAGACGGTGTTGATGATCAGGTCGAACGTGCCGCGCAGCTGCCGGAAGGTCTCCTTGTCGCTGGTGGCGTAGTAGTGGTCGGCGCCCATCCGCAGGCCGTCGTCGCGCTTGCGCAGCGACTGGCTGAGCACGGTCACCTCCGCGCCGAGGGCGGCCGCGATCTTCACCCCGACGTGCCCGAGCCCGCCCATGCCGATGATCGCGACCTTCTTGCCCGGTCCGGCGTTCCAGTGCCGCAGCGGCGAGTACAGGGTGATGCCCGCGCACAGCAGCGGCGCGGCGACATCGAGGCCGATGCCGTCGGGGACGGCGATGACGAAGCTCTCGGCCACCACGATCTGGGTGGCGTAACCGCCCATCGTGTAGCCACCCGGCTGCGTGGTGTCGGGAACCGGAGTGTTGTAGGTCCAGGTGGCGCCGTTGGTGCAGAACTGCTCCTCGCCCGCCAGGCACGGCACGCACTTGCCACAGGAGTTCACCAGGCAGCCGACGCCGACCCGATCGCCCACCTGGTACTTGCGCACCGCGGAGCCGGTGGCCGCGACGATGCCCGCGATCTCGTGACCGGGCACGCAGGGGTACTTGGTGCCGCCCCATTCGTTGCGGGCGGTGTGGATGTCGGAGTGGCAGATGCCCGCGTACTTGATGTCGATCAGGACGTCGTCGGGACCGAGTTCACGGCGCTCGATCGTGACCTTCTCGAAGGACCCGTCGGGGGCGGGGATGGCGTAGGCGGCTGCGGTGCTCATGGGCTTATGCCTACCGTCGCATGCTGCGTTTGCCAACTGTCGCGCCCGGATCGATACCGGTCTGGCCCGGATCCGGGTCACAATGGAGTAGTCGGCTCGCGAGAGAGGACATGCGCGTGCACGCTCTGGGTCGGGTGCTGGCGACGCTGGTCGTCGCGCTGGTCGGCGTGTGCGCATTCCTCGGATACCGCGGTGAGCTGGCGTTTCCCTGGCAGCCGGAGACGGGCGAGATCGTCGCCGTCGCGGAGGAACCACCACCGATTCCGCTCGATCCGGTCCTGGTCGCCGCGCAGGTGGAGCCCGCGCTGGTCAATATCGCCGTCGACGCCTCGCTGTTCGGGACCAGCGCCGCCGGGTCGGGCATCGTGCTCACTCCGGACGGGCAGATCCTCACCAGCCATCACGTGATCAAAGGCGCCGACGAGGTGAAGGTCACCGATATCGGGAACGGGCTGATCTATCCGGCCACCGTCCTCGGCTACGACTCGACCGCCGATATCGCGCTGCTGTCGCTGGCCGGGGCATCGGAGCTGCCGACGGCCCGGCTCGGGTCCTCCGCCGAGCTGCGGATCCGCCAGGACGTGCTCGCCATCGGCGACGCGGGCGGTGACGGCGGCGCGGCGACCGCGGTCGCCGGGCCGATCACCGATCTCGACGCGAGCATCGTCGCGATGAACTCCGCCGATCTGACCCGCAAGTCGTTGCGGGGCATGGTGCAGATCGCCGCGCCCGTCGTCGGCGGGCAGTCCGGCGGCGCGCTGGTCGACAGCGCCGGCGCCGTCGTCGGGGTGATCACGGCGGCCTCGGGGGATCGGCCGGCCACCGAATATCAGCCGCAACAGGCCAACGGGTACGCGGTCCCGATCGATACCGCCATGCGGATCGTGGCGCAGATCCGCTCGGGGACACCGACCGAGACCGTGCACATCGGGCCGACGGCCACGCTCGGCGTGCAGATCGTCGACGCGAAACCGTCCGGCGCCCAGGTGAACTGGGCCTTCTACGGTCAGCCCGCGCGTGCCGCCGGGATCGCCGCGGGTGATGTCATCACCGCCGTCGACGGGCAGCCGATCACCACCGCCCGCGCGTTGAGCGCCGCCGTCAACGTGCGTAAACCGGCTGATCTGATCCGGCTCGACGTCACCGCGCCCGACGGCACGACCCGCACGGTCGAGGTGGTGCTGGCGAAGGGAACACCCATCTAGACCAGGCTCAGCCAGTAGTCCTGGAACTTCAGGAAGACCAGCAGCAGCACCACCGCGTAGAACACCACGACCAGCGTCCACCGCCATTCCGCGAGGATCCCCATCGGACCGCGCGAGCCGCCCCAGGTCTCCTGCGTGGTGACCGCGAACAGCACCGGCACCACGACCCACACCACCATGCAGTACGGGCACAGCGCGTTGATCCGGTACAGGCTCTGGAAGATCAGCCAGCAGATCGCGGCGACGCCGAGAACGCTGCCCAGCCACAGCCCGCCCCAGATCCAGCGCGGGAAGCCGACGCCGACGACGGAGAGCACGGCGAGGGTTACTACCACCGAGAACCCGACGATGCCGAACAGCGGATTCGGGAAGCCGAACACCGAGGCCTGATCGGTCTGCATGATCGACCCGCACGACAGCACCGAGTTGATGCTGCAGGAGGTGACGTAGTTCGGGTCGACGAACAGCTTGAACCGTTCGACGGTGAGCGTGAACGACGCCAGCCAGCCCGCCAGCCCGGCGATCAGCAGCAGCCACGCCGAGCGGGCGGGCGTGGTGATCACTTGGCCGCGTCAGCGATCACGGACGCCAGGCCGTTCTCGGTGAAGATCGCGTCGGACTGGATCAGCTGACCGTTGATGAACACCGACGGGGTCGACTTCACACCGCTGCTCAGGACCTGCTGGGTGACCTGGGTGATGTAGTCGTTGTACGGCTTGTCCTTGATGCAGGTGGCCACGGCGGGATCGGTGTAGCCCACCTCGGTCGCGATCTGGATGAGCTGATCGTTGGTCAGACCGGCGCCGCCTTCCGCGGGCTGTTTCTCGAACATGGTCCGCAGCCAGTTCTGGTACAGGCTCGGATCGGACTTCGCGACACAGAACGAGGCGTTGGCGGCGCGCGAGGAGTACTGGTTCGTCGAGGCCTTGTCGAGGAAGGAGATGATCTGGTACTCGACGACCGCGGTGCCGTCGGCCGCGGCCTTGGCCAGCGCCTCGCCGTTGGCCGCCTCGAACTGCTGGCAGGCCGGGCACTGCAGGTCGGCGACGACGCGGACCTTCACCTTCGCGTCCGGGTTGCCGATGCGGACGGTGCCGGTCTCGGTGACCGAACCGCCGGTCGCGGGCAGCTGTGCCGCCGAACTCGCCGAACCGTCGGTGCCGGAATCGGAGCGGTTCATGGCGATGCCGATACCGATCGCCGCGACCAGAGCGACCAGGACGCCGGCGACACCGATCTGGATCAACAGCTTGCGCCGCTTGTCGGCCGCCGCGGCCGCCGCCAGCGGATTCTGCTTGCCCGTGCTCACCGTCGTCACACGCCTTTCGTTGGTTGTCTTCCCACGCCAGGACATCATGCGGGCCGAACCTGAGAGTTTGTTCAAAGATCGATGTCAGGACGCGTCGAGCCGGCGCAGCTGCTCGGCGACATCGAAATCGGCGGGCGGCCAATCCAGTCCGAGCCCGGTCAACGCGTCGATCAGCAATTCGGTGACCGCCAGGCGCGCGTACCACTTGTAATCGGCGGGCAGGATGTACCAGGGTGCGTAGTCGGTGTTCGTGCGCGCGAGAAGAACCTGGTAGGCCTTCTGATAGTCGGGCCAGTAGCCGCGTTCGGTGATGTCGCCGGGGCTGAATTTCCAGTACTTGTCGGGGCGTTCCAGGCGCTCGCGCAGCCTGCGTTTCTGCTCGTCGAGCGAGATGAACATGGCCACCTTCACGATCGTGGTGCCCGAGTCGGCGACTTCACGTTCGAAGGCGTTGATCTGGCCGTAGCGCTGCTCCCATTCCGACTGCGGCACGAGATCGTGCACCCGGACCACCAGTACGTCCTCGTAGTGGGAGCGGTCGAAGACACCGAGCTGGCCGGGGACGGGCAGCCGCTTGCGGATGCGCCAGAGGAAATCGTGCTGTTTCTCCTCCTCGGTCGGCACACCGAAGGACGCGTGGTCGACGCCCTGCGGGTCGACCGACCCGATGACGTGGCGCACGATGCCACCCTTGCCCGCGGTGTCCATGCCCTGCAGCACCAGCAGCACGCTGCGCTTGTCGCCGGTGCGGCCGTTGGCGAACAGCTTCTCCTGCAGCTCCGACAGGACCGTGCCGCGCTGGGTCAGCAGCGCCTTGCCCTGCTGCTTGTCACCGGTGAAGCCGGGGGTGGCCGAGGTGTCGAGGTCGGCGACGTGCTGACCATCGGCGCGCAATGCGGTGGTGACGGGTTCGGCCCAGAGTTTCGCCATTTCCCATGCCTACCACTAGAGCGCGCGATCGACCGGCAAGCTCGACGCAATCGTTGCCGGTGCGCCGCTTCGACAGGTCGGGGTCGCTGGTCGGGATGATGAACGCGGTGATCGAGCAGATCAGCGTGTACCGCCCAGCGACCTCGTGACGAGTCAGGCGGGGCGGGTGGCGTCGACGTACTGCATGAAACGGCGCACGCGCTGGTCGATTTCGACCAACCCGGCCTCGGCGAACAGGGTGGGGAAGGTGTCGCGGTCGAACAGCCGCAGCCCGCTCAGCCCGGCGGCCATGGTGCTGGCCCGGCCGAACAGGTTGTCCTCGCGGTAGCTGGTGGTGATCGCGATCCGTCCGCCCGGTGCGAGTACCCGGATCATCTCGCGGGTGGCCGCGATCGGATCGGGGATCAGGTACAGCGCGCCGAAACAGCAGACGGCGTCGAAGGTTCCGTCGGCGAACGGCAGGGTGCGCGCGTCGCCGCGGACATAGCCGACCCGCGGGCCCGCGTTGTCGGCGGCGGCCCTGGCCAGCATCGGCTCGGAGTAGTCCAGGCCGGTGACGAAGCCGTCGCCGGAGAGGAACTCGCTGAGGTACCGGGTGAAATTGCCGGGGCCGCAAGCGAGATCGAGCACCTTCTTCCCGCCGCTGAGCCGCAGCGTGTCGACGGCTTCGCGGCGGTCACTGCCCGTGGTGCGCCCGCTGGCCAGATAGAACAGCGCGGGCCGCCACGCGTGCTCGTACACCGCGGCCAGGGCGGGCGCGTTCATGGTCTTGCGAGCTAGGTTCACTGCCGTGCGACCTCGATCGTCATGCCCGCGCCGCGCAGCCGGTCGGTGAGCGCTTCGCCCATGGCCGAGGCCGGGGTGAGAACGCCTGCGCGCTGGGGGAGTTCGTCGAAGGCCAGGCACAAACCGCTCTGGCCGAGCAGCACGGCGGTGGCCTGGTAGCCGGGGTCGCCGGTGCCGGAGAAGGTGGCCTGGTACTTGGCGCCGGAGCTGGTGCGGGCAAACGTCTTCATGGTGAACCAGCCACTGAGACGGGCCTTTTCGCTCGGGCCGGTGCCCGGCTTGGGCAGGATCCGGTCGAGCAGCTTGCGGCCGAGCGAGACGCGGGAGAGCACGGCGCCCGAGGCCATGCCGGCCACGATGCCGCCCGCGATACCGGCGGCGACCAGCGGCGCGGCGGCCGAGTTGCCCGCGTTCATCACCTCGCGGTAGCGGAACTGCTTGCCGTAGGCCCAGCCGAGCAGGCCGTTGGTGCGGCGCACGACCTTGGTGTTGTGCGAGGCCATGACGAAGGTGGTCACCCAGCCGTCCAGGCTGGGATCGATGGTGTTGGCGCGGGCCAGCGCCTGATCGGACTGGCGGCCCACATCGGGCTCCATCGTGCGGTCCGGGCTCAGCGAGTACGGGTGGGTCAGGATCTTGACGCGAGTGGAATCGGCGGCGACGTCCTCCCACATGGCTCGCCCCGAATCGATGGTGCCGCCGCTCGCGCCGCCCTTGAGGTAGGCGACCAGGGTGGTGTCCTCCAGCTCGCCGGTGTTGTCGGCGACGGTGGCGCGGTAGAGCTCGTAGACGCTCAGGTCCGACGGAATCGAGTCGTAGCCACAGGAATTGACGATCTTGGCGCCGGAGTCGACCGCGACCTGCTCGAACTGCTCGATGGCGTCGTGGATGAACAGCGGCTCACCGGTGAGATCGGCGTAGTGGGTGCCCGCCGCGGCGCACGCGCCGAGCAGCGGCATGCCGTAACGAAGGTACGGGCCGACCGTGGTGACGACCACGGTGGTCCGCGCGGCCATCGCGTCGAGCGAGGCCTGGTCGGTCGAATCGGCCACCACCAGTTCCCAGTTCGCGGCGGCGGGTCCCAACTCGGCGCGCACGGCCGCCAGCTTGTCGGCCGACCGGCCTGCCAGGGCGATCTTGGCGCCGTCGGGTGCGGCGGTGAGCAGGTATTCGGCGGTGAGTTTGCCGACGAAACCTGTCGCGCCGAACAGGATCAGATCGAACTCACGGTGCTGCGGCATGACGCGCCTTTCATCGAGTGCCCGCCTTGCGGGCACGCGGCTTCTTCGCCGGTTTCGGCGGATGGGTGGTGAGCCACTCACGGTGGGCCAGACCGAGTTCGGTGACCGGCGGCTCGTCGTAGAGCCATTCCCGGGCGATCAGATGCCAGTTGTTGGTGCTGTCGAGCTGGCCGAGCATACCGAAGGTGAGGAAGTCGGCCCGGCGGGAGAACAGGTGCTCGGGCGGCAGGTTCTGCTGCTTCATCCCGGTGAACTCGCTGGCCCGCGGGTCGACGGCCAGCAGGAACGCGCCGCTGGCCAGTTCGGGGGTGATGGTCAGTTCCTCGTCGACCAGGCACCACTCCGAGGCGGAGAGCACGTACTCGAGACACTCCTCGGCGCCGATCTCCTCCGGGGAATCGATCACGCCGCGATCGATCATCAACTGCCGCAGGTCTTCCGCGCGGTCCTCCGCGGCGGCGCGCAGGCACAGGATCTCGAAGTGCACCAGCTTGGGGTCCATGCGGTTGAACAGGCCGAAGTCGAGGAAGGCCACCCGGCCGTCGCGGGCCAGCAGCACATTGCCCGGATGCGGGTCGCCGCAGAACTCGTTGAAGGTGAACAGCGAGCCGACGTAGAAGCGGTAGATGATCTCGCCGACCCGGTCACGCTGGGCGTCGGGCAGTTTCCGGATCTCGTCGAACCCGGTGCCCTCGATGAACTCGCTGACCAGCACCCGGGTGGTCGAGAGCTCCTGCACCGCAGCGGGCACGACGATGAACGGGTGATCCCGGTACAGGTTCGCGATCTCGGTCTGGGTCGCGGCCTCGGCGACGTAGTCGAGTTCGGCCTCCATGTTCAGCTTCAGCTCGTCGAGCACGGCCGGGGTGATCCACGGCATCGCAGAGGCCAGCACCCGGCGGAACATGGTGAGGTTCTTCAGATCGGCGCGCACCGCGATGTCGACACCGGGGTACTGGACCTTCACCGCGACGGACCTGCCGTCGTGCAGTGTGGCGCGGTAGACCTGGCCGATCGAGGCGGCCGCGATCGGCTCGGGGTCGAATTCGGCGAACACCTCGGCCAGCGGACGGCCGAAATCCTCCTCGACCACCGTGCGCATGGCCTCGAAGGACACTGTCGGCGCGGCATTGCGCAGCACGGCCAGGCGCTGCTGGAACCGGTCGCGATGGTCCGGTGGCACCAGGTCCAGATCGAGTACCGACATCATCTGGCCCAGCTTCATGGCCACGCCCTTCATGGTGCCCAGCACCATGACCACCTGCTCGGTGGTGCGGATCATCGACTCCTCGGCCATCTTGGCGCGTACGGCCTCGGACCGCCCGCGCATGGAGAGCCTGGTCTTCTTCGAACGGATGACCGAGCTCGCCGCTACCGCCCCCAGTTTCGTCCCGCGGGCAAGCCGGGATGTCGGCACGTTCTTCGCCATCGAGGTACCTCCATTGGTGCCGACGCGCAGGGCGGCCGTAGACGCGAAGCGTCACACGACCGCCAGCGGTGACGCAAGCCACAGCGCCCCGCTCGGTTCAGCGTAACCAACCGTGCCGTGATGTCGAGCCCGGCACCGGTAACCGCAGGAAAATACCTGGTCAGGAGGGCTGCGAGGGGATCTCAGGCAGCGTGTGGGTCTGTGCGTTGAACAGCTCGGGCGAACCGCCTGCCTTGGCGACGCCCTCGATCGCCGACCACGCCATCATCGTCAGGTAGTCGATGACGTCCTGGCGCGGCATGGCCTTGTCGGTGGTGGTCCACCAGTGCGTGGCCAGCTGGATGCCGCCGACCAGCACGTACGACCACAGCATCGCGCCGTCGGTACGCGCGCCCTTGCTTCCTGCCCGGTCGATCAGCACGGTCGTGACCACCTCGGCGAAGAGCCGTTCGAACTCGGCGAGCGAGGACTTGTCGCCCGCGGAGTTGCTCATGATGAACCGGTAGACCTCGGGGTCGTCGTCGACGGTGCCGACGTACTCGGTCATCGCGGCGCGCACCAGCTGGTACTCGTCGGCGTCGAGATTGATCGCGCCGTACACCCGGGGCAGCAGCGTGGTCTCGATGAACCGCTGCATGGTGGCGTGCACCAGGTCGTTCTTGTCGGCGAAGTAGCGGTACAGGACGGTCTTGGACACGCCGATCTCGGTGGCGATCTCGTCCATGCCCGCCTGGCTGCCGCGCGCGCGGATGGCGTTGAGTGTGCCGTCGACCAGCTCTTCGCGCCGGTCGATCTTGTGCTGCCGCCACCGCCTTTTGCGGCCGTCGACAGGACCGCCGCCGCGCACGGTCGCGCGCCCGGTCTGCTCGCCGATCTCGACAAGGTCTTCGGTGGACAGAACAGCCCCCTTAGTAATCGATGTGGCGTCTCTGGTTCTACAGCTTAGGCGCGCTGGTGTGGGGTGGCGCTCGTTTGGTCGACGTTGGGGCATTTACCACACTCCGAAGCGGGCTCGCGGCGGCGTTGTCGCGGCGGGCACAGCAGAATGGTGGCTATGGAGAAAGCTCCCGGCAATACGGCGGTTCTCGCGCCGCGCACCGAACCCGCTGCGCAACCCGCGGGTTTCGCGGTCATGACCGACGAGGCGGGCAAACGACGTGACCTCTTCAAGATGAAAGCGCTGGCCACCGGATTCCTCGTGGCGGCCAGCGTGGTGTACCTGCTGTGCCGCTGGCTCGAATCGCGCGGCGGTGGCGGCGAGTGGGTCGGCTATGTGCGCGCCGCCTCCGAGGCGGGCATGGTCGGCGCGCTCGCCGACTGGTTCGCGGTCACCGCGCTGTTCAAGCATCCGCTCGGCCTGCCCATCCCGCACACCGCGATCATCCGCAAGAAGAAGGACCAGCTCGGGGAGAGTCTCGGCGCCTTCGTCGGCACGAACTTCCTCGCGCCCGACGTGGTGTCGGCGCGGCTGGACTCCGCGCAGATCTCGCTGCGGGTGGGCCGGTGGATGGCCGATCCCGGGCACGCGGCCCGGGTCGCGCAGGAGAGCTCGACGATCCTGACCGCGGTGGTCGGCGTGCTGCGTGACGAGGACGTCGAGCAGATCATCGACAACACCATCGTCAAGCGGATCGCCGAACCGCTGTGGGGTCCGCCGATCGGGCGGGTGCTCTCGGAATTGATCGCCGACAATCGGCAGCTGCCGCTGATCGATCTGCTGGCCGAGCGCGCGCATCAATGGGCGCTGGGTTCGCAGGAGACGATCGATCGCATCGTCATGCGGGACGCGCCGCAATGGGCGCCGAAATTCGTCAATACGTTGCTTTCCGAGCGAATCTATCGGGAATTGGTCGAGTTCACCTGGAAGGTGCGTTCGAATCCCGAGCACGAACTGCGCCAGGCCGCCGATCGCTTTCTGCAGGATTTCGCCGACGATCTGCAGCACGACGAGGCGATGATCGCCAAGGCCGAGAAGGTCAAGGCCGAGATCATGGGCCGCGAGCAGATCACCGGAATGGCCGAGGCGACGTGGCGCGCGGCCAAGCGGTTGATTCTCGAGTCGGCCGAGGACCCCGATTCCACCCTGCGCCGCAAGGTGGCCGAGAATGTGCAACAGCTCGGTGAGCGCTTGCGCGACGACCCGGCCATGCGCGGCAAGGTGGACGGCTGGATCGACCGCGGCGCCCGCTATCTGGTCGGTAACTACTCGGCCGAGATCTCTACCCTGGTAACCGACACCGTCGCCCGCTGGGATGCCGACGAGGCGAGCCGGAAGATCGAACTGCAGGTCGGCCGGGATCTACAGTTCATCAGGATCAACGGCACGGTCGTCGGCTCGCTCGCCGGCCTGGCCATCTACACGATCTCGCAGCTGCTGTTCCACTGATCCGGCCGTTAGCCGACCCTGTGCTAACAGAAGTGCTTGCAATAGCTAGCACCCTGATTTAGTATTGACCGTACAACCGCCAGAAGGTGAGTGATGGCAGACCAGCCCGAGGGACGTGTAGCGCACGCGGCACAAGACATCGGAGGGTTCATCAGGTCCCAGCGCGAAGCTGCGCAGGTGTCCTTACGTCAACTCGCCGCTCTGGCGGGGGTGAGCAATCCGTACCTGAGCCAGATCGAACGCGGATTGCGTAACCCCTCCGCCGAAGTACTCGCGCAGATCGCCAAGGCGCTGCGTGTTTCCTCGGAGGTGTTGTATGTGCGGGCCGGATATCTCGAACAGCGTCCGCACAGCCCGGTCAGGGACGCCCTGCTAGCGGACACTTCGGTGACCGAGCGGCAGAAACAGGTGTTGCTGGAAATCTATGAGTCGTTTCGCCGGGAAAACGGGGAAGAAGCCGGCTCAGGGGGGATCGAACGGGACAGCGACGTTTCGTTCACGACAACTGACACTCCGCCACGCCAGGAGAACGAAAACTGATGACCGAGAAGACCGCTACCGTGACCAAGCCCCTGTTCGCCACCGTCGGTGCCGGTGACGCCATCTACACCGCCGTGAACGAGGTCGTCGCCGACGTCCGCGAGCGCGTCGTCGCCACCGATGCGAAGGCTCGGGTCGACGAGGCCCGCGAGCGCATCGCCAACGTCCCCGCCGACGTGCAGGCCCAGTTCGACACGCTGCGCGAGCGCATCGCCGGCCTGCCGTCGGAGCTGCCGGAGGACCTCGCCGAGCTGCGCGAGAAGTTCACCCCGGAAGAGCTGCGCAAGCTGGCCGAGCAGTACTACCGCCAGGCGCTCGACATCTACGCCGACCTCGCCGTCCGCGGTGAGGAGACCGTCGACCGGCTGCGTGCCAACCAGGCCGTCGACGAGCAGATCGGTCGCGTCGAGAACCTGTACAAGGATGCCTCCGCGCGTGCCGAGGATGCCCTCGCCAAGGTCACCGACCTGCTGGGTCGTGGCAAGGCCGAGGCCGAGAAGGTGGCCGACGAGGTTGTCGTCGATGCCGAGGTCGTCGCCGTGAGCACCGAGCCCGCCCCGGCTCCGGCTCCGGCTCCGGCTCCGGCCGCCAAGGCGCCCGCCGCCAAGAAGGCTCCGGCCGCCAAGAAGGCGCCCGCCAAGAAGGCAGCGCCGAAGAACGCCGAATAAGGTCTGACGCCCTGACCTGATCACGCCGACAGCGGCCCCGCGCATCATCCTGGTGCGCGGGGCCGCTGTTCGTATGATGGGGGTGTGAACCTGGTAAACGGTGTGACGTCGCTGATCCTGCTGGTCCTGTGGGTGGTGGCCTTCGGCGCGACGGTGTTCGCGCTCATCCATGCCGTGCGCCAGCGCGCCGACGCTTTCACGGCGGTCGACAAGATGACCAAGCCCATCTGGCTGGCCATCCTGGCGGGCGCGATGGTCTTCCTGCTGCTCGGCGTCGCCGGTTTCGGCATGCTGACCTCGTTCATCGCGATCATCGCGACCGGTGTCTACCTCGCCGACGTGCGCCCGAAGATCGACGAGGTGCAGCGCGGGCCGCGCTGGTAGTCGCACCGGCGAAAGAGCGCCGCCGACCTCTCGCGGTTCAGTGGTACACGGTGTTACTGTATCCATCAGTAACACAAAGGAGTGTGCCGATGCGTGCAAAGCTGCCGACGGCTCTGCTGAACCTGGTCGATTCCGCGTCCATCGCGGTCAAGACCACCCTGGCGGCCCACCGGGCCGATCTGCGGACGCGGACCCACGGGATCGCGGCCTTCGATCCGCCGGCCGTCCCGCACGAGGTGATCCCGGTGGTCACCGCGGACGGCGCCCGCCTGCGGGTCCACGCCTACGGCCCGGTCGACGCGCCCGTCATCGTGTTCGCGCACGGCTGGACCTGTTCCATCGAATACTGGAACGCCCAGATCAACGCCTTCGCCGGCGAGTACCGCGTGATCGCCTATGACCAGCGCGGCCACGGCGAGTCGACAAACGGCTACGCGCGCCCGAGTACCGATCTGCTCGCCGACGACCTGTGCGAGGTGCTCGACGCGGCCCTGCTGCCCGGTCAGCGCGCGGTCCTGGTCGGCCACAGCATGGGCGGGATGACGCTCATCGCCTGGGCGGGCCGCTACCCCGAACGGGTTTCCGAACAGGCCGCCGCCGTGGTGCTCACCAATACCGGCGCGCACTCGCTGGTCGAGGTGTCGACCATGGTCCCCGGCCTGAACAAGCCGCTGCGCCTGCTGCGCGGCCGTCAGATGCCGACCCCGGACTGGCTCGGCAAGCTCATCCTCGGCACGCCGGTCGTCTTCCCGCCGATCGCTCCCGTGCGCTGGATCTTCGCCCGCCAGGTGATGACGCTGGACACCTCACCGGAGAAGCTGAGCTACGCGCTGTCGGTGGTGCGTGGCTGCCCGATGATGACCCGCGCGCGCTACGGCCGGCTGCTCGCCGCGCTGCACCTGGGCGACGCCGCGAGCAACTTCTCCGTGCCGACCACCGTGCTGGCCGGTGACCGCGACGACATGACCCCGGCCGTGCACGCCGAGCGCCTCGCAGAGCTGCTGCGCGAGGCGGGCACCCTGGCCACGTTCAAGGTCCAGCCGACCGGGCATCTCGGCAATGTCGAGCGCTACGACCTGTTCAACGCCGAACTGCGCGAGGTGCTCGTCACCGCGCGTGAGCCTGTGCGCATGCCGGCCTGAGCGCCTGCGAGGATGGGTGGATGAGTTCTGCCCCTGTGACCTCGGATGACCGCCGGTTCGTGCTGACCCTGGGCTGCCCGGACCGGCCGGGCATCATCGCCAGGATCTCCTCGTTCATCGCCGAATTCGGCGGCTCGATCGTGGAGGCCGGCTACCACTCCGACGGTGACATCGGCTGGTTCTTCACCCGGCAGGCGGTCAAGGCCTCGACGGTGCCGTTCGGCATCGACGAACTGCGCGCCCGCTTCGCCGAGGTCGCCGCCGAATTCGGTCCCGAGACCGACTGGCAGCTGCACGACTCCGGCGCACCACGCCGGGCGGTGCTGCTGGTCAGCAAGGACGGGCACTGCCTGCACGACCTGCTCGGCCGCGCGGCCGCCGGTGAGCTGCCCGCGACCATCGAGGCCGTCATCGGCAACCACCCCGACCTGGCCGGGATGACCGAGGCGCACGGCGTGAAGTTCCACTACGTGCCGTTCCCGAAGGCACCCGCCGAGCGCGGCCCTGCCTTCGCACAGGTGCGCGACCTCGTCGACGCCCACGATCCGCACGCGGTGGTGCTGGCCCGCTTCATGCAGGTGCTGCCCGCCGAACTGTGTGAGCACTGGGCGGGCCGGGCGATCAACATCCACCACAGCTTCCTGCCCTCGTTCGTCGGCGCGCGGCCGTATCACCAGGCGTATGACCGCGGCGTGAAGCTGATCGGCGCGACCTGCCACTACGTCACCGCCGAACTGGACGCGGGCCCGATCATCGAACAGGACGTCATCCGGGTCGACCACGCCGACGACGTCCGCGACATGGTGCGTCAGGGCCGCGACATCGAGCGGGTCGTGCTCGCGCGCGGGCTGCGCTGGCACCTGGAAGGCCGGGTGCTCGTGCACGGCCGCCGCACGGTCGTCTTCGAGTAAAAACTCAGAGGTCGTAGAACGGGGCCGGGTAGCGGAATTCGCCGGTGACCGCCGGATCGTAGGCCGTCAGCGGCCGCACCTGGAAGTACTCGGCCCAGTCCGCCTGGTCCGGCACGATGCCGAGCCGGGCGCCGGGGACGAAGCCGAAGCGCGTGTAGTAGTCGGGGTTGCCGACCAGACCGACGACCGACTCGTCCAGTGCGTCCGCCGCGCCGAGCGCCGCGTGCATCAGGGCCGAGCCGACGCCGGTCTTCTGATGATCGGGGTCGACGCCGAGCGGGCCGAGCGCCAGCACCGGGAACGGGCCTATCCCGGCCCTGGTGAGGCAGATGTGCCCGACGACGGTGTCGTATTCGAGCGCGACCAGCGACAGCGTCGGCATCCACGACTCGTCGGTGCGCAGCGCGTCGACCAGCGCGACCTCGGGAGGTTCGGTGATCGACGGGTCCTCCGCGTAGTGCGGAGCGAAGGCGGCTCGATGGATGGCGGCGATCGCCGCGGCATCCGCAGGGGTCTCGCGACGGATCAGCACAATCGTCTCCGTGTCTGTGGCGGCTGGATTAAGTCTCCCGGATTTGGGTACGAGCGCGCAACGCTGTTTCCGGACTGCCTGTGCAAGGGCGGTGTACTAGTCGTGTGTCATGCTCGGGAGCATGACCGTCTCGACGCCGCTGACTCGGGCCGACGTGGCCGCGATGATCGATCACACCCTGCTCGCCCCGGAGGCCACGCCCGCCGAGGTCGAGGCCCTGATCGCCGAGGCGCGCAAGCTCGGGGTGTACGCGATCTGCGTGTCGCCGTCGATGCTGCCGTTGCGGGCGCCGGGGCTGGTCGTCGCGACCGTGGCCGGATTCCCGTCCGGAAAGCATCACTCGCTGGTCAAGGGCGCCGAGGCGCGGCTGGCGGTGGACCAGGGCGCCGCCGAGATCGACATGGTGATCGACGTGGGCGCCGCGCTGGCCGGTGACTTCAACGCGGTGCTGTCCGACGTCATCACGGTGCGCGAGGCCACGACGGATCGGGGCGTCGTGCTCAAGGTGATCATCGAGTCGGCCGCGCTGACCGACGAGGCGATCGTGGGCGCGTGCCGGGCCGCCGAGCATGGTGGCGCCGACTTCGTGAAGACCTCCACCGGGTTCCATCCGGCGGGCGGGGCGAGCGTGCACGCGGTGCGGTTGATGGCCGAGACCGTCGGCGGGCGACTCGGGGTCAAGGCCAGCGGCGGCATCCGTACCGCCGAGGACGCGGCGGCGATGATCGCGGCCGGTGCGACGCGGCTCGGGCTGTCGAAGTCGGCCGCTGTGCTGGACGGGTTCGCCGAGTAGCTCAGCAGGTGAACTCGGCCTGCCGATCGTTGGGTGCAGTCTCGAGCGGCGTCTTGCCGCCCGAGAGCTGAACGACCACACCGTCGTCGGTGACCTTCACTTCCTGCGCGCGCAGACCGAGCGGGTAGCTCTGCAAGCTCTGGGTGAACGTCTCGACGATGCCCTGCACCAGACCGGTGGGCAGGCCGATGCCGAGCAGCTGCGCCGACTTCGTCTCCACCTCGACATTGCCGTTGCGCACCATCGGCTGCACCTGCAGCTGGGCCAGGCCGCCGATCACGTCGAGGGTGATCAGGCCGGTGCTCGACGAGGACTGCACGCCGCTGACCATGCCGCCCAGCGTCTGCGTGATGCCGTCGTTGTTCCAGGTCACCTCGGCGGAGGAGCCGCCGATGGTGCCGCCGCCGCGGCCGCGGTCGACCAGTTCGATGTCGGAGAACTTCGCGTGCACGACCATGCCGACCGCGGGGCCGAACTTGTTGTCCTCGCTGTCGATGGTCACCGACCCGACTTTGCCGTCGAGGTAGGTGATCAGCATCGGCTTCGGACCGAAACTCACGTCGATGCTCGAGCCCATCTGCTTCTCGAACGAACTGCTGATGCAGCGCGAGATCTGGTGGCGGGCATAGGCTTCGGTGCTCACGATCGCCGCCACGAGTAGCACGGCGACCACGACCAAGGCGATCACCAGCGTGCGCCGACCGACCTTCGGGCGTTGGGGTGTCTGCGTGCTCATGGGATCGGATTCTTCCCGAACTTTCTGTGTCTGCTCTGAGGACGCCGTGAAAGGCTTCGTAGCAAAGTGTGAGCTGGCGCACTTTTGGCGGCGTAGCCTGAATCCCATGACTGGCGAGGGTGTGCGCCGGGTGCAGGGGACGGCGGATCATCGGTGGCGGGTGCTGCGGCGGCTCGCCGGCCGCCACGCGGGCTTCTTCACGACCCGGCAGGTGCTGCGGACCGGCTGTGAGACGCAAGTCAGGGCCGCGCTCGGCGACGGGTCGGTGACCAGGGCGGGGGTCGGGATGATGCGGCTGGCGCAGTGGCGGGCCGGTCCGCTCGACGAGTACGCGATGTGGGCGGCCTGGTTCGACGGGGCCGCGGCGGTGTCGTATCAGAGCGCGGCGGAGCTGCACGGGCTCGGCAGATTACAGCCGCGGTTCCTGCATCTGTCGGTGTCGGCGGGCAGGCCGCCGGTGACGCCACGGCTGGTACTGACCCGGCGCAAGCTCGGCGGCCCCGATATCGAGTCGGCCGGGCCGTTCCTGGTCACCACGCCCGTGCGCACTGTGCTCGATCTGGCCGAGACCGAGATCTCGCAGTCGGCGCTGGACGAGGTGGTGGCCGACGCGGTCGCCATCCATCGCTGCGACACCGACGAGATCTGGTGGGGTGGACAGCAACTCGCGCCGCGCGCGGCCGCGCGGGTACGGCGGGCGTTAACCGGCGTCTGACCAGTCGTTCGGCGCGACCGTCTGCCACGGCACCGACAGCACGCAGTCACGCATTCGGCGGCGATACGCGCGCACCGGAAAGCCGTTGGCGCGCAGCAGTTCCGCCGCGCCGCGCCAGCGGATACGCGGACCGAACGGTGCCAGCGCCGCCGACCGATTCCACGCGCGATCGGCCGCGGTCAGCAACGCGTGCACGCGTTCGCCCGGAATGTTGCGGTGGATCAGCACTTTCGGCAGCCGCTCGGCGATATCGGACGGGCGCTCCACGGTGAACGGGTCCCAGGCCAGGGTCAGCGAGAGCGGGCGGTGCCGGTCGAGCAGCACCCAGGCGGACCGGCGACCGAGCTCGTCGCAGGTGCCGTCGACCAGCAGGCCGCCGGGCGCGAGATTCGACTGGATGCGGGCCCATGCGTCGGGGACCGCGTCCTCGGGGTACTGGCGCAGCACGTTGAACGCGCGGACCAGCACCGGGCGCAGTCCGGCCAGTTCGAAACCGCCGCGGGCGAAGCGCACGCCGTCGCGGCCCTCGACGACCCGGGCCGGATCGATCTCGAGTCCGACCACCTCGAGGTCCGGGCGGACGGTGCGCAGCCGGGCGGCCAGCTCGAAAGTCGTCCACGGCGCGGCGCCGTAACCGAGGTCGACTACCAGCGGATCGGCGGCCGTGCGCAGGCGCGCGGTCACCAGGTCGTCGTGCACCAGCCAGCGGTCGCTGCGGCGCAAGCGGTTGACACCGGTCGTGCCCCGGGTGATCGTGCCGACCGGTGCGAGGCCCTTCCGGTCCACGGCTACGGCTCCTGCGCGAATGTCAGACCGTCTTCTTCGCGTCTTCTTCGAGCCAGCGCGAGGTCTCCTCCTGCTCGGCCCGGAACAGGTCGACCAGGTTCACCAGCATCAGCTGTTCCAGGCGCGGGCCGACCATCGGGATGAACACCTTGGCGGTGGGGGAGAAGCGCATGGTGGCGCCGGTCTCGGTGGGGAACAGGCGGATGGTGCCGTTCAGGCTGCCCGGTCCGGCGGGGATGGAGGCGGAGAAGGTGCCCTCGGTCTCGTCGTGGGCGAACGGGCCCCAGCTCTCCTTGCGGGTGATGACCATGTCCTTGCGCATCACCGTCTGGGCGATCTCGGGGAGCATCTCGCGCGGCAGCGTGTGGGCCAGCACCACATCGATGCCCGAGTCGCTCACCTCGTGGCTGATCACCTCGTTGTGCGGGGAGTACTTCCGCATCTCGGCGACGCGCGCTTCCCAGTAATCCCTGCTCTGCAGCGCCGCGTAGAGCTCGTCGGTGGTGTGCAGCGGGTAGCGGGCGGAGTAGTCAAGTCGACGTGCCATGAGGACGCAGTGTATTTGGAGCGCTGGCGCGCTCGAGTCGGCGGCCCCTTGGTCTCGCCGGTCAGGCACCGTTGCTTGCTCCTTCGTCGCCTACGCAACGGCGCCTGACCGGCGGGACGGCCGCCGACGGCCGACTGCGTCGGCCCGCCCCTCCTCGAGGTCGGGGCGTGCGGGTAGGCGGCGGCCTGCGCTCAGGTTGTGGCTAGCGGGCCAGCCACTGTTCGGTGAAGGCGGCCTCGTTGCCGAGGAGTTCGAGCAGGTGCTCGGAGATCGCGGCCTCGATCTTGCCGCCGAACAGGGGGATCTTCACCTCGATGGTGCCGTTGACGGTGGCGGTCGAGCCGGAGCCGTCGGCGGTCAGCGAGACGGTGGCGTGCACCTTGGCGGGTGCGCCCTCGACGTGGGCCTCGACGGTACCGGAGGTGCCGCTGTAGGTCTCGGTGCGGGGAATCGCCAGGTCACCGGGGCGGACCGCGGTGATGGCGGGCGGGAGCTGGTCGGCGGGGATGGACTGGACCAGCTGGGCCCGGACGGTCTTGCCGTCGCTGGAGAAGGAATCGAGCCGGGCGCCGGGGCCGCCGACCTCTTCGAGACGAGCCTTCCAATACTGCTCGTCGGAGAACGCCGCGCGCACGGCCTCGACCGAATAGGTGTAGCGAGCCGTGAACGCCAGAGGTGTAGCCATGCGCGACACGCTACCGGGTGTCCATCGGTGCTCGCCCTGCTAGGGCGCGGGATCGGCGCTCACCGGTTCCGGTGGGTGCGGGAATGGACCTGCAGCCGCGATGTGGTCCATGATCGGCATGTGAACGCGGCGATCAACAAGGAATCCACCGGAAGCGTGGCGCAGGTGCGCGACCTCCTCGCCGATACCGGCGCGGTGGTGCGCGAATCGGTGCGTTTGTCGGAATTGACGACCCTGCGGGTCGGCGGGCCCGCGCTGGTCGCCGAATGCGGCAGTACCGAGGCGCTGATCGCGACGGTGCGGGCGCTGGATGCGGCCGGGATCGGGGTGCTGCTGATCGCGGGTGGATCGAACCTGCTCATCGACGACGCGGGTTTCGACGGCGTCGTCGTCCGGGTGCTGAACACGGGGGTGCGGATCGGCGCCGACAGCGTGGTCGCCGAGGCGGGCGCGAACTGGGACGAGGTCGTCGCGGCGACCGTCGCGGCCGGTCTGGGCGGGCTGGAGTGCCTGTCCGGGATTCCCGGCTCGGCTGGTGCGACGCCGGTGCAGAACGTCGGCGCGTACGGCGTCGAGGTGGCCACGCTGCTGCGCCGCGTGCAGCTGCTCGACCGCGAGACCGGTGCGGTGCGCTGGGTCGAGCCCGCCGAGCTCGGCTTCGGGTACCGGACCAGCGTGCTCAAGCACAGCGACGACGCGGTGGTGCTCGCGGTCGAGTTCGCGCTCGATCCGTCGGGCATGAGCGCGCCGCTGCGCTACGGCGAATTGGCCAAGGCGCTCGGCGCCGGCGACGGCGAGACCCGCCCGGCCGAGGTCGTGCGGGCCGAGGTGCTGCGGCTGCGGGCGGGCAAGGGCATGGTCCTCGACCCGGCCGATCACGACACCTGGAGCGCGGGCTCGTTCTTCACCAACCCCGTCGTCGGCGCGGACCGGCTGCCGCAGGTCTTGGCGGCGATCACCGCGCACCTCGGGGACGTACCGGTGCCGACCTACCCCGCGCCCGACGGCACGAAGCTCTCGGCGGGCTGGCTGATCGAGCGGGCCGGGTTCGCGAAGGGTTTCCCCGGTGAGCAGGCGGCGGCCCGGTTGTCGACCAAGCACACGCTCGCGCTGACCAACCGCGGCGCCGCGAGCGCGGCCGACATCGTCGAGCTGGCCCGCACGGTGCGCGCGGGCGTCCAGGAACGTTTCGGGGTGACGCTGGAACCGGAGCCGGTGCCGGTCGGTCTCACCCTGTGAGCCGGGCAGGTCGGTAGCCCGGCGTACATTCGATGCCGTGAGCAAACCTCCGGTAACCGCCTCGTTGCGTGCGCACGGGACGGCAGTTCAGCATGTGCGCGACAACGTGGCCGCCGATGGCCGTGGCATGGGTGTTCGGCGTGGTCGGTCGCTGATTGCGGTGATCTTGCTGGCAGTGCTCGCCGTGCTGACCGGATGCGCGATCGACCGTCCCGGCGGGGACGCGGCGGCGGGACCGGTCGCGCAGGTCGCCGTCACCCCGTCGGCCGGCGCGACCGGCGTCGACCCCGTGGCGCCGGTGTCGGTCACCGTCTCCGACGGCCGGATCGACCAGATCGCGCTTACCAATGCCAACGGCAAACAGGTCGAGGGCCGGCTCACCCCCGATCGCAGGACGTACCAGATCACCGAGCCGCTCGGTTACAACGCCACCTACACCTGGACCGGCACCGCGATCGGCACCGACGACAAACCGGTCCCGATCGACAGCACGTTCACCACGCTCAGCCCCACCTCGACGATCCCGGCCACGATCAATATCGGCGACGGCCAGGAGGTCGGCATCGCCGCCCCGATCATCCTGAAGTTCACCGGCCCGGTGACGAACAAGGCGGCCGTGGAGAAGGCGCTCACCGTCACCACGGATCCGGGCACCGAGGGCTCGTGGGCGTGGCTGCCCGACGACGGCGGTTCGCGGGTGCACTGGCGGCCCAAGAACTACTGGACCCCCGGCACCACCGTGCACGTGGCGGCCAAGCTCTACGGCGTCGACTTCGGCGGCGGCGCGTACGGCGACGCGGACCTCACCTCCGACTTCACCGTCGGCCGCAGCCAGATCGTGATCGCCAACGCGCCGAGCCACCGCATGCAGGTGGTCCGCGACGGCGTCACCGTCTTCGACTTCGCCGTCTCCTACGGCGAGGGCAACGAGCCGCGCAATGTCACCCGCTCGGGCACCCACGTGGTCACCGAGAAGTACGAGGACTTCATGATGTCGAATCCGCCGTACTACACCAATGTTCGCGAGCGCTGGGCCGTGCGCATCTCCAACAACGGCGAATTCATCCACGCCAACCCGGAATCCCTGTCCGCCCAGGGCTCTTCCAACGTCACCAACGGCTGCATCAACCTCTCACCCGCCGACGCCCAGGCCTACTTCCCGACCGCCCGCTACGGCGACCCGGTCGAGGTCACCGGTACCTCCATCGAGCTCTCCCAGGCCGACGGCGACATCTACGACTGGGCCATCGATTGGCCGACCTGGCAGTCCATGTCCGCGTTGCCCGCCGGTTCCCCGGCGAACGGGTCGGCCGCCGGGCCACGCTAGGGCGATCCCACCGCGCCGAACGTTCACCATCTCGTCGGCGGACTTCGACGCAGGCCATAGTCCGGATGCCGACGCACCCCGCACGCTGACTGTGTGCGGGGTGCGCGCTTCGCGGGCTGATCTGCCGGTGCTCGTCAGACCAGGGCCGGGGTTCGGCTGGGCCAGCGGGGGTGGTTGCGGTCGATCACGTAGGAGTGGGTGTGCTGGTAGTGGCGGGGGCCTACCTGGACCGCATCGGTGAGGATGGCCGGGTCGACGGTGCCGATCTCGTGGATGTGGGTGATCTCGGTGGGATCCTGGCGGGGCCACAGGCGGACCGCCGCGGCGACGCCGAGGGCGGCGATGACGGCCAGGGTGATCCAGGTGGTGGTGAAGCCCGCGGTGGTGGCCAGCCAGCCGGTGATCGGGTAGGTGATCAGCCAGGCCAGGTGCGAGAGCGAGAACTGGGCGGCGAAGAGGGCGGGGCGGTCCTCGGCGCGAGCCGAGCGGCGTAGGACGCGGCCGGTGGGGGTGAGGACCAGGCCGGTGCCCGCGCCGATGATCGCCCAGGTGGCCAGGGCGGCGGCCCAGCTCCCGTCGCCGATGCTCGCGGTCGACAGGGTGATCGCGGCGGCCAGGCCGGTGACGAGGACGGCCGCGCCGGTGAGCATCACCGGACGCTCGCCGCGCCGGTCCAGGATCTTGGGCAGGGTCAGGGCGACGAGCATCGTGCCGAAGCCATTGGCAGCCAGCAGCAGCGCGACGCCGGACTGGTCGCCGCCGAGCACGTCGCGGGCGTAGTTCACGGTGTTGACCATGACCACCGAGCCCGCGGCCGCGACCACCAGGTTCAGCCCGAGCAGTCCGCGCAGCCGCGGGGTGGCCGCGAACAGGCGCAGGCCGGCGGCGAGGCGCCTGCCGATCGCGCCGTCGCCCACCACCGCGTTCGGGATGCGCGCCGCCATGACCAGGGCGACCGAGACCGCGAAGCCGATACCGGTGCCGACGAAGAGCCAGTGGAAGCTGATCAGGCTCAACGCCAGCGCCGCCAGCATCGGGCTGAGCAGAGTCTCCATGGTCGCGGCCAGCTGGGCGGCCGAGAGCGCCTGCGTGTAGTTGCGCTCGTCGGGCAGGATGTCCGGTAGGACGGCCTGGTAGGTGGGGGTGTAGGCGGCCGAGGCGATCTGCAGCAGGGTGATCAGCACGTAGATCTGCCAGATCTGGCCGACAAACGGTAGGGCGAGCACGATCGCGCCGCGAATGCCGTTGAGCGCCATCAGGAATTGCCTGCGGGGCAGGAGACCCGCGTAAGCGCCCGCGATCGGGGCGACGGTGACGTAGGCGATCATCTTCAGCGTCAGTGCGGTGCCGAGCACGATCGCGGCGTTGCCGCCCGCCAGCTCGTAGGCGAGCAGGCCGAGGGCGACGGTGGTGAGCCCGGTGCCGAACAGGGCGGCGACCTGCGCGGTGAAGAGCAGGCGATAGTCCCGATGGGCGAACAGTGAGGTGGTCATGATGGTCTGCCCTCCAGGAAATGCATGGTCTCTTATCTGCGTATAGATGCAACTATATACCCATAGGGGGTATTCCGGTCAAGAGGTGAATTGCGTCCGCTTGACCTGAAGGGAAGTTGAGGTAGCACCGTTGTGCGCAGCGGCGGCCACGCGGCCGCCACCGAGCCAGAGGAACTACATGAGCGCCACGGTTGAGCACGCCCGCACCGCCATTCGCCCGCTGCGGGTCGTCGTCGTCATCGGCAGCACCAGGGCGGGACGCTTCGGTCCCACTGTCGCCGACTGGTTCGTCCGGCAGGCGTCGCTGCGCGACACGATCGACATCGACGTGGTCGACGCCGGGCAGGTCGAACTGCCCCGGGCCTTCGGCGGCGCCGCCGAACACCCGTCCCTGGCCGAGGCCACCGACAAGCTCGCCCGCGCCGACGCCTTCGTCGTGGTGACGCCCGAGTACAACCACAGCTACCCGGGCACCCTCAAGAACCTGATCGACACCCACCACACCGAATGGCAGGCCAAACCGGTCGGCTTCGTCTCCTACGGCGGTATCTCCGGTGGTCTGCGGGCCGTGGAACACCTGCGCCCGGTCTTCGCCGAACTGCACGCGGTCACCGTCCGGGACTCGGTCGCCCTGCCCCATCCGTGGGGCAGATTCGACGACGCCGGCGCGCTGACCGACCCGGACGCCGCCGAAGCCGCCGCCGCCGTCCTGCTCGACCAGCTCGTCTGGTGGGGCGAGGCCCTGCGCGCCGCCCGCGCCGTCCGCCCGTACGGGAAGTGACGGCCGTGCTCACTACGACGACGACAGCCCCCGCCACCACCCACAATCCGATGCGCATCGCGCTGGTGCTGGTGGTCGGCATGATCATGGCGACCCTCGATCAGACGATCGTGAACGTGGCCATCAACAAACTCTCCGCCGAGTTCGACGCGGGACTGAGCACGATTCAGTGGGTGGCCACCGGCTACTCGCTGGCCCTGGGCGCCGTGGTGCCGACTTCGGCCTGGCTGGTCGGCCGCTTCGGCGCCAAACGGCTGTATCTGACGGCGATCACCGCCTTCGCCTTCGGCTCGGTACTGGCGGGCCTGGCCTGGAACATCGAGTCGCTCATCGCGTTCCGGGTGGTGCAGGGCGCGAGCGGCGGCCTGCTGATGCCGGTCGCCATGACCATCCTGCTGCGCGCGGCCGGGCCGGAACGGCTGGGGCGCTTGATGAGCACCCTCGGCCTGGCGATTCTGGTCGGCCCGCTGCTGGGACCGGTGATCGGCGGCTATCTCATCGACGAGGTGTCCTGGCGCTGGATGTTCTTCCTGAACCTGCCGCTGGGTGCGCTGGTGCTGGTGCTGGCGGCCAGGGTGGTGCCCGACGACGCGCCGGAGCCGCCGCGTCCGCTCGACGTGGTCGGTCTGCTGCTGATGTCGCCGGGCCTGGCACTGGTGATCTACGGCGTGACCGCGGCGGGGGAGAGCGCCGGCTTCGCCTCGGCGTCGGTGCTGGTGCCGTTGCTGGCGGGCGCCGGGCTCATCGCCGCCTTCGTGCTGCGCTCGCTGAGCACTCCGGCTCCGCTGCTGGATCTGCGGGTTCTGGGCAACCGAACGACCGGGATCTCCGCGGCCTTGCTCGCGCTGTTCGCGAGCGGCTACTTCGGCTCGATGCTGTTGCTGCCGTTGTACTTCCAGGTGGTGCGCGGTGAATCCGCCCTGGTGGCAGGCGCTCTCGGCATTCCGTTCGCGCTGGCGTCGGGCGCGACCATGCAGGTCGCGGGCCGGTTGATCGACCGGATTCCGCCCGGCCGCTACCTGCCGGTGTCGATCACGGTGGCGCTCACCGGTTTCGTGCTGTTCGTGCTCCAGCTCGACGCGGACGCGCCGTACTGGGCGCTCGGCCTGACCATGCTGCTGATGGGTGCCGGTGGCGGCGGCACCATGATGCCGGTGATCACCACCGCGACCCGGCCGCTGAGCCGGGAGCAGCAACCGGCCGGGTCGACGGTGCTGAACATGATCAGCACCACCGCCATGGCGATCGGCACCGCCGTGGCCTCGGTGACGCTGGGCGCGCTGCTCCCGGTGACCGGCGGGCTCCAGGCCCTGCACGGGATGGACTCGGCCCAGCGTGCCGAATTGGCCCCGGCTTTGGCCGAAGCATTCCAGCAGACCTACTGGATCGCCCCGGTCATGATCGCGCTGGCGATGATCCCGGCGCTGCTGCTGCCACGCCGCGACCGGGTCGACGCGCCCGCGTGAGGTCGATCGCTACCTGGCCGGCCACACCACGGCCTGGGCGACGATGACGTTCGTCCCGTCGAAGGTGACGGCAGGGCCCTCGTGCAGTTCGTAGCCGAGGGCCAGCGCCGCGCTCACCCGCCGGCAGAACGTCTCGTCGTCCGGGCCGGTCAGCACTCGATAGATCGGTAGCCCGTCCGGTGGTTCGCTCATACGGGCAAGTATCCGCTAGGCGGACTCGCTCGCGCGTTCCTTGCTCAGCGACTCGGCCTGCTCGGTGCTCAGCCCCTGCTGCTTGGCCAGCAGGTCGCGGATCTCGATGAGCAGCTCGGTCTCGGTGGGCTCGGCGGCCTTGGTGGTGCCGAACTTGTTCTTCAGCGACTTCATCGGCAGCATCAGCACGAAGTACAGGACCGCGGCGACCATGAAGAAGTCGATGAAGGCGGTGATGATCGGGCCGAGCGCGATGAACGTCGCCGGCTTGTCGGCGATCAGCTGGACGCCGAGACCCAGTTCGTTGGTCGAGCCGAACACCGCGAGCAGCGGGTTGACGAGCCCCTTGGTGAACGAGGTGACCACCGCGGTGAACGCGGTACCCATGACCACCGCGACCGCGAGGTCGATGACGTTCCCGCGCATCAGGAAGTCTTTGAACCCGTCGAACACGGACTTGATATTGCGCATCGGTCAGGCACTCCTCAGTCTGGCTATCGGCAAACGTGGTGATGTTATCGGCCGTTCCAGGCGGTAGCGAATTCGCAGCTACGCCGCCGACTCGTCCGGCGCGATCAGCGCAGTATCAATTCCGGGGACCGGGGCCGCCACTCGGGCAGCCGTGATCCCCGGATTCGGTTGCCTGGTCCGGGGATTGAACGGCGCAGGTCAGGAGCGTCGCGCGAAGCTGCCGGGACCTGCCTGGTCACGGGGCTTGACGACGATGGTGTCGAGGTTCACGTGCGGCGGCCTGCTGGCGACGAAGCCGACGATCTCGGCGATGTCCTGGGCGTAGAGCGGGTCGATGCCCTGGTAGACCTTGGCGGCGCGCTCGGCGTCACCGTCGAAGCGGACCAGGGAGAACTCGGTCTCCACCGCGCCCGGCGCGATCTCGGTCAGGCGGACCGGCTGACCCAGCAGCTCGTCGCGCAGGGTGCGGTGCAGCACGGCCTGGGCGTGCTTGGCGGAGGTGTAGCCCGAGCCGTTCGGGTAGGCGTGGAAGGCGGCGATGGAGGTGATGGTGACGATCAGGCCGTCGCCGGAGGCGATCAGTTTCGGCAGCAGCGCCTTGGTCAGGCGCAGGGTGCCCAGCACGTTGGTCTCCCACATCCAGCGCCAGTCGTCGAGGTCGGCCTCGGCGACCGAGGCCAGGCCCTTCGCGCCGCCCGCGTTGTTGACCAGCACGTCGACCCGGTCGATCGCCTCGGTGAACGCGCGCACCGACTCCTCGGAGGTGACGTCGAGTTCGACCGCGGTGCCGCCGATCTCCTCGGCCAGCCGCTGCACCCGGTCGAACCGCCGGGCGCCCACGTAGACGTGGTAGCCCTGCTTCGCGAGTTCCCGGGCGGTGGCTTCACCGATTCCCGAGCTGGCTCCGGTGACGACGGCGGTGCGAGTGCTCATGGACAGTGATCCTATTCGCCGCGGATTCGCTGTCGCCATGGCTCGGATCACCGTGATGTGGACCGGCGTTAGCCTGTCGGCATGGCTATTCGCGATGCGGTCAGTGCCGATGGAACGAGGATCGTCTACCGGGTGAGCGGCCCGGAGACCGGCAGGCCCCTGGTGCTGCTGCACGGCTGGGCGGGCAATCTGCGCTGCTGGGGCGGGGCCGCCGACGATCTGGCGCAGCGGTATCGCGTGCTCGCCGTCGACCTGCGCGGGCACGGTTACTCCGACGATCCCGGCGCGGGCTACGACGATCCGAAGGCGTGGGGTGCCGATGTCGCCGCGGTGCTGGCGGCCGAGGGCATCGAGTCGAGGGCGGTGCTGCTCGGCTGGTCCTACGGCGGCATCGTGGCCACCGACTACCTGGCCACGCACGGTAGCTCGGCCGTCGCCGCCGCCATCTACTGTGGCGCGCCCGCCAATATCGGCCCGAATGTGCCGGGTGCGGCGCCGGGGCCGGCCATGGAGAAGGCCATCCCTGGCGTCTTCGACGAGGCCGCCGGCCGGGCGGTGCGCGGATTCTCGGTGTTCGGCAATGCCAATACCGGTCCCGGCGCGGACAAGGGCGTCGATGCCCAGCGCCTGTTCGGCACCAGCCTCGCCACCACGCCGTCGGTCCGCAAGGCGCTGTTCTACCGGACCATCGACAACACCGAAACCCTGCGCGCGCTCGACATCCCGGTCCTGGTCCTGCACGGCACGGAGGATCCGGTCGTGCCCGCCGCCAACGGGCAGTACATCGCCGACAATGCCCCTGACGCTCGCATCTCGCTGTGGGAGGGCGCGCAGCACGGGCTGTTCATCGAGGATCGTCCGCGCTTCTTCGCCGAGGTCAGCGCGTTCGTCGACGCGCTGGACTGAGTTCCGCCGCGCCCACCCCCAAATCTCTGTGAACTATTGATGTTTCAGAAATCGGGGTGTGGTCGTGGTGTGATGCCTACCCTCTATCACACGGTCTCGTTTCCGGCCGGGCATGGAGGTGACGCATGGGCGTCGTGGCGCGTTGTGGGCTTCTTCTGGCGGCGTGCCTCCTCGGTGCGCAGGCGGTGGCGGGCGCGGCGCCGCCCGATCCGCGGGTGACCGATGCCGCCCGGCTGGTCTCGGTGACTCCGGGTCAGGGTCGGGTCGTCGACCTGGTCGTGCATTCGGCGGCGATGGGCCGATCGGTGCACGTGGCGGTCCTGCCCGCGTCCGACCGCGCGGCGCCCGCGCCGGTGCTCTACCTGCTCAACGGTGTCGACGGCGGCAGCCCGACCGGTGACTGGCGCGACGGCGGAAACTGGCTGACCCGCACCGACGCCGCGCACTTCTTCGCGGACAAACAGGTCACCGTGGTGATGCCGATCGGCGGCGCGGGCAGCTACTACGCTGACTGGCGAGCCGACGATCCGGTCCTCGGCCGCCAGCGCTGGACGACCTTCCTCACCCGCGAACTACCCCGCCTGATCGACGCCGAATTCCACGGCACCGGCGCCAATGCCGTCGCGGGCGTCTCCATGGCGGGCACCGCGGCCTTCCAGCTCGCGCTCGCCGCGCCGCACCTCTACCGCGCCGTGGGCAGCTACAGCGGCTGCGTCTCCACCAGCGGTCCGCAGGGACATGCCATCGTCAACACCGTCGTTTCCGGCCAGAACGGCGACCCGGTGAACATGTGGGGCCAACCCGGCGACCCGCTCTGGGCCGCCAACGACCCCTTCCTGCACGCCGATCGCCTCCGCGGCCTGGCCATCTACGTGGCCTCCGGTACCGGCCTGCCCGGCTCGCTGGACACCATCGACGGCCCCGGCATCGGTGGCGACACCGCGAAACTGCTCGACCAGCTCCTTGTCGGTGGCGCGCTCGACGCGGTCACCGGCCTGTGCACCCGGCAGCTGGCCGTCCGCTTCGGCGAACTGGGCATCCCCGCCACCGTCGACCTGCGCCCCGACGGCACCCACTCCTGGGGCTACTGGAACGACGACCTGCACCGCTCCTGGCCGCTGTTCGCCGGGGCGTTGCGCTGAGCTGACAGCGGGCGCGATCCCGGTCGTCGGCCGGCGTGCCGACGTGTGACGGCAGCGGCAATACGCGGTGACCGGTCGGATTGAATTGATCTAGGTGCGCGGCTCGAGCGCTGTTGGATCGCAGTTTCGGCGAAGCATTTCAGTGGCGAATCGATGGCAATTCGGACCGCGTGGTGCTCATCATGAGCATGCGGCACCAGGTAATCCGATGGTAGCTGGGGTTGCCATTTGCGCAGGTAAAGCCCCCTTTCTGCACTGCCGTGGCCAGGCTGATCCGCTCGTCGTGAACGCCGATGTGATAAGAATGTGATTGTGCTCGAGGCCTAGTGAGTTTGTTTGCACAGGGCCGTGGAAAATCTTCTGGTAATCGTCACAATATTTTCGCGAATCCGTGTGTAGCGTTCGGGAATGCCGTTTGATCGCGGCAGGAAGGGTTCGGCGTCGAGATCGGAGTTCGATGATGTTTGGTCGGGCAGTGGGCGCTCGGATGGTTGTGGTCGTGCTCGCCGTGCTGGCGGGTGTGGGGATGGCGTCGCCCGCGGTGGGGGCCGAGCAGGCGCGAATCGAGGATCAGCGGACGGAGGCCGATCACACGATCGATGTGGGGGTGTACTCGCCGGCGATGGACACCGTCACCCGGGTGCGCGTGCTGCGGGCCGCCGACCCGGACGCGCCCGCGCCGACGCTGTATCTGCTCAACGGAGTCGGCGGCGGCAGTGACGGCAACTGGCTCGATCGCACCGATGTGGTCGAGTTCTTCAAGGACAAGCAGGTCAATGTGGTGATCCCGTTCGGCGGGGCGGGCAGCTACTTCGCCGACTGGCGGGCCGACGATCCCGTGCTCGGCAAGCCGCGCTGGACCACCTTCCTCACCAAGGAACTGCCGCCGGTGATCGACGCCGCGTTCGGCGGCACCGGCGCCAATGCCATTGCGGGGCTGTCGATGGCGGGGACCTCGGTGTTCCAGCTCGCGCTCGCCGCGCCGGGGCTGTACCGGGCCATCGGGTCCTACAGCGGGTGCGTGCGCACCAGTGACGCCAGGGGACAGGCGATCGTCCGCACGGTGGTCGGCAGCAGACTCGGCAATGCCGCCAATATGTGGGGCCCGCCCACCGATCCCGAGTGGTCGGCCAACGACCCCTATCTGCACGCGGAAGCGTTGCGCGGCACAGATGTCTACATCTCCTCCGGCACCGGGGTTCCCGGCCCGTTCGACACCATCGCCACCGAGGGCGACCCGGTGCAGTCGACCTTTCAGCTGCTCTTCGGCGCCACGCTGGAAGCCGTCACCAACCTGTGCACCCAGCAGCTGCGCGATCGGCTGCAGTCGCTCGGCATTCCCGCGACCGTGGATCTGCGGCCCGACGGCACCCACTCGTGGGGGTACTGGGAGCAGGACCTGCACAAGTCGTGGCCGGTCTTCGAGGCGGCGCTGGCGCGGTGAACGTGACGGCGAAAAACCGCTCGCGGCGGCGGCGCCGATCGGGCAGGCTCGGTGTCGACCACCTCGTGAACTCACTCACGAATACTCTGTGACGACCGTCACCGATCCCGGTAGGGATGTCGGTGGCGGCGTCGCGGCGTGCACACTGGAGGGTGTGAGTCAGCGTCGTCCGGATCTTTTGCCCCACCGCATCGCGGTGCTCTCGGTGCATACGTCACCGCTGGCGCAGCCCGGAACCGGCGATGCGGGCGGCATGAACGTCTACGTGCTGCAGACCGCGCTCGAGCTCGCCAAACGCGGCACCGAGGTGGAGATCTTCACCCGGGCGACGTCGTCGGATCTGCCGCCGGTGGCCGAGGCGGGGCCGGGTGTGCTGGTCCGTCACGTCGTCGCCGGACCGTTCGAGGGTCTGGACAAGAACGAGCTGCCCACCCAGCTGTGTCCGTTCACCGCCGAGGTGCTGCGCCAGGAGGCGCGCCACCTGCCCGGCCACTATGACCTCGTGCATTCGCACTACTGGCTCTCCGGCCAGGTCGGCTGGCTGGCCCGCGACCGCTGGCGGGTGCCGCTGGTGCACACCGCGCACACGCTGGCCGCGGTGAAGAACGCCGCGCTCGCCGAGGGCGACGCTCCCGAACCCGAGACCAGGGTGATCGGGGAGAAGCAGGTGATCGCCGAGGCCGATCGGCTCGTCGGCAACACCGGTGACGAAGCCCGTCAGCTCGTCGACCTGTACGGCGCCTCGCTCGATCGCATCGATGTGGTGCCGCCGGGCGCCGACCTGTCCCGATACCGTCCCGGCGACAAGCTCGCGGCCCGCGCGGAGCTCGGCCTGCGCCCCGACGAGCAGGTCGTCGCCTTCGTCGGCCGCATCCAGCCGCTCAAGGCGCCCGACGTGCTGGTGCGGGCCGCCGCGGACCTGATCCACCGCGATCCCCGCCGCAAGCTGCGGGTGCTGATCGTGGGCGGACCGTCCGGCAGTGGCCTGGCCCGGCCCGACGCGCTCATCGAGCTGGCCGCCGACCTCGGCATCACCGAGCAGGTCACCTTCCTGCCGCCGCAGCCCGCCGACCGGCTCGTCCAGGTCTATCGCGCGGCCGACGTCGTCGCCGTGCCCAGCTACAACGAATCCTTCGGACTGGTCGCCATCGAGGCGCAGGCCAGTGGCACCCCGGTGCTCGCCGCCGACGTGGGCGGTCTCGGCACCGCCGTCCGGCACCGCGAATCCGGGCTGCTCGTACCGGGTCACCGCACCCCCGACTGGGCCGACGCCCTCGCCGCCCTCCTCGACGACCCGGACCGGCTGGCGCGGATGAGTGCCACCGCCGTCGACCACGCGAGCCGGTTCTCCTGGGCGCACACCGCCGAGGGCCTGCTCGACAGCTACGCTGCCGCGATGGCCGGATTCCGCGCCGAACGCGGCCGGATCGCCTTGCACGCGGGCGAGACCAGCCAGGCCAGATCGCGGGCGCTGTGGCGGCGCCGGACGGGAGTACGCAGGTGAGCGCCGTATCGCAGGTGATCGACGAGACGCTGCGTGATCGCGAGATCGAATACACCCGCCATAGCGACGACACCTTCATCGTCGTCCTGCCCGGCGAACGCAAGCTCAAGACCACGGTGATGCTGACCGTCGGCAAGCACGGCGTGCGCATCGAATCGTTCGTCTGCCGCAAGCCCGACGAGAACTTCGAAGGCGTCTACAAGTACCTGCTGCGCCGCAACCGCCGTCTCTTCGCCGTGGCCTACACCCTCGACAATGTCGGCGACATCTACCTTGTCGGCCGGATGTCCGCCGAGTCGGTCACCCCCGACGAACTCGACCGCATCTTCGGCCAGATCCTGGAAGCCGTCGACACCGACTTCAACATGCTGCTCGAACTGGGCTTCGCCGAATCCATCCGCAAGGAATGGAAATGGCGCGTCGCCCGCGGCGAATCCCTCAAGAACCTGCGCGCCTTCGAGCACCTGATCGACGAGTCCGACCAGGTCTGACGTGGTGCTGGGCGAGGGGTCGCCCAGCACCGTGTCACCTCAGCAGTTCGTCGGGACCGGTTCGTTGCGGAAGCGGGACTCGACGTAGTTCCAGGCATCGACGAAGCCCGCGGCGGCCGCCGTCATGTGCTCGGAGATCTCGATCGTGGTGAGCTGGACCGGCGCACCCTTGGCACAGAAGTGGGCGACCGACTCGGCCACCGGACCGTACGGGGTGAGCGTGTCGTACTTGCCCTGCCAGATGTAGGTGGGTGCGGTGGGCGCGCCCTGGAAGTGGACCAGGCTGTTCTCCCGCAGCACGCCGCGCGCGACCTGGCTGGACATCAGGTCCTTGGAGGCGGCCATCTGCTCGGCGTTGCGGAAGATGCCGTGGAAGAGCAGGAAGCGGCGGCACGCGTCCTTGGTGAACTCACGGAACCACAGGCCGTTCTCGTTGAGCGAATCCGAAACCGGCACCTGCTCGGGGTACTCGCGCTCGATGCCCATGGCGGCCGCGAAGGCCAGACCGAAGCCGGGATGCGGCGCGAAACCGAGGGCGTCGGCCATCAATTCGAGGTCGGCGGGGATACCACCGGAGACGACGGCGGCGAGCTTCATCTCCGGCGCGTAGGTCGGCTGCAGCGCACCGGCCCACGCGGTGGCCATGCCGCCACCGGAGTACCCGGCCAGCGCGACCGGCGACGTACCGAGGCCTAGCTCGGCGACCTTCTGCACGGCCCGCACGCTGTCCAGGGTGACCATGCCGCTCATCTTCGCCGCACCGTAGGCGACGGTGGGGCCGAGGTAGTCGGGCACCGAGACCGCCCAGCCGCGCCCGATCGGCAGCATCGCGCCCGGCGCGTCCTGCAATTCACCGTTGAACAGCGACTGCGACGGATTGCACCGGGTGCCGATGGAATTGATCAGCGCCTGGTAGGAGACCAGCGGCGGGTTCTTCACGCCGATCGGCATCAGCACGGTGGTGACGCCCATGATCGCGTTGCCGGCCGAGTTGGTGGAGCGGAAGGCGACCTGCCAGCCCTCGGTACCGGGGTAGAGCATGGTGTCGATCCGGCGTGTGCGCACGACATCGCCCGGCGCGAGCGCACCGATGTCACTCGGTGCCGTGAAGAACGGATCCGGATCCGGAGTCGGGTACAACGGGTTGGCACCCGCCGGTGCGGCGAGGAAGCCCACACAGAGCAGGCTCAACGCCAGTACAACGATTTTCGACACAGCTATCCTTCATCAAAGTAGTGCTGCCCAACTGACTAGACCCGACCCGCGTTGAAGTATCTAACGAATTGGGTCTATTTGTACCGACCAGTAGTCAAAGTGTCGCGTGCCACATGCTGTGATCATTCACATCGACCGGCCGCCGAAGCGCCTCGTCGTGTCGCGACGACGATGTGGATACACACCAGGTGGACAGGAGGGCGATGACGGCACTGGCACTGGACATCGGAGCGACGAAATTCGCTGCGGGACTGGTCGATCCGGACTACACGCTGCGCGAGGTGCGCCGGGCGGCCACCGCTGCCGACGATCCGTGGGCGGTCTGCCGGGAACTCCTGCTCGCTGTGGCGGGCGACATACCGGTGACCGCGGTCGGCATCGGCTCGGCCGGACCGGTCGACGTGCCCGCCGGGGTGACCAGGCCGTTGAACCTGCCGCGGTGGCGCGACGGGTTCGCGATCGTCGCGCACGTGCAGGCGCTGTTCCCGGCGGCCGCGGTGCGGTTCGCGATCGACGGCGCGTGCCTGGTGCTGGCCGAACATCGGGTCGGCGGGCTGCGTGGGGTGGCCAACGGGCTGGCGCTGACGGTGTCCTCCGGCGTCGGCGGCGGGATCATCGCCGACGGGCGAGTGCTGGCCGGGCGCACCGGCAACGGCGGGCACATCGGGCACCTCGTCGTGCCGGGTGATGACACCCCGTGCAGTTGCGGTGGCTTCGGGTGCGTCGAAGCCGTCGCCGGTGGGATGTCGGCGGTGCGCTGGGCGCGCGAGCAGGGGTGGACCGGTGACACCGGCGCCGAGCTCGCCGCGTCGGCGCACCGCGGTGACCCGGTGGCGACGGCCGCGATGGCGCGGGCGGGAACCGCACTCGGACAGGCGATTTCCGCCGCCGCGGCCCTGCTCGATGTGGACCGGGTGGTGATCAGCGGCGGCTTCGCGCACTCGGGCGCGCCGCTGTGGGAGCCGTTGCAGGCCGCCGTCGCCCGGCATGCGCGGCTGGAGTTTCTCGACGGGCTCACGGTGGAGCTGTCGGACTTGGCCGACGGCGCGACCCTCGTCGGCGCGGGGGTCCTCGCCGTGGAAGCGGATGCGGATAATGCCAGAATGGCCCCATGACCTACACCCTCGTGCTGCTGCGCCACGGCGAGAGCGAATGGAATGCCCTCAACTTGTTCACCGGCTGGGTGGATGTGCACCTGACCGACAAGGGCATCGCCGAGGGCAAGCGGGCCGGCGAGTTGCTCGCCGAGCACGACGTTCTGCCCGACATCGTCTACACCTCGCTGCTGCGTCGCGCGATCAGCACCGCCAACAACGCGCTCGACGCCGCCGACCGGCTGTGGATCCCGGTCATCCGCGACTGGCGCCTCAACGAGCGCCACTACGGCGACCTGCAGGGCAAGAACAAGGAGCAGGTCCGCGAGCAGTACGGCCAGGACCAGTTCATGCTGTGGCGCCGCAGCTACGACACCCCGCCGCCGCCGATCGCCGACGACAACGAGTACAGCCAGGAAGGCGACCCGCGCTACGCGGGCATCGAGGTCCCCAAGACCGAGTGCCTCAAGGACGTCGTCGCCCGGATGATCCCCTACTGGGAAAACACCATCTCCCAGGAACTGCGCACCGGCAAGACCGTCCTGGTCGCCGCCCACGGCAACTCCCTGCGCGCGCTGGTCAAGCACCTCGACAACATCTCCGACGAGGACATCTCCAGCCTGAACATCCCCACCGGCATTCCGCTGCGCTACGAACTCGACGAGAACCTGCGCCCGGTGAAGCCCGCCGAGTACCTCGACCCCGAGGCCGCGGCGGCTGGCGCGGCCGCGGTCGCCAGCCAGGGCGGCAAGTAGTCGTTCCACCGGAACCGGCCCCGCATCGTTCGCACGGTGCGGGGCCGTTCTGTTGTCGCGGGCCGCGATGTCACACTCGGCAAGGCTGTGTCGTCACCTCGATAGACGCCGCGAACAGCGCGGCTGCCGAAGGAGGCTCGCCATGAACACCGCCTATGTCATCGTCACCGTCGTCGCCGCACTCTGGGTCGGCTTCTCGGCCTTCTCGCTGCTGCGCCGCGCGGCGTTCGTGGTCGACCCGCTGGTGGAATATGGTGTGCCGCAGACCTGGTGGACGCCGCTGGGTCTCGCCAAGGCGGCAGGGTCGATCGGCCTGATCGTCGGCCTGTGGATTCCAGCCATCGGCGTGGCCGCAGCCATCGGCCTGATCCTGTACTTCGCGGGTGCGGTGGTGACCGTCCTGCGCGCACGCTCGTACAAGACCGTCGCCTTCCCGGTGCTGTACCTGCTGCCGGTCGCGGTAGCACTCGGCCTCGGCATCGCCGCCTAGGTCCACCGCAGAATGGTCGAGAGACCGCGGCTCTCCGCCGCGGTCAAGCTCCTCGATGACAGCACGCAGGCCGCTGCGCCCGCCCCGCCGTGCCAGCGATTCCGCTGCATCGACCATCACCGTGACATTCTGGTCGCCGAGCATCTCGAGCAGTCGAGCCGGCGCAGCACGATGGTCGATGAACCGGGCTAGCTGCTCGACCGCTGCCAACCGCTCGTCGGTGACGGCGGGTTGTGCGTCGGACAAGGCGCCAGTCAACTCATTGCGGTAGGTCACCTGGATGCCTCCTCCGGCATTCGGACTGCGCCGCTTCGCATAGCCGCAGCTTCGGACCTCCGATTCGGTTTCCCCGAGCTGCGGCCTGCGTCAACCGCTCGATTTCGACCTGGGCAGCTTTGCTTCGCGCTGTTGATCGGACTGGCTACCGGATCGGCTGCCGATCAACTGCAAGCTTTGTCGTCATTTCGGTGAGGAATCGGACAGACCTGCGCTGATCGTCCGTGGTAAGACGCAGGGTGCCGCTCTGCGTGCTGACCTCGTTCTCCCGAATTTCGAGAGTCGCATTCCAATTGTTGATTCGCGTTGCAAATCTTACGATGCTCGACGGATTCCGCGGATCTGATCGCAGGTCATAAATCCACACTGCATCGCCTAGTTCCGACTTCTTTTCGTATCCATGACGCCCGTCGGTCGGGTCTGGATCGCTCGGGGCGTGCCGCGCTGAGTACGAAACGACTATATTCTGTCCCTGCTCGATTTCACACATCCCGCTGCCCCCGCGAGCGGCTTCTCCCGAGAGATCAGCGGGGAAGAGTGGAACGGTCTTCCCTTCGGGTGCATGCAATTCGGTCGTGAAGAACTTGCTCAGCGCGTCGCACAGCTCTGCCTGCGTGACAACTGGTTGAGCCTGAGTCGGTTTGTTGTCCGTTGGGGCCGGTGCGGAGCATCCAGTCGCCAGAGCAAATATGGCAGCACCGCTGATGGTCCACCATGTTGTTCTCATTGGCTAATCGTCCAATCGGATTTATCTCCGTCTTTTGCCCAGTAGGCGGCCATAAGCTGATAGCCAACCTCATCGGCGGCAACGTACCTACTCCAGCGTGGACTCAGCGATATACGGACTGGAAGGCATCCGGAATCAAGCTGCATCGAGACGAATGAAGATCCGACTCTCGGCATTTCAGGCATGCTGAGAGACTCATTTGACGGCGCTGTCGGTATTTGCGCGAACTGGTCCGGAATTGATTTGCTAGTTGCGGCCCGTTGCGGTCGTTCTGGCATAGTTTGAGCTGCCGTCGACATCTTTGGCACTAGTGGTTCGTCGTCCCAGAACTCATCGGGATCATCGTAATGATTGTAGAATCCGCCTGTCATGGTGAACCACTACGGCGGAATTTGATTCGGGCGATTGTGTCGTACCCAATGTTGTTCGCTGGCAATTCGAGCCCCCACTCTGCGTTGTTCGGCCCCACCTTGGGAAGTCACGATGATCCTGGCTACGCGTCGTGATCGTGTCAAGGCGTGAACCGTGCGAACCCCGGCGCTGAGACTGCTACCCGGTTCTGTGGCTGTTGCCGTTCGGTCGGGGAGTGGATTCGGCTGGTGGCCACCATGTTCGGATAGACACGCCCTGTCCGTGCGTGGGATTCGGCGGCGTTCTCGTCGTGATCGGGGTGCCTGTATGCGGCCAGGAGGCCGGGCGATGTCCAGGTCAGAGGGAGAAGCTATCGGCCGCTGTTTCAGGTAGGGGCGTTCGGGGCTAGACTCCCTGCTGACGCTTCGATGGGGAGGGAGCTCAGTGGCTATCGGTGGGGATGCTGCGGCGCAGCTGTGGAATGCGGCGTCGTCGGGGCAGTTGACGATGGAGCCGGATGCTGCTCGGGAAGTGGCTCAGGCGTATCTGCGGTTCGCGGCGATTTGTGATGGGTGGGTCAAGGATGCGGCTCACCTGCAGACCATCCATGGGTTCGGGTCTCTGAACTCCGCTCTGCAGCTGCAGAAAGGATTCGCGGACAAGGCAGCGTCTGCTGTGCAGGTCCTCGAACAGATGGCATCGGCGGCGCGGAGCATGGCCGATGGGTACCTTCAGGCTGCGGGAATCCTAGGCGAGGTTGATCAGCTCAGTGCGTCGGCGTTGAGCGCGATCAGCGGACAGGCATGAGATGAAAACTGGAATATCCATCGCGAGTTGTCTTCTGGTCGCATTGACAGTCGCGTCATGTAGTTCAACTCCCGGCACGGCTACGTCGTCCCCGAATACATCGGAGGGTGTCACCGAGACCCAGGCAGCACGCCCGACAATGACCAATCCGAAGTTGCAGCCGCCGTCGCAGGACAACAAGTACACCCAGTCAACGGGCCGTCCGAAGGTGGTCTTCGACCCCTGCACTTGGATAAGTGCCGCCGATATCGAGTCCGTGGGTTTTCGTTCGGAGTCTCGGGAACGTGGGCCAGACCTTGTCGCCGAGTACACGTTCTTGACGTGCACTTTCGACAGCCCAGGCAACACGCTGGCGCTGGGCCTGGATTCGGGGAACATCACATGGGAAGAGAACCTGAAGAAGAACGGAAGCTGGCTGGAGTCGACGACAATCAATGGCCGCCGAGCGGGGTGGGGCAAGGGTGCGCCCGGGGCCACGGATGAATGCAATGTACAGATGGAGACGAATGTCGGCGTGGTGCTGATGTGGGTCCGAGTCCAAAGCCTCGGCAAGAACCAGAATCTCGACCCGTGCGCCAACATCATGGAAATCGCTTCGGTAGTAGAGAAATCCATCGGTAAGGAGAACTGACCATGGCGGACGGGGGAGGAACGCAGGTTCCGCTGACGGACATTCTTTCGACGACATTTGGACTACCACCACTGGTGCCGACGGCCAACGGGCGACAGCAGCAGACGGGGGCTGAGCGGCAGCAGGAGGCGCTGAGTCACGGGGGGACCGATCCGAAGTACATCGCCGATTTCGAAGTCTTCGAAGGACTTTCGCACCAGGACATCTACAACGCGGTGCAGCAGATGCAGCCCGGTGTGATGCAGCAGTTCGGTGACAAGTGGGTCGCGATGTTCACGGAGATCTCGGGTGCGGTGACCGGACTGATGCTGCAGACGGCGCGGGCCGCATCGAGTCTGCAGGGCGAGTTCGCGTCGGCGGGGGAAGCCGCCGGGCGGCGGTTCGTCACCGAGGCGACGGATGTGTACACGGTGCTGTCCGCGGTCGGGCATCGGGTGAAGGCTGCGGCTTATGGTGCGGAAGCGGTGAAAGTGGCTGTGCCCGCGCCGGTCAACTCGGCCGAGGCGGTCGACGTCGGTACCTCGGTGCCGGCGACCCTGGCGGAACTGGTGGTTCCCGGGGATGCGGCAACTGTCGAGCGGGAGAAGGAAGACCGCCGTCTCCAGGCGATCGCGGCGATGAACCTGACCTACAAGCCGACCTATGGGCCCGCCGGTGAGAATGTGCCGACCTTCGTGGCGCCCACCCAACCGGGGACCGGCGGCGACACCGGCACCGGCACGGGTGGCGGTGGGTCGAACAACGGCGGCACGACCGGCGGTGGAACCGGAAACAATGCCGACGCAGGGACTTCCGGTGATCCCGGCACCACCACCGAGGACACCGCGCAGCCGGAATCGACCGACGGCGACGACGACTCCTCATCGGCGGGTACCGATACCGGGAACAGCAACGGCGACGACGACGCCCAGGCGCAGAACAGCGCCGACCCCACGAGCACCAATCCCGCCGCAACGGCACCCGCCGCGGCCACGCCGGGCACCGGCACCAACCCGTCCGGTGGATCGCCCGGGACCGGATCGCCCGGTGGTGGGGCCGGCACGGGCGGTGGCGGCACTCTCGGTCCGGGCGGTTCCGTCCCCGGGCGTTCGCCCGTCGGCGCCGGTCAAAACCTCGCCGCCGCTGGTCTTTCCGGTGCGGCAGGCGCGGCATCCGCTGCGCGTGGCATGGGTTCGCCCGGCATGATGGGTGCGCCGGGCGCGCGCGGCGGCAAAGGCGACGACGATGACGAACACCAGGCTCCCGACTACCTTCGCGGAGTTCAGCCCGAGCTGCTCGGGCCGGAACAGCCCGCGGTGCCCGGAGCCATCGGGGCCGACGCACCCGCGACCCGCCTCGCGGAGGACCAGGGCGGCGCGGGGGCATCGTGAGCTGGACCTTCACCGCCGACGAATTCGCTTACGTGTGGCAGGCGGAAACCGGTGACGACCGCTATCCCTTTCCGCTCACCGTGCATTCGGCCGCCCACACTGAAGACGGGTACGCGGCGCTCGCCCAGGTCGCGGCGCAGCGCTGGCCAACCGGCGCCGACCCGGACCTGACCGCGGTGCTGCGGCACGCGGCCCGGCCCGACACCGCGCTGGCGGTATTCGACGACGCCGGACCCCGGCTGCGCGCCTACGGGGCACGGTCCGGGGAGCGCGGTGTCGTGATCCGGCAGTACGACGACAACAGTGTCGAGGTGTTCTCCGGCAGTGCCGGGATGGTGGCGCGCGCCTTCGCCTCCTTCCTCGGCGAGCTGCAGGCGGGGCAGGCGGGACACCTCGTCGAGGACATCGACCGCTTGGCCGCGCACTTCGAATCCTGGCAGCGCCCCACCGATTCCGTCGCCGCCCGCATGCACCGTCTCACCGAGACCCGCCGCACCGCCTCCGGACACATCGAGTCCAGAGTGGGCTTGCACGCCGAACGCCCAACGCCGGCAAGGTATCTGACCTGGCTCGACGTGGCAGACGACGGACGCTATCTCACCTACCGGCGATACCAGGATCTGCACATCGAACCCGCGGGCAAGCAACGCCTGATCGACGCGATCGAGACCATCGCGACGGCCGGTGCGCACGAGGATTGAGTCCGGTGCAGTCATGACGTACACCGATGTCGCCCGTGATGCCTTGCCGCACTTGACCGCCGGCCCAGCACGCCGCCATCGCTCTCGAGGGTGGCGCGAAGGGCATTTTGTCCTATTCGAACAAAGTTTCGAAGATTGATAGTCTTCCTGCATGGTCAGCTCGTCGCACGAGGCGATGCACGGGATCTTCACCCATGATCCAGTCGCGTTCGCTCGCGCCTTCCACGTTCTCGATCTCCCATTTCCGGATCCCATTGCTGTGGAACAGATTTCGGTTGATCTCACCGAGACGGCTCCGGTCGAACGACGAGCCGACACCATCCTGCGGATCACGACCGCAGAGGATACGTTCCTGCTCGTCGTGGAGGCGCAATCGAGCAGCGATGTCACGAGGATCGCGGCGTGGTCGTACTACGTGACCTTCCTGCACAACAAGTACGAGCTGCCGGTCGTGTTGGTGGTCGTATGCCATGACAAGCAGACCGCCACCTGGGCGAGTAAGCCGATGACGGTCACGTATCGGCGCTGGACCAGTTTCACTCTGCAGCCGCTCGTCCTGGGCCCGCACAACGTGCCTGCGATCACCGATCCCGCCGAGGTCCTCGACGACCTGCCTCTGGCTGCACTTTCCGCGATCACGCATGCCCGGGAGCCGGAGATCGGTGCGATACTGGAGGCGATCATCGTGGCGTTCCGCAGGCGGGGATACGACGATGAGACCGCGTTCTATGCCGAACTCGTCGAACAAGGAATTTCACATACCGACGCCGCCCAGCTGTGGAGGGACCAAATGGCTACTGATCTGTCGTTCTTCCGTTCAGAATCGGCTCAGCGGCTGCGTGAACAAGGTCGTGAGCAGGGCCTCGAGCAGGGCCTGGAGCAGGGCCTCGAGCAAGGGCGGGCTGAACAGGCGGCGCGCTCGGTGTTGACTGTGCTCACTGGAAGGGGCATCGAGCTCTCGGCTGCCCATCGGGCGAGACTTGTCGAGACCACCGACCTCGCTCAGCTCGACACCTGGCTGGTGCAGGCCTTGACCGCGACGCGCGCGGGCGAGCTCTTCGACTGACAGCCTTTCACTGGTGGCGAGGCTGGTTCCCCGCGGGCGAGCAACGCCTGATCGACGGGATCGAGCCTATTGCGGCGGCTGGTCCACGCGACCATTTTTTGATGTGAGCAAACTCAAATCGAATCCGAAGTCGGCAGCGTCACAATTTTTGGACTGTCGAAATCTGGTGATATTGAATAGTCGCGTTCGATCGAAACTTCGTTACTCAGGGGGGAACGTGGCTCTTCGTCATGCCACCAGAAAATTCAGCCGGGCACTCGTTACCGGTGCGCTTCCATTGGCGATTGCCGTCACCTGCGCGGATGTGGCATCTGCCGCTCCGGTCGCACCGGTGGTGGCCGGCATCGAGCGCACCACGTCCTACGACGGACATGACATCACCTTCGTAGACGATCGGACGATGACGATCGACGGGCACACCGTCACCGTCGACAACCAGAATAATATGGTCAGGGTCGATAATCGCCCGGTGTCGTTCCGGAGCGTGGCGACTCCGGCAGAGGCGCTCATTTCCATCGACGCCCCGATCGCCGGCCCCGACAAGGTCGGCACCGGCGCTCTGGTCGGTGCCGGAATCGGCGCCGCGGCAGCCGGAATCCCCGCTGCCGTCGTCGGCGCCATCCCGGGCGCCGTGGTCGGCGGTGTCATCGGCGCTGGTGCCGGCTTCTTGATCGGCATCGGCACGGTCGCCGCCGGTGTTCTGATCGGCGCCATGGTCGGCTGCGTCACCACGGGCTGCATCATCGATGTGCCGGTCTTCCTTGCGGGCTTGGCTGCGGAGGCAGTTATCGCGGCTCCGTCCATTGCCATCGGAGCAGTCGCCGGTGTCGCTATCGGTGCCGCGATCGGAGCCGGTATCGCCGGACTGCCTGCCGCTGGAATCGGCGGTCTTGTCGGCGCCGGAATCGGGGCGGCCGCAGTCACCTTGAACCCGCAACTCGTTCCGTGATCTCATCCCGGTAATACGGAGAAGCCCGTCCCCGAACGTCATGGTTCGGGGACGGGCTTTTTCGCGCAAGTATGGGTGCGCTCGGGTCAGGCGTCGGTGACGGCGAATGCGGCGGAAAGGGGTGGCAGCATCGCGCGGGCGTCGGCGCCGGCGAACCAGAGACCTACCGTGAAAACGGAGGTGGCTTCGAGGTATTTGGCTCGGTGCAGGCCGCCTGCTGGGAAGGGCTGGAGGGCAAGGTCTTCGGCGAGGGTGGCGACGGTATGCAGCGCTGTGGGGTTGTCGGCGCAGAGCGGGACGGCAAGGCGCACACCGTCGAAGATCCGATCGGGGCCTGCCCACACCTCGGCGGCGAGCAGATTGAAGGCCTTGACCACATGCGCTTTCGGGGCGCCCGCGGCGATCCGTTCGGCCACCGCGTCCTCGCTCAGGACGAAGGCGGTGACGCCCTCGGGTGCGGACTCGTCGGGCAGGAAGGCATTCGTGCAATCGATGACGACCTTCCCGGCCAACGCGCCGCCGTGATCGCCGAGTAGTTCGGCAAGCGCGTCCACCGGCACCGCCATCAGCACAACCTCGGCGCCCGCGATCGTCGCGCCGATGCCGGCGGCGCGTACCGCGATCGTCGCCGCAGGCTCGGGTTCGGCAATGCCCGGCGCCTCGGTGACCTGTGCCGCCGAAGTGCTCGTGTCGGCTGGGCTCGTGCCGCGCGGCGTATCGCCGAGCGTCGAGCTGATCCGGGCGGCTAGTTCGCGTGCGGCCTCGGCCGAGCGGGCCCCGATCACCACCTCGTGACCGGCCGCGGCCCAACCACCGCCCAGCGCGGCCGCCATCGCCCCCGCGCCGATGATCCCAATTCGCATGACAACTCCTGTGTTCCGGTGATGTCGCGCCCAGCGGCGACGACCACACCGACGCTAGGAATTCCGATAGGCACCCGCGGGTGCCTATCGGCGGTGGCAGGCTGGTTCGCATGACCGCCGCACCGGCCGAACGGACGGAATACCCGCCCTACGGCGACTACGAGGCCGACTGCCCAGCCAGGATGGGCGTCGACCTGTTCGGGAACTCCTGGCTGCCCGTGATCGTGTACATGCTGCGGGACGGTCCGCTTCGTCACAGTGACCTGCGCACCGCCGTCGGCGGGATCAGCCAGAAGATGCTGACCCAGACGTTGCGGCGGATGGAGCAGATGACGCTCGTACGCAGGCAGCGCTACGCCGAAGCGCCGCCGCGCGTCGAATACGAACTCACCGAGGCCGGCCGGGATCTGCTCCAGCCGATCTATGCGCTCGGCACATGGGTCGAGCGGCACGGGGCCGCGGTGACTCTCGCGATGTATGGCGACCCGCCGGACTGACACGCCCGGGACACTCCAGGTGCCCGCCGGGTGAACGGCACGAGAACACCACGCCAAGGGCCTGTGACCTGCGCGAAACTTCGACGACCCGCCACCGCTACGTCGGTCGGCACTCGTACGATCAAAGCGTGAGTGTTCCGCAGGCCGTGCTGTTGGCAGTCCTCGCGGCTGTCGTCGGGCTGGCAGTCGGGGGCCTGCTGATCCCGTATGTCAACGCCAGGCAGGCCGCCCGCACCCAGGAAGACACCGGACTGACGATGTCGCAGGTGCTCGACTTGATCGTGCTCGCCTCCGAGAGCGGCATCGCCGTCGTCGACGAATACCGCGACGTGGTGCTGGTGAATCCGCGCGCCGAGGAACTCGGCCTGGTCCGTAACCGGCTGCTCGACGAGCGCGCCTGGGCGGCGGTGGAGAAGGTGCTGGAAACCGGCGAGTCCGCCGAGTACGACCTCACCGCGAAGAACCCACTGCCCGGCCGTGGCCGGATCGCCGTGCGCGGCGTCGCCCGCAAGCTGTCCCGCGAGGAGACCAGCTTCGTCGTGCTGTTCGCCGACGACGACTCCGAGCAGGCGCGCATGGAAGCGACCCGGCGCGATTTCGTCGCCAATGTCAGCCACGAGCTCAAGACTCCCGTCGGCGCGATGAGCCTGCTGGCCGAGGCCATGCTGGAATCCGCCGACGATCCCGACGCGGTGCGCCACTTCGGTTCGCGCGTGCTGGGCGAATCGCGTCGCCTCGGCAAGATGGTGACCGAGCTGATCGCGCTGTCGCGGCTGCAGGGCGCCGAGAAGCTGCCCGATCTGGCCGTCGTCGACGTCGACACCGTGGTGCAGCAGGCCGTCGACCGGTCGCGCACCGCCGCCGAGGCCGCGGGCATCACCGTCAGCACCGACCGGCCCAGCGGGCTGGAAGTGCTCGGCGACGAGACTTTGCTGGTCACCGCGCTGTCGAACCTGGTCGAGAACGCCATCGCGTACTCGCCGCAGGGTTCGCACGTGTCGGTGAGCCGGTCATTGCGCGGCGATCATGTCGCGATGGCCGTCACCGACCGCGGGATCGGCATCGCCAAGGAAGACCAGGAACGGGTGTTCGAGCGGTTCTTCCGCTCCGACAAGGCCCGCTCCCGGTCGACCGGCGGCACCGGGCTCGGCCTGGCCATCGTCAAACACGTGGCGGCCAACCACAACGGTGAGATCACCCTGTGGAGCAAACTGGGCACCGGCTCGACGTTCACGCTGCGCATCCCCGCCCATCTGGAAGCCGATGGGGACGAGGACACGGAGCAGACGCCGGAGCTCGCCACGAGAGAAACCATCATCCAGCGCACCCCCGCTGGACGAACGAGCGGTGTGGAGGCACGCAGATGACGAGTGTGTTGATCGTCGAAGACGAGGAGTCGCTGGCCGATCCGCTGGCGTTCCTGCTGCGCAAGGAAGGCTTCGATGTCACCGTCGTCGGCGACGGTCCGTCCGCGCTGGCCGAATTCGATCGCTCCGGCGCCGACATCGTGTTGCTCGACCTGATGCTGCCCGGCATGAGCGGCACCGATGTCTGCAAGCAGCTGCGCACCCGCAGCGGTGTGCCGGTGATCATGGTGACCGCGCGCGACAGCGAGATCGACAAGGTCGTCGGCCTGGAACTGGGCGCCGACGACTACGTCACCAAGCCGTACTCGGCGCGCGAGCTGATCGCCCGCATTCGCGCCGTGCTGCGCCGCGGCGCGGGTGACGAGCTGGACTCCGGCAGCGAGAACGGCGTGCTCGAGGCAGGTCCGGTGCGGATGGACGTGGACCGGCACACGGTGCACGTCAACGGCGGGCAGGTCACCCTGCCGCTCAAGGAGTTCGACCTGCTCGAGTACCTGCTGCGCAACTCCGGCCGGGTACTCACTCGCGGCCAGCTGATCGACCGCGTCTGGGGCGCCGACTACGTCGGTGACACCAAGACCCTGGACGTGCACGTCAAGCGCCTGCGTTCCAAGATCGAGGCCGACCCGGCCAAGCCGGAGCACCTGGTCACCGTGCGCGGCCTCGGCTACAAGTTAGAAGCGTAGAACCGAAAGAACCCGGCATCACTGCGGAAGTGGTGCCGGGTTCTGGCGTGTAGGTGGCCCGAGCTCAGAGCGCGCTCCAGGCGACGCCGATCGGGGTGTCGATCTTCTTGAGCGGGATCCAGCCGAAGGCGTCTTCCTGCATGCAGTCGTAGATCGGGACGTCGGCGGCGTTGCCCCGGCAGGCGATGGTGGTCGTGGTGCCCGTCGCGCTGATGATGATGAACTTGCCGTTCTTGGCGGCGTCGACCGCGGCCGGGTCGTTGAAGTTCACGAAGCTCGGGGTGAAGTCGGCGTACGCGGCCGGATCACCGTTCGGCGCGGCGTTGGCCAGGCCGGTCATGGAGAGGGTGGCGCCGATCACGAGGGTCGCCAGGGAAAGCGCTTTCTTCGACATGAACAGCGATCCAACCCGATCTTGATGACTTTCGCATGACCACGGGGTGAACCAGCAGATTGCGAGAATTTCACGCCGACTGATTCGAAATGTGAGCTTCGGGGTGGATTCGCTCGGCTTCGACTGTCGCCGGGTGCACCGCGATCAGGCCCAGACCCTCGCGACGGCGGCAGTGCTTGGCGAGTTCCTCGTAGGCGGGCGCGCCGAGCAGTTCGCGCAGTTCCGGGGCGTAGGACTGCCACACCGGCTTGGCGCCGACATGGGCGTCGGGGGAGCCGGTGCAGTACCAATCCAGATCGAGGCCGCCGGGGCCCCAGCCGCGGCGGTCGTACTCGGTGACCACGGTGCGCAGGATCTGCTCGCCGTCGGGACGCTCCACCCAGTCCTGGGTGCGGCGGATCGGCAGCTGCCAGCAGACGTCCGGTTTCACCTCGAGCGGTTCGATGCCCTTGCGCACCGCCATGATGTGCAGCGCGCAGCCGGGGCCCGCGGCGAAACCGGGGCGGTTGAGGAAGATGCAGGCGCCGTCGAAGCGGCGGGTGCGCAGCGCGGGTTCGTCCTCGAGCTCGTCGAGTTCGAGGTAACCCTTCTTGACCACCTTGCCCTTCTCGGTGGCCTCGCCCATCAGCTGCCAGTCCTGCGGTGTGAGCATCTTCACAGCACTCGCCAGGCGCTTGCGGTCGTCCTTGTCGGCGAGGAAGGCGCCGTGCGAGCAGCAGCCGTCGTCGGGACGGTCGGCGATGATCCCCTGACAGGCCGGTGTGCCGAACACACAGGACCAGCGCGACAGCAGCCAGGTCAGGTCGGCGACGATCTGGTGCTCGTCGTTTGCTGGGTCGGTGAACTCGATCCATTCACGCGGGAAGTCGAGCTCGACTTCGGGGCTCGGATCGATCTTTCGCCCAGGTCGGAGCCCGGTCTCTGCGGAGCCAGGTGCGCCTTCGGTCACAACTTATGACGCTAACAGTTCAGTCGCCTGGCCTGTAGGACGGGATCACCAAGTACCGTATTCCTGTGCGGCTTGGTGTTCTCGATGTCGGAAGCAATACCGTTCACCTGCTCGTGGTGGACGCGCATCGTGGTGGTCACCCGATGCCGATGAGCTCGTCGAAGTCGGCGTTACGGCTGTCGGAGAACATGGATGGCGACGGGCGGATCACCGAGGCGGGCGAGGCGCGGCTGGTCGCGACCATCGCCGAATTCGCCGATCTGGCCCGCAACTCCAAGTGCGTCGAGTTGATGCCGTTCGCGACCTCGGCGCTGCGTGAGGCGACCAACTCCGAGGAAGTGCTCGGCCGGGTTCGCGCCCTGACCGGTGTCGATCTGGAGGTGCTCTCCGGCGACGACGAGGCCAGGCTGACGTTCCTCGCGGTGCGCCGCTGGTTCGGCTGGAGCGCGGGCCGCATCATCAATCTCGACATCGGCGGCGGCTCGCTGGAGATGTCCAACGGCGGCGACGAGGAACCCGACGTCGCGCTGTCGCTGCAACTCGGCGCGGGCAGGCTCACCAGGGAGTGGCTGCGTGACGATCCACCGGGCAAGCGCAAGATCGCGGTGCTGCGCGACTGGCTCGACGCGGAACTGGTCGGGCCGAGCAAGACCCTCACCGAGCCGGGCAAACCGGACCTGGCCGTCGGCACCTCGAAGACGTTCCGCTCGCTGGCCAGGCTGACCGGGGCGGCACCCTCGGCCGCCGGTCCGCGGGTGCGCCGTACACTGACCAGCTCCGGTTTGCGCCAGCTGATCGCGTTCATCTCCCGGATGACCGCGGCCGACCGTGCCGAGCTGGAAGGCGTGAGTTCGGACCGGTCCCAGCAGTTGGTGGCCGGCGCACTGGTCGCGGAGGCGAGTATGCGGGCGTTGTCGATCGACAGCATCGAGATCTGCCCATGGGCGCTGCGCGAAGGCCTGATCCTGCGCAAACTGGACACCGAGCCCAACGGAGGCCCGGCCGTCCAGCCGCCGGCCGCGTCGGTGGCGAGAGCGGAGTCGGCATGAGTGGTGAGGATTCGAAACAGCTATCCGTCGCCGAACTACTCGCGCGCAATGCCGCGCAGGGTGCCTCGTCGCCGTCGGGTGGCGGTGGCAGGCGCAGACGCAGCGGGCGTGGGCTCTCGGTCAACGATCTGACCGGTGAGAACGCGGCCGTCAAGCCGAACTCGCACGCCGCGCCCGCGCCCGAACCGGCCCCGACCTACCAGCCCGCGCCGGAACCGGCGAGTTACGAACCACCCGCGAGCTATGAACCGCCCGCGAGTTATGAGCCCGCGCCGTATCCGCCGCCGGGCCCGGCCGAGCCGGCGTTCTCGCCGATGTCAGGGCCGATCACCCGCTTCGATCCCCATTCGGGATTCTCCGCTCCCGACCCCAACGATCCCCTCGGCGTGGCGGGCTCGCGCCCGTCGTCCGATCCGTTCGGTCCGTTCCGGGCCGAGGCGCGCGACACCTCGACGCGCGATACCTCGACGCGCGCTAACGGGCGTGGTCCCGGCAGGCTCGGCGCGCCCGGTTCGGCGCAGCCGGTCGATCCCGGCATCGCCGAGATGTTCGGCTCCGGTGCGCTGCCCGCGGTGCCGGGGGCGGCCGGTGGCCGTCGCCGCAAGCCCGATCCGGAGGAGATCCCCGAGCCACCGCAGGCGCCCCCGGTCACCGGTGGCCGCGCCGCGCGCAGGCGGGCCGCCGAGGCCGCGGAGGAAGCCGCCGCGGCGCCTGCCGCGGAGCCGTCCGGTTACGCGCCTACCGGCTACGAGGCCACGCCCTACGGCGGCGAGGCCCCGCGTGGCTTCAACGGTCGCCAGGACGCCCCACCGGCGTTCAACGGCTATCCGGGCGCCGACGCGGCACCGGGCTTCGGCGGCTACCCGGATCCGGGACCTGCCTTCGGTCCACGCCCGGATTCGGTCCAGGGCTTCGGCGGCTTTGCCGACGTCGACGCGGCTTTCGGCCGGCGCCAGGACAACGCCACCCAGGCCTTCGATCCGGCAGACGCCCCGCAGGCGCGGGGGACCGGCTGGCCGCAGGCCCCCGAGGCCGATCAACGGCCGTCGCTGGATCGCAGGCGGTCGGCACCCGACGCCGGGAAGAAGGGCGGACTGCCGTCGTGGTCGGCGCGCAGGCATCGTCCCGACACCGAGGAGTCCGCACCCGACAGCGGTGGTTTCGCCACGGCCGCGTGGTCGCCGGTCAGCCAGGAACAGCCCTTGGTCGCCGGTCAGTCGGTGGCCGGTGACCTGCTCCGCCAGCGCGCAGAAGACGCCGACGCGCGCACCGAGATCTATCGCGTCGGCGGCGAGCAGCCGGGCGCCGACCCCGACACCGACGACTACGCCGAGTCCGATTACGCCGACCGCGACTACGCCGACAACGACTACTCCGACGCCGAGTACGACGACGGCGAGTACGACGACGAGGACGACTACGACGACGATTACGAACCAGAGCCGAAGCCGACCAGGGCGAGCAAGCGGGCCGCGACCAAGGCCGCCGCGTCCAAGGTGGCGCGCCGGGCCAAGTCGCGGGCGGCGAGCCGGATGGCCGCGAGCCGGGTGGCCGCGAGTCGGGTTGGTGCGAGCCGGGTGGCGGCAGGCCGGGCTGGTGCCCGCTCTGCGCGCACCGCCGCCGACGACGCCAACCGCCGTCAGTGGCTGATCCTCGCCGGGCAGAGCGTCGGCGCGGCGGTCGCGGGCATGTTGCTGTTCAAGGGTTTCGAGACGATGTGGGAGACGCTGCCGTGGGTGGCGCTGGCCCTCGCGATGGTCGTGATCCTGGGACTCGTGGCTCTGGTCCGGGTGCTGCGCCGCACCGACGACATCTTCAGCACTGTGATCGCTGTCGTCGTAGGCGTCTTCGTGACGCTGGGACCGCTAGCCTTTCTCCTCAGTACCAGCTGAAGCAGGGAGTGGGCTGTGGGGAACGCGCGGGCGGACATCGGAATCGGGCTGTCGACGGCATCGGTATATCCGGAGAACACGCAGGCGGCGTTCCGCTACGCGGCCGAATTGGGTTACGACGGTGTGGAATTGATGGTGTGGGCCGAGCCGGCCAGCCAGGACATCGCGACCGTGCAGTCCTACGTCAAGCGCTACGACGTCCCGGTGCTCGCCGTGCACGCGCCGTGTCTGCTGATCTCCCAGCGGGTCTGGGGCGCCGACCCCGTGGCCAAGCTGGAACGCAGCGTGCGCACCGCGCAGGCGCTGGACGCCGACACCGTGGTGGTGCATCCGCCGTTCCGCTGGCAGCGCCGCTATGCCAAGGGCTTCGCCGAGCAGGTCGGTGAGCTCGAAGCGAGCTATCCGGTGAACGTCGCGGTCGAGAACATGTTCCCGATGCGGGCCGACACCCTGTTCCGCGAGGGCGCGGTGCGCAGGCTGGAGCGCCGATCGGGGCCGGGCCGGTCGGTGAGCGCGTTCAGCCCGTCGTTCGATCCCACCGACATCGGTTTCGAGCACTACACCCTCGATCTGTCGCACACCGCGACCGCGGGCGCCGATGCGCTGGAACTGGCGCGGCGGATGGGCGACGGCCTGGTGCACCTGCACCTGGCCGACGGTCGCGGCGCCGCGCACGACGAGCACCTGGTCCCCGGCGACGGCACCCAGCCGTGCGCGCAGCTGTGCGAGTACCTGGTGCACACCGGCTTCACCGGGCACGCGGTGGCCGAGATCAACACCCAGACCGCGCGGACCACCGCCGAGCGCTCGGCGCTGCTCGGCCGCACCCTCGATTTCGCGCGCAGGCACCTCACCGGCGCGACTCACGCCGACCGCACCTGACAGATCACACCGCCGCGGCATGGTGGTCACCATGACCTCCTTGTACGCTGTACGAATTGCCGTGTACAGCGACCAGGAGTGACGATGACGCGAGAACTCGCGACCGACGCGCCGTTCAGTCAGGTGGTCGACCTGACCGAGCTCCCCACCACCGATGCCGACACCGGGCGCTACGTCGGCATCATCGCGCCCACCTGGACCATCGGTCCCAAGGTGCACGGCGGTACGATGGTCGCCGCCAGCGCCGCCGCGGCCACCCGCTGGCTCACCGAGGCAGACCCCGCGCTCGCGCAGATGGCGCCCATCGCGGCCAGCTCCGACTTCCTCGGCGCCCCCGATCCCGGCGAGGTCGAGTACGCGGTCCACATCCGCAAGAAGGGCCGCCAGATCTGCCTCGCCGACGCGGAGCTGATCCAGGACGGGCGCACGCTGGTGCGCACCGCCTTCACCTTCGGCCACCTCGACGCCGACGGCACCCGCTGGAGCGACACCGGCACCGACATGCCCGCCGCGCCGGACGCCACCGCGCTCGAGTACACCCCCGATTCGCCGATGGGCAAGATCGTGCACGTCGGCGAGGTGTCGCGGGTCTTCCTCGACGCGAACTGGGCCGACTTCGCCCGCGGCGAGACCGGCCCGCCCCGGGCGCGGCTGTGGATCCGTCCGCTCGACGGCGACGAGGCCGACCCGCGCGTGCGCGCCGCCTTCGCCATGATGGCCGCCGACATGAGCCCGCCGGTGCCGATGAACCTCGGCCACTTCGGCTGGTCGCCGACCGTCCAGATGACCACCTACCTGCGCCGCATCCCCGCCCCGGGCTGGCTGCGGGTCATCGCGACCGCCCGTGAGGTCGGTGAGCGCATGTTCGACGAGGACCAGCTGGTCATCGACTCCACCGGCGCCGTCGTCGCCCAGAGCCGCCAGCTCGCGTTGATCCCGCAGGCGCGCTGAGGGACACCGCACCACTAACCTTGTCTGTATGACGAGAATTGCGGTGGTCGGTGGCGGGCGGATCGGTGAGGCGCTGGTCGCCGGATTGCTGGAATCCGGCAGGGCGATCAAGGACCTGGTCGTCGTCGAGCCGGTCGCCGCGCGTGCCGCGCAGCTCGCCGAGCGGTTCAAGATCCGGGTGACCGGATCGGTCGCCGACGCGGTCGTCGGGGCCGACATCGTCGTCGTCGCGGTCAAGCCGGGCGATGTCGACTCGGTGCTCACCGACCTGTCCAAGGCCGACCTCGACACCGGTCGGGACCAGGTGCTGGTCTCGCTGGCCGCCGGCGTCACCACCGCGCGGCTCGAGTCCAAGCTGCCCGCGGGCTTCGCGGTGGTCCGGGTCATGTCGAACACGCCGATGCTGGTCGGGCAGGGGATGAGTGTGCTCGCGGCGGGCCGCTACACCGACGCCGAACAGCTCGAGCTGGTCGGTGAGATGCTCGAAGCCGTCGGTCAGGTGGTGACGGTGCCCGAAGCCCAGATGGACGCGGTCACCGCGGTGTCGGGTTCGGGGCCGGCGTATTTCTTCCTCGTTGTCGAGGCGATGATCGATGCCGGTGTGAGCCTGGGGCTGACGCACGACGTGGCCAGCCGGCTGGTCGTCCAGACCATGATCGGCTCGGCCGCGCTGCTGGACGAGACCGGGCAGAGCGCGGTCGATCTACGGGCCGCGGTCACCTCGCCCGGTGGCACGACGGCGGCGGCGCTGCGGGTGCTCGAGCGGGGCGCGTTGCGGTCGGCGTTCATCGAGGCGCTACACGCCTCCAAGCAACGCTCCGCGGAACAGGGCGCGTCGAGCGAATGACGATCGGGTACCCGGGATGAAAACCGATTTCTCACACCCGTCGCAGTAATCCCACTGGTCCCGCTAAGCTCGTAGAAGCACGTGCGTGTCTGTTCCGCCGGTGGGGAAGCCGGTGGCGCGGACGTGCCGGAGGTCAATGGTGCCATGATGTCTGCGAACAGAATGTCTGCAAGCAATTCACCGGCGTCGGGCGGTGGATCGGGTTCATCCGGTCCGCGGGTCGGCTCCACGCAGGGACAACCGGTGATCGGCGGTGGCACGCAGTTTCTCACCGTCGCCGAAGTCGCCGATCTCATGCGGGTGTCGAAGATGACGGTGTATCGGCTCGTGCACTCGGGTGAACTGCCCGCGGTGCGGGTCGGCCGCTCGTTCCGGGTGCACGCGAAGGCGGTGCACGACTACCTGGAGACGTCGTACTTCGACGCGGGCTGAACCAGCCCGCCAGGTAGAAGGGCGGTTTCGTCACTGCTCGGGTGTCCCGGTAGCATGAACCCTCGGTTCGTGTCCGCCTGCCGGTGGCACCGCTTCGTGGTGTCCGGTGCGCCCCGGCGGCGCGGGCACCAGACGACGCACGCGACACCGCGTGTGGATGCCGAGTAGAGAAACGCGAGGAAACCCTATGGGTTCTGTGATCAAGAAGCGCCGCAAGCGTATGTCGAAGAAGAAGCACCGCAAGCTGCTTCGCCGCACGCGTGTTCAGCGGCGCAAACTCGGCAAGTAAGCCTGCGTGCCTACGCGAGCCCGTCACCTTCGAAGGTGACGGGCTTGTGTTTTCTTACAGCGTCATCGTTAAAAGCTTGTTGATCGTGTCGGTGGGTGACGCGAATGCGGCTACTCTGGTACGCGGGAAAACATGAGAAGCAGGGGGCTTTGAGTGGGGCCAGGTCCGAGTTCTGATACACGGGAACGACACGTACCGAAGGTAGTGCTGGTGACCGGAGCCAGCCGCTTCTTCGGTAGTAATGTCGCGTCCCGGCTCGCCGCGGAACCGGGTGTCGAGCGCGTGATCGCCGTCGACACGATGACCCCGGGCCGGGAGCTCCGCCGTCGCATGGGTAGCGCCGAGTTCGTGCGCGCCGACATCAGGAATCCGCTGATCCGCAAGGTCGTCGAGGGCAACGACGTCGATACCGTCGTGCACGCGGCCGTGCTCACCCGTCCGCCCGCCGGTGGCGGTCGCGCGGTGATGAAGGACGTCAACGTCCTCGGCACGATGCAGTTGCTCGCCGTGTGTCAGAAGGCGCCGTCGGTGCGGCGCGTGGTCGTCCGGTCGTCCTCGGCGGTGTACGGCTGCAGCGCCAAGGACCCGGCGAAATTCACCGAGGAAATGGGAGCGCGTACCCCACCGTCCGGTTGGTTTGCGCGCGACATGATCGATATCGAAGCGCTGGTGCGCGGAATGGCGCGGCGCAGGCCCGATATTTCCGCATCGATTCTGCGTTTCGCGCCGATCGTGGGTCCCCGGCTGGCCGATCGCGGCGTGCAATATCTGCGTTCGCCGATCACGCCCACTGTGCTCGGGCGCGAATCCAGGCTCCAATTGCTGCACGAGGAAGACGCTGTTGCCGTCCTGGTGCACGCCGCATTTCGCGCACACGGCGGCGCGGTGAATATCGCGGGCGACGGCGCACTGGCCATGTCGCAGGCGATCCGCCGGGCAGGGCGCATAGTCGCGCCGGTGCCGTTCTTCGTTTTCCGCACTGTCGGGCGCACGCTGATGGGCCCGGTCATGCGCGGATTCAGTAGTGAGCAACCCGACTACTTCTACTTCGGTTGCGGGCTCGACACGACCCGCATGCGGACCGAGCTCGGTTTCACCCCCCGCTGGACCACGGTCCAGGCATTCGACGATTTCATCGCGGGCGCAGCGTTGCGGCCCGTCTTCGATCCGGCATGGATCGACGCCGCGGAAACCAAACTGCTCGGCCTCATCGGGGCCGGTTCGGGAGCGCATACATGAACGAGGGAGCGAAAGTAATTCGTCTCGACGTGAATGTCGAGGCCCGGCAACGACCACCGGCGCGACGCTGGCCTGATCAGCCGATGCAGGCCACCCCGGTGACGTCGCTGAGCGAACGCAGGCCGGGGATGCCGACTCGGCCGCCCAAGAGCCTGTCCGACATCGTCCGCGACGCCGTCGGCACGCAGATCGAGAACGCCGCGGAGTTCGCGCGCCGCAGGTTCACCGGCGACTATCAGGTCGACGAGTTCGGCTACGACGTGCACCTGCTCGAGTCGGTCATCCTGCCCGCCCTGCGGCCGCTGTCGGAGTTCTGGTTCCGGGTCGAGGTCGCCGGCATCGAGAACATCCCCGCCACCGGCGGCGCGCTGCTCGTGGCCAACCACGCGGGCACCGTCCCGCTCGACGGCCTGATGCTGCAGCTGGCCATCCACGACAAGCATCCGAACCGGCGCGCGCTGCGCCTGCTGGCCGCCGACCTGATCTTCGAACTGCCGATGCTGGGCGCGCTGGCCCGCAAGGCCGGGCACACGCTGGCCTGCCATCCCGACGCCGAGCGCCTGCTGCGCTCCGGCCAGATCGCGGGTGTGTTCCCTGAGGGCTTCAAGGGCGTCGGCAAGAACTACGCCGACCGGTACAAGCTGCAGCGGTTCGGTCGCGGCGGGTTCGTCTCGGCGGCCGTGCGCACCGGCGTGCCGATCATCCCGTGCTCGATCGTCGGCTCCGAGGAGATCTACCCGAAGCTGGCCGACATCAAGCCGCTGGCCCGCCTGCTCGGCCTGCCGTATTTCCCGGTGACCCCGCTGTTCCCGCACCTGGGCCCGCTCGGCGCGATCCCGCTGCCGTCGAAGTGGTACATCGAATTCGGCGAGCCGATCGCGACCTCGGCCTACGAGCCGGAAGAGGCCGACGACCCGATGACGATGTTCGAGGTCACCGACCAGGTCCGCGAGACGATCCAGCAAACCCTCTACAAGCTGCTCGCCAAGCGCCGCAACGCTGTAATGGGCTAGGACGCACCCCACTGATCACGCGAGAACATGGGTAACTCCCCACCCACCTCCCAGCTGCCCCACGCATGACGCGAGCCCGAGAACAAACAGCCGAGCTCCCGGACGACCCGCAAAATTCCCGGAGAGGCGGGACAATCATCCCGCCCGTTTGCGGGTGATGGCTGCCGCGACCGCGCCGCCTGCCGCGCCGAGTGCGAGCGCGGTGGGGACGCCGATCTTGGCGGCCTTACGGCCGGTGCGGAAGTCGCGGATCTCCCAGCCCCGGTTCTTGGCGACCTCGCGCAGATCCGAGTCGGGGTTGATCGCGACCGCGGTGCCGACCAGCGACAACATGGGCACGTCGTTGTGGCTGTCGGAGTAGGCCGTGCAGCGCTTGAGGTTGAGGCCCTCGCGGATGGCCAGGGTGCGCACCGCGTGCGCCTTGCCGAGGCCGTGCAGGATGTCGCCGACCAGCCGACCGGTGAACTTGCCGTCGACGCTCTCGGCGACCGTGCCGAGGGCGCCGGTCAGGCCGAGGCGCTTGGCGATGACGTTGGCCAGCTCCACCGGCGTCGCGGTCACCAGCCAGACCTGCTGGCCCGCGTCGAGGTGCATCTGGGCGAGCGCGCGGGTGCCGGGCCAGATCTTGTCGGCGATGATCTCGTCGTAGATCTCCTCGCCGAGCGCGGCGAGTTCGGCGGTCGGGCGGCCCGCGATGAAGCTGAGCGCCTTCTCCCGGCCCGAGGCCATGTCGGAGGAGTTCTCCTTGCCGGTGACCCGGAACTTCACCTGCTTCCAGGCGACGTCGACCAGGTCGGCGGTCTTGAAGTATTTGCGGGCGGCCAGCCCGCGGGCGAAGTGCACGATCGAGGCGCCCTGCACCAGGGTGTTGTCGACGTCGAAGAACGCCGCCGCCGTCAGATCACGCGGTACCTCGGGGCCCGTGTCGTCGCCCTGTTCGGCGAGCTCGGCATCGTGCAGGCTGAGCGCGGCGTCGGCGCTGGCCTCACCGGCCAGGTTGGCGCGCAGCTCCTCCTCGCTCGGCCCGAACGGGCTGCGCGGCAGCCGTGCGAACTGTTCCTGTAGTTCCTGGCCGAGGCGGCTGGGCTGCCACCGCGCAGGGAACTCTCCGAATCGCCCTGCGACGAATCCGGCCCTAGCCACCTTCGAACGTTCCGGCACCAGTACCCTCCGCTAGTCGCGCGAACCATGTCCACAGTAACCGGATTCACCGACAACCCGCGGCGGGCTCGAGGATTAAATAGAGCTCATGACTAATCCCACACCCACCGTGACCCTGTTGACGCGCGCCGGTTGTGGCCTGTGCAGCATCGCACTGGCGCAATTGGAGACGATCTGTGGTGATTTCGGTCTCCCGGTGCACACCGTAGACGTCGACGAAGCCGCGGTCAGCGACCCCGGACTGCGTGCCGAATACGGCGATCGGCTGCCCGTGGTCCTGTTGGACGGCCGTGAACACAGCTATTTCGACGTCGATGAGCCACGTTTGCGGGCCGACTTGAGCCGTTTCGCTGGTCGCGGCGGAAAATGAGGCCAATTTCACCGACTTTGTGAACGCCTGCACAAGCGGTTACGGTGGTGGCACGCAATCCGCACCGCCGCCCCCAGCAGCGGCGGTGGCCGGGTTTGTACCGCCCCCCATGGCACCGGTCGCTCACTAGCGACGCAGCGACCCACAACCGGTGAACGAACAGAGGAACCGGACCGCGATCAGGCCCGGAACGAGGAGCCGACGACGTGACAGAGCAGCATGAGACGCCAGGTGGCGTCTCCGGCAAGGCTCTTCAGAGGGATATCCCCCAGGCCACGGTGACTCGTCTTGCTACTTATCTCCGGGTTCTCGCCGGGTTGGCCGACGAGGGTGTAGCCATCGTATCGAGTGAGGAACTAGCTGTCGCGGCGGGTGTCAATTCGGCCAAGCTGCGCAAGGATCTTTCCTTCCTCGGACCCAACGGCGTGCGGGGTGTCGGCTATGACGTGGCCAAGTTGCGCACCAGGATCGAAGATGTGCTCGGTCTGTCGCAGGGACATCGGGTGGTGCTGATCGGTGCGGGCAATCTGGGCCGCGCCCTGGTCGGCTACGGCGGTTTCGGGGTACGTGGCTTCACCGTGGTCGGGATCTTCGACAACGACCCCGCGGTGATCGGCCAGGCGTACGCCGGTCTCGTCGTGCGCGATGTCGAGCAGCTCACCGAGCAGATTCCGGCGCTCGCGCCGACCATCGCGGTACTCGCCGTACCGGACGAGGCCGCCCAGGACGTGTGCGACCGGCTCGTCGCCGCCGGGCTCCCGTCGATCTTGAGCTTCGCCCCGTGTGCCCTGCGCGCGCCCGCCCATGTGGAGGTTCGCCGCGTCGACCTGGCGATGGAGCTGCAGATGCTCTCCTTCGACGCCGCCCGCAACGACGCGCCCGCCCTGCCCGAGGTGGCCCAGGCCGGGTCCGGCCGGATCGCGCGCCGGGTGCCTGCGCAGAACCATCCCGCCCTCACGCACCCCGCGCCGGTCGAACCGGCGCGCGGCAGGCCGCAGCGACGCACCGCGCCGCACTCGGCCACCCCGCATTCGGCAACGGAGCCAAGCACCAAGGGATCGGTGATCACGCCATGAGTGTCCTGCTCGTCGGAATTTCTCATCGGAGTGCACCGGTCTCGGTGCTCGAGAAGGTCGCTATCAGCGAGGCCGACCGCCCGAAGCTGGTCGACCGGCTGCTCGAGTCCAGCCATGTGTCCGAGGCGATGATCGTCTCCACCTGCAACCGCGTCGAGGTCTACGCCGTGGTCGACGCCTTCCACGGCGGGCTCGGCGAGGTCAGCGAACTGCTCACCAAGCATTCCGGGCTGCCGCTGGGCGATCTGACCAGGCACGCCTACGTGCGCTACAGCGAGGCCGCGGCCGAGCACCTGTTCGCGGTCGCCAGCGGCCTCGACTCGATGGTCGTCGGCGAGCAGCAGGTGCTCAGCCAGATCCGCAGTGCCTACGCCAGCGCCGACGGGCAGCAGGCGGTCGGGCGCACCCTGCACGAACTGGCCCAGCACGCGCTGCGGGTCGGCAAGCGGGTGCACTCCGAGACCGGGATCGACCGGGCGGGCGCCTCGGTGGTGTCGGTGGCACTGGACCGGGCGCGCGGCGTCGTCGGCGATCTCGCCGGCCGCACCGCGGTGGTGCTCGGCGCCGGTGCGATGGGCGGCCTGGCCGTCGCGCACCTGTCGCGGGCCGGGATCGGCCGGATCATCGTCGCCAACCGCACGCTCGACCGCGCGCAGCGCCTCGCCGAGACCGGGCGCAGCATGCACGGCGTCGACGCCGAGGCCGTCGAGATGTCGCACCTCACCGAGGCGATGGCGGCCGCGGACGTCGTCATCACCTGTACCGGCGCGGTCGGTGCGGTCGTGACACTGGCCGACACCCACCGCGCGCTCGCGGGCCGGGCCCGCACCGACGCCGCCGAACATCCGCTGGTCTTCTGCGACCTCGGCCTGCCCCGCGATGTGGAGCACGCCGTGGCGGGTCTGCCCGGCGTCGCCGTCATCGACATCGAATCGCTGCAGCGCGATCCGGCCGCGGGCGCCGCGGCCGACGACACCGCCGCCGCGCGTCAGATCGTCGCCGACGAACTCGCGAAATATCTTGCCGGGCAACGCATGGCGGAGGTCACCCCGACGGTGGCCGCACTGCGTCAGCGTGCCGCCGAGGTGGTGGAGGCCGAACTGCTCCGCCTGGATTCGCGGCTACCCGACTTGGCCGATCCGGCTCGCGACGAGGTGGCGCGCACCGTGCGCCGCGTCGTCGACAAGCTGCTGCACGCGCCGACGGTGCGCGTCAAACAGCTGGCATCGACGCCGGGTGGCGACAGCTACGCCGAGGCGTTGCGTGAGCTGTTCGAACTGAAACCCGGTGCGGTGCAAGCGGTTGCCGCTCCCATGGAGGTCGCTGCGGCCGAGTCCGCGCTGGCCGACGACTTCACCGCAGGACACCTCGGCGATGGGCAGGACGCATGATCACGACAGTGCAGGAAGAGGACACCGTGACCGCAGGCAGCAGCAGTGCGCCGTGGCGGATCGGCACGCGCGGCAGCCTGCTCGCGCTGACACAGGCGGGGACCATCCGTGATGCGCTGATCGCGGCGGGCCAGCCCGCCGAGCTGGTCGTCATCAAGACACCGGGTGATCTGTCGTCGGATCCGGTCCAGAAGATCGGCGTCGGGGTGTTCACCTCGGCGCTGCGCGACGAGCTCGCCGCAGGCGGCATCGACATCGCGGTGCACTCCTACAAGGACCTCCCCACCGCGCAGGACCCGCGCTTCACCATCGCCGCCATCCCGCCCCGCGAGGACCCGCGCGACGCGCTGGTCGCCCGCGACGGACTGGTCCTCGGTGAACTGCCCGCCGGCGCCAAGGTGGGCACCTCGGCGCCGCGCCGCGCTGCCCAGCTGCGGGCGCTCGGACTCGGCCTCGACATCGTCCCGCTGCGCGGCAACGTCGACTCCCGGTTGCGCAAGGTGAGTGAGGGCGAACTCGACGCCATCGTCATCGCCCGTGCCGGTCTGTCCAGAATCGGGCGGACCGACGCGATCACCGAATCGCTCGAGCCGGTGCAGATGCTGCCCGCCCCCTCACAGGGCGCCCTCGCGGTGGAATGCCGCAGCGACGACCCGCAGCTGATCGAGATCCTCACCGGCCTGGACGACGCCCCGACCAGAGCCGCGGTGCTGGCCGAGCGTTCGCTGCTCGGTGAACTCGAGGCCGGCTGCACCGCGCCGATCGGCGCCATCGCCGAGGTCGTCGAGTCGATCGACGAGGACGGCCGCATCTTCGAGGAGCTGTCGCTGCGAGCCTGTGCTGCCGCGATCGACGGCTCCGACGTCTTGCGCGCCTCGATCGTCGGCGCGCCGCGCGACGCCGAGGAGCTCGGTCGCGCACTCGCGCGCGATCTGCTGGATCTGGGCGCTCGCGCTTTGCTGAGCGTCGCGGACGAGCCGGAACCGGAGGTCGGTTCCCCCACACAGGCGGTGAACACCCCCGCCCCAGACTTCACCAATTCCAGCCCGATGGAGAACAACCGATGAGCAGCCGAGGCACCAAGAAGCAACCAGGGCGGATCCTTTTCGTCGGATCCGGCCCCGGCGACCCGGCCCTGCTGACCGTGCGCGCCCGCGAGGTGCTCGAGCGGGCGACGCTGGCGTTCACCGACCCCGATGTCGACAAGGGCGTGCTCGCGCTGATCGGCATCGCCGTCGAGGCCGCCGAGGACGGCGAGCGTCCGGTGGACGTGCGTCCGGCGCTCGGCGAGCCCGCCGAGGTGGCCAAGACGCTGATCGCCGAGGCCCGTGGCGGTCACGATGTGGTGCGCGTCGTCGCCGGTGATCCGTTGACCACCGATTCGGTGATCAACGAGGTCAACGCCGTCACTCGCTCGCACATGGTGTTCGAGGTGCTGCCCGGCCTGCCGAACGGCTCCGCGGTGCCGAGCTACGCGGGTATCGCCCTCGGTTCCGGGCACACCGAGGCGGACGTGCGCGGCGAGGTCGACTGGGCGGCGCTGGCCGCGGCCCCCGGACCGCTGGTGCTGAGCGCCACCTCCGGGCACCTGGCCGAGACCGCGAGTGCGCTGGTCGAACACGGCATGGCCCCGCAGACTCCGGTCGCGGTGACCGTGCGTGGCACCACCCGCCAGCAGCGCACCATCGAGGCGACGCTGGCCACCCTGAACAACGCCGCCTCCGAGCTGGTCGGCCCGCTGGTCGTCACGGTCGGCAAGGAGGTCGACAAGCGCTCGAAGATGTCGTGGTGGGAGTCGCGTGCCCTCTACGGCTGGACCGTGCTGGTGCCGCGTACCAAGGACCAGGCCGGCGAGATGAGCGAGCGGCTGGTGACCCACGGCGCCATCCCGATGGAGGTGCCGACCATCGCGGTCGAGCCGCCGCGCAGCCCCGCGCAGATGGAGCGCGCGGTGAAGGGCCTGGTCGACGGCCGCTACCAGTGGGTGGTGTTCACCTCCACCAACGCGGTGCGCGCGGTGTGGGAGAAGTTCGCCGAGTTCGGCCTGGACGCGCGGGCGTTCTCCGGCGTGAAGATCGCCTGTGTCGGCGAGGCCACCGCGGAGAAGGTGCGCTCGTTCGGCATCAACCCCGAGCTGGTGCCCAGCGGTGAACAGTCCTCCGAGGGCCTGCTCGCCGACTTCCCGCCCTACGACGACGTGTTCGACCCGGTCAACCGGGTGCTGTTGCCGCGCGCCGACATCGCCACCGAGACCCTCGCCGAGGGCCTGCGTGAGCGCGGCTGGGAGATCGACGACGTCACCGCCTACCGCACCGTGCGCGCGTCGCCGCCGCCGGCGGAGACCCGCGAGATGATCAAGACCGGCGGTTTCGACGCGGTCCTGTTCACCTCGTCCTCCACGGTCCGCAACCTGGTCGGTATCGCGGGCAAGCCGCACGCACGCACCATCGTCGCCTGCATCGGCCCCAAGACGGCCGAGACCGCGATCGAGTTCGGTCTGCGCGTGGACGTGCAGCCCGAGACGGCGCAGGTGGGTCCGCTGGTAGAGGCGCTGGCCGAGCACGCCTCGCGCCTGCGCGCCGAGGGCCTGCTGCCACCGCCGCGGAAGAAGAGCCGCCGCAGCAGCCGCTAGTCTGCGCAGACACCCCGAAGGCCCGCCCGCCGTGGCGGGCCTTCGGCGTATCCGAGTCATCGGCTGTAGCGCAGCAGGGTGCGCACCAGTCGGCAGGTGGCATCGGACGGCGGGCGCAGCTCGATCTGGTCGGCGGTGCGCCGGATCGTGTCGTTGGTGGCCTGGTTCGGCAGATACACCCCGGAATCGAGGAGCGCAATCGTCAACCGCATGGCCTTGAGCCTGCGGTTGTGCGCCACATACCAGCGACGCGGCCTGCCCGCGGGCAGCCGCTTCTTCTCCAGCGGCACGTACGGCGCGGTGATGAATCCGGACTTCGATGCGGCAATGGCGTTCATGGCGTCCTCCCGTCGCGAATGGGTCCCGCCCCCGATCGTCGGGAACCCTCGAACACGCTTTCGATTGTAGCGAGGGGGTCCGACAAGTTTCGTCGGTCTCTCGCGGAAGCCATTGAGCTCCAGTGGGATTCGATGTTATCCACAGGTTCCCGGCGACGATTCGCCGGGCGGCTGTCGGGGGCCTGTGGTCTAGTGGCGACAGATGTCACGCTGACCGCGGTCGCGGCCTCGATCCTGATCGAGGACGGCGTACTCGACCCCGCCGAGCGCGTCTTCGGCCCACTCGCCATGGTCGACACCGGCTTCTCGGTTCCGGCGGACAAGCTCGACCGGTTCGGGCCGTATTTCGGCGACCGGGACGGCGCCCGCGTCGTCTTCGATCCGGTCGACGGACAGTGGAGTACACCGCCCGCGTTCGAGGGCGGCGGCGACGGACTGGTCTCCACCCTCGCGGACTACCACCGGTTCGCCCGCATGTTGCGCGGCGGCGGCGAACTCGACGGCGCCCGCGTTCTGTCCGGACGATCCGTGGCCGCGATGACGGCCGACCACCTCACCGCCGAGCAGCTCGCCCGCGGCGGGCCGAGCCCGGACGGCAGCGCGGGCTGGGGATACGGCGTGGATGTCCAGCTCACCGACCTGCCCGACGGCCCGCGGGCCGGTTCCTACGGCCGGGACGGCGGCCTCGGTTCGACCTGGTGCAACGACCGCGCGGTCACCGGAATCCTGCTCACCAATCAGGCGTGGAGCTCGGCCGGACCACCCCCGGTGTTTGCCACGTTCGAGTCGATCTTGGGGGAGGCTGCCCGCGCCGGCGACCCCACGTAGGCGCCGACGCGAGGCTTCGCGCGCAGGCGTATTCTGCGGTCTATGACCGCTTTCGACCGCCCGCGGCGGTTGCGCAGGACTCCCGCTTTGCGTCGGCTCGTCGCCGAAACCACGCTCGAGCCGCGGCAGCTGGTGCTGCCGATGTTCGTCGCCGACGGGATCGACGAGCCGCGCGAGATCAGCTCGATGCCCGGCGTGTATCAGCACTCGCTGGACTCGCTGCGCAAGGCGTCCGTCGAAGCGGCGACCGCCGGTGTCGGCGGCCTGATGCTGTTCGGTGTGCCGCTGCCCGAGGACAAGGACCCCACCGGCAGCCAGGCCAGCGACCCCAACGGCATCCTCAATCGCGGCCTGCGCGCGCTGGCCGAAGAGGTCGGCGACGCGACCGTCATCATGGCCGACACCTGTCTGGACGAGTTCACCGATCACGGCCACTGCGGTGTCATCGGCACCGACGGCGCGGTCGACAACGACGCCACCCTGCACCGCTACGTGGAGATGGCGCTGGCCCAGGCCGAAGCGGGCGCCGATCTGCTCGGTACCAGCGGCATGATGGACGGCCAGGTCGGCGCGATCCGGCGCGGGCTGGACGCAGTCGGGCACACCGACACCGCCATCCTCGCCTACGCAGCCAAGTACGCCTCCGCCTTCTACGGCCCGTTCCGTGAGGCCGTCGGCTCGTCGCTGGAAGGCGATCGCCGCACCTACCAGCAGGATCCGGCCAACCGCCGCGAATCGCTGCGCGAACTCGATCTGGACCTCGCCGAGGGCGCCGACATCGTGATGGTGAAGCCGGCGATGTCCTACCTCGACATCCTGCGCGACGTCGCCGATCGCTCGACGGTCCCGGTGGCCGCCTACCAGATCTCCGGCGAGTACGCGATGATCACCGCCGCCGCCGAGCGCGGCTGGATCGACCGCAGGGCCGCGATTCTGGAGTCGCTGATCGGCATCCGGCGGGCGGGCGCGGACATCGTGCTCACCTACTGGGCGACCGAGGCTGCACACTGGCTGTCGTGATCGTTCCACCGCACAAACCCGAAACCCTCCCGATGCCCGAAGACGTCGGCACCGCACGCCAGCTGTGGTGGGCCGTTGCCGGGCTCGGGGTCGTGTACACCGGCGCCGGGATCGCCACCATGGCCGGGCAGCGCGACGAACTGAGCACACAGTTCCTCGACGAGATGCACAAGTCGGACCCAGGCTTCCCGGCGTCGACCGTCGACGTGATGGTGCTGGCCGCGTTCGTGCTGACCGCGATCGTCGGACTCGTGCTGGCCGGGGTGACCGTGCTGATCGCACAGCAGCTCTCCCGCGGTAAGTCGTGGGCGCGCACGGTACTCACGGTCGTCGCGGTCTGGCTCGGCCTCGGCGCGGTCGCCACGATGTTCGCTTTCTCCGGCGACACCGCGGTGGCCACGATGATCGCCGGTGGCACCGCGATCGTGCAGGGTGTCCTCGCGGTCGGCGCCGCGTATCTGAGTTACCGGCCGGAATCCACCCGGTACTTCCAGCTGAACCGTCGGTGAACGCGAGGTGGCGCCCCGTAGTCTTGGGGCGCCGACCCGCCGCAGTGTATGGTGAGCATGCTCACAGTGATTTGGGGTACTCACTGTGACATAGCCGGTAGGGAACCGGCGGAGCGGAGGCAATGATGCGCGTGGTGATCGAGCAGCCACACAGCCTGCGACGCGATCTGTTGGTCATCGGATTGATGGTTCTGCTCGCTCTCGTCACCATCGCTCTCATTCTGTTGCCGAGCCTGGTCGGCTGATTCTCCGGCGCAGTACCCCCATGGTGTTGTTCTCCGAGCCCGGCGCGCGATGGCGCGCGGTCGCCTACGGTCCGTTGCTCTGCGCTGTCATCCTGCTGGTGGAGTGGCTCGCTGGCAGCTCCCTGCACTGGTTCGCCCTGGGTTTCTGCGCCGTCGCCATCGGCGGATTCACCGTGCTCCAGGTGATCGCGGGACGCACCCATGCCCGGGTCGAACTGACCGGCGCCACGCTGCATCAGGGCGTCGAATCGCTGTCGCTGGCCGACGTCGTGGCCGTGCTCCCCGCCGAGGACGACGACGCCACGCAGGCCAGGCCGCTCGGCGCGCTCAGCGGCGTCCCGCGCCGCCGCCGCGGCATCGGATTGCGCCTGGCCGACGGCCGGATCGTGCAGGCGTGGGCGATCGACCACACCGGCTTGCGCACCGCGCTGAGCGCTGCCCTGGCAGGATCGCAAGGATGAGACGCTGGATCGCCGCCGCGCTGTTCGAGCTCGGCTCGGCCGTGCTCTGCCTGGCCGGCGCGGTATACAGCTGGAGCCATGCGCGGCGCACGTCCGAATTCGTCACCGCCGACGATCATCCCGCCTTCGAGGCCGTGCGATACGCGCCACCGCTGCTGATCCTGGCCACCGCGCTGGTGATCATGGCCGGTGTCCTCGTCATCGATGCCGTCGCCAGGATCGCGACCGGATATGTAGCGCTGCGCGTTACCGAAACGATGCACTGAGCGAGGCCGAATTCCGATGTGCGCGTTGGGGTTCGGGACGTATCTCGACCGCTCGCGCAGCGGGCAGTTCACGGAGGAACACCGATGACCAAGCTCATCGCAGGATTCTGTACCGCGGCCGCGGCCGTGGCGGCGATCGCCCTGGCAGCGGCACCCGCCCAGGCCGCAGGCCTGCCCCTGACCCCCATGGTTGCCGAGCCGGCCGCCGGCGGCTTCGCCCCGGAGACCGGCTCGAGCGGTATCTACAACGGCATCATGTGCCAGCTGCACACGATCTCGGCCGAGGTGCCCTGCATGTATACCTAGCCGGTCCAGTGCTGGTAGACGTCGACGACGCGGCCGCCGCGCGTGCCCGGCGCGTTCAGGTACACGGTGACGGTGCCGTCGGGATGGCTCGCCACCTCCGTCACCACCTGACGCAGGGTGGCGCGGATGCCGCCGTCGGCGTCGCGGTGGAGATTCGTGTCGCTGTGCAGGCCGACGCCGATCCGGTTGGCGGGCACGAACATCACGATCAGCGCCGGAATCGGACCCGCGCCGAGCGCGACGGTCTCCTCGTGGCTGAGCTGGGCGCCGATCCGATCCGGCTGGGCCTGCGGCGCGAAGGCGGCGGCCGAGCCCGCGCCGAAGACCACCGCGGCCGCGACGAACCCTGTACCGAGGGCAGTGCTGGTGACGCCGAAACGCATGAAATACCCTTCCGCTGTCGCTGATGTCGAACCGCTCAGTGCCTGAGCAGCCCGGAGCGTAGCCGCAGGCCAACGCGCCTTGATCGAAATCATCAGCGACTCGGGGCGGCGTGTCGGGCGTGTCGCCGGTGGGTCGCTGCGGTCTGGGTCACTGTGCTCCACCCTGTCGTCCGGCGCGCCGAGGCGAGCTGAGAGACTGGAATCCGTGAGTTCTTCTCCGCGCGCGACCAGGTCATCGGTGCCGGTTTCCGCCCAGCTCTTCGAGCGGGCTGCTTCGGTGATCCCGGGTGGTGTCAATTCCCCGGTCCGTGCGTTCAATTCGGTCGGTGGAACCCCTCGGTTCATCGCCTCGGCGAACGGCTGCACCCTCGTCGACGCCGACGGCAATTCCTATGTCGATCTGGTCTGTTCGTGGGGCCCGATGATCCTCGGCCACGCGCATCCCGCCGTCGTCGAAGCCGTGCAGCGGGCCGCGACGGGCGGACTGTCGTTCGGCGCGCCGACCGAGGCCGAGATCGAGCTGGCCGAGGCGATCGCCGCGCGGGTCGAACCGGTCGAGCGGGTGCGCCTGGTCAACTCCGGCACCGAGGCCACGATGAGCGCCGTGCGGCTGGCCCGCGGGTTCACCGGCCGGTCCAAGATCATCAAGTTCTCCGGCTGCTACCACGGCCACGTCGACGCGCTGCTGGCCGACGCGGGTTCCGGCGTCGCGACGCTGGGTCTGCCGACCTCGCCCGGTGTCACCGGCGCGCAGGCCGCCGACACCATCGTGCTGCCCTACAACGACCTCGCCGCCGTCGCCGCGGCATTCGAGGCCAACCCCGGCCAGATCGCGTGCGTCATCACCGAGGCCGCCGCGGGCAATATGGGCGCGGTCGCGCCGCTGCCCGGTTTCAACGAGGGCCTGCGCACGCTGGCCCACGACAACGGCGCGCTGCTGATCATGGACGAGGTGATGACCGGCTTCCGGGTCAGCGCGTCGGGTTGGTACGGCCGCGAGGGCGTCGCCGGTGACCTCTACACCTTCGGCAAGGTGATGAGCGGTGGCCTGCCCGCCGCCGCGTTCGGCGGCCGCGCCGAGATCATGAACAACCTCGCCCCGCTGGGCCCGGTCTATCAGGCGGGCACCCTCTCCGGTAACCCTGTCGCCGTCGCGGCGGGTCTCGCGACGCTGCGCGCCGCCGACGCCGAGGTGTACGCGGCACTGGACCGCAATGCCGATCGGCTCGGCACGCTGTTCGCGAAAGCCCTGACAGAGGCCGGTGTCGAGCATCAGGTGCAGTTCGCAGGCAATATGGTGAGCGTGTTCTTCGCCGACCGCCCGGTGACCGACTATGCCGCCGCCAAGGCGAGTCAGACCTGGCGTTACCCAGCCTTCTTCCACGCCCTGCTCGACGCGGGCGTGTACGCGCCGCCGAGCGCGTTCGAGGCCTGGTTCGTCTCCGCGGCGCTCGACGAGGACGCGTTCGACCGTATCGCCGCCGCTCTGCCCGCCGCCGCCCTCGCGGCCGCGGCCGCAACCCCCGAAGGATCCCCAGCGTGAGCTCCGACCAGCCCGACGCAAAATTCGCCACCCAGGTCGACGGTGACGAGGCGCCGCATCCGGCGCCCGTCGCCGCGCCGCCCGGCCTCGACGACGACCCGTCGACCGTCGAGACCATCGTGCACGTGCTGCGCCACGGCGAGGTACACAACCCGAACGGCATCCTCTACGGCCGCCTGCCCGGTTTCAGCCTGTCGGTGGCCGGCCGCTCGCAGGCCGGCGCCGTGGCCCGCTCGCTGGCCGACCACGACATCTCCCTGGTGATCGCCTCCCCGCTGCAGCGCGCCCAGGAAACCGCCACTCCGATCGCCGCCGCCCACGACGTGATCGTGCGCACCGACGAGAACCTGATCGAAGCGGGCAACACCTTCGAGGGCCTGCGCGTGTCCGTCGGCGACGGCGCGCTGCGCAAGCCACGGCACTGGTGGAAGCTGCGCGACCCGTTCACCCCGTCGTGGGGCGAGCCGTACCTGCAGATCGCGCACCGCATGCTGGCCGCGGTCAACAAGGCCCGCGTGGAGGGCGCCGGTCACGAGGTGGTGCTGGTCTCGCATCAGCTGCCCGTGTGGACGCTGCGCCGGTTCCTGCAGGGCCAGCGGCTCTGGCACGACCCGCGCAACCGCCAGTGCTCGCTCGCCTCGCTGACCTCGCTGGTCTACCACGGGGATACGCTGGTGGACATCGTGTACTCCGAACCAGCGGGCGCCTCCGACCCTTCGGTTCACGGCGCATGACACGCTCCACCACGTCGGTATCCGCCCGCAGCCATCCGCTGCGGGCGATCGCTGTCGTCCTGTCCGCGCTGTTCGTGATCGTCGCAGCCGCGGGCTGTTCGACAGGTACCGATGCGGTGGCAACCGGTGGCGGCACCTTCGAATTCGTCTCGCCCGGTGGTAAAACCGATATCTATTACGATCCGCCCGCCTCGCGCGGCACGATCGGCAAGCTCTCGGGGCCCGATCTGATGAACGAGGGAAAGACCGTCTCGGTCGAGGATTTCCCGAACCAGATCGTGGTCGTCAATCTGTGGGGACAGTGGTGTGGCCCGTGCCGCGCCGAGTCACCCGCACTCGAAAAGGTCTACGCGGCGACCAAAGACAAGGGCGTCGCGTTCCTGGGAATCAACGTCCGCGACCATCAGCGGGACAAAGCCCAGGACTTCGTGGTGGACAACAAGCTCGAGTACCCGTCCATCTACGACCCGTCGATGCGAACTCTGCTCGCCCTCGGCGGAAACTTTCCCACCAGTGTCATTCCGACCACGTTGATCCTGGATCGTCAGCACCGGGTCGCCGCGGTCTTCCTTCGCTCGCTATTGGCAGAAGATCTGCAGCCCGTGGTCGAGCGCATCGCCGCCGAGGAGAAGCAGTGAGCCGTCGTCGTCCCGGAAATCTGACCGCGTGTCGCCCCCGCCAGGGCGCCCGCCGCATGGGAGCGGGGTGGACCGTCGACGATCGCTGGGCGGGCATCGCGACCGTCCCGCGCAGCGTGGCCGGTGCGGGCCTGTTCGATTTCGGTCCGGCCGAGCCGGCCGAGACCGAGCGCACCCTGTCGTTGCCCCGCGACGAGCAGCGTGACGAGGAAACCACCGAGTGATGGTGCTCGCCGCAGTCGGGGATTCCTTCCAGCAGACCGCGGCATCGGGTCCGTTGCTGTTGGCGCTGGGTGCCTGTCTGCTCGCGGGCCTGGTGTCGTTCGCTTCACCGTGTGTCGTGCCGTTGGTGCCGGGGTATCTGTCGTATCTGGCCGGGCTGGTCGGTGCCGAGGCGCCACCGGCCACGGCCGCGCAGGCAGGTGTCCTGACCGCGCAGCGCCGGAGCGCGAAGATGCGCGTCGCCGGTGCCGCCGGACTGTTCGTCGCCGGGTTCACGGTGGTGTTCGTGCTGGCCACGGCCACCGTGTTCGGCGTGATCCAGACCCTCAACGTGAACCGGGAGTTGCTGCAGCGCATCGGCGGTGTGGTGACGATCCTGATGGGTCTGGTGTTCATCGGCCTGGTGCCCGCGTTGCAGCGCGACACCAGGATGGAGCCGCGCAGGTTCACCAGCATCGTCGGCGCGCCCCTGCTGGGCGGGGTGTTCGCGCTGGGCTGGACGCCGTGTCTGGGCCCGACGCTGTCCGGAGTGATGGCGGTATCCGCCGGCACCGAGGGCACGACCGCGGCGCGCGGTGTCGTGTTGATCGTGGCGTACTGCCTCGGGCTCGGGCTGCCGTTCGTCGTGCTGGCGTTCGGGTCGGCCGGTGCGTTGCGCGGGGTCGGCTGGTTGCGGCGCAATTCGCGCACGATCCAGGTAGTCGGGGGTTTTCTGCTCGTCGCCGTCGGCGTCGCGCTGGTCACGGGGGCATGGGATCAGTTCGTCGGCTGGGTGCGTGACGGGTTCGTCTCCGAGGTGACTCTCCCGATCTGATGACTGACACACTGACTACCCCGACCACCCCCACCCCGCCCGCCCGGCAGTCGTTGCCGGGCCGTGCCTGGGCCCTGGTCCGCAATACCTGGCGCGGCCTCACCAGCATGCGTACCGCCCTGGTACTGCTGTTCCTGCTGGCGCTGGCGGCCATTCCGGGCGCCCTGCTGCCGCAGCGCAGCCTGAACGCGCAGAAGGTCGACCAGTACATCGCCGACCGTCCGACGCTCGGTCCGTGGATGGACCGGTTCGAACTGTTCGACGTGTTCGGCAGCTTCTGGTTCACCGCCATCTACGTGCTGCTGTTCATCTCGCTGGTCGGCTGCATCCTGCCGCGCTGCTGGGACCACTACAAGGCACTGCGCACCCCGCCGGTCGCCGCGCCGCGCAATCTCGGCAGGCTGCCGCACCACTTCAGCGAGACCGTCGACCGCGGCGCCGACGAGGTCGTCGAGCAGGCGCGCGGACAGCTGCGCGGCTGGCGCGCCGAGGTGCGGCCGGGCACGCGCGACGGCGAGGTGACGCTGTCCGCGGAGAAGGGCTACCTGCGCGAGTTCGGCAACCTGGTGTTCCACCTGTCGCTGGTGGGGCTGCTGGTCGCGATCGCGCTGGGCAAGCTGTTCGGCTACGAGGGCAATGTCATCGTGATCGCGAACAACGGCCCCGGTTTCTGCACCACCTCGCCCGCGGTATTCGACTCGTTCCGTGCGGGCAACACCAACGACGGCACCGGCATGACACCGCTGTGCATCAAGGTGAAGGACTTCAAGGCCGACTACCTGCCCACCGGCCAGGCCGAGATGTTCCGCTCGAACATCGAGTACCAGGCGGGTCAGGACCTGAGCACCGACACCTGGCGCAGCACCGAGCTGCGGGTGAACCACCCGCTGCGCGTCGCCGGTGACCGCGTCTACCTGCAGGGCCACGGTTTCGCGCCGACGTTCACCGTCACCTTCCCGAACGGGCAGACCCGCACCGAGACGATCCAGTGGCGGCCCGACGACGCCCAGACGTTCCTGTCCAGCGGTGTGCTGCGGATCGACCCGCCCGGCGGCATGTATGCCACCGACGAGGAACGCCGGCAGAACCAGATCGCCATCGAGGGCCTGTTCGCTCCCACGGCGATGTTCCACGGCAGCCTGCTGACCTCGTCGTTCCCGACGATGGACGATCCGGCCGTCGCGGTCGACATCTACCGCGGCAACACCGGCCTCGACACCGGGCGCTCGCAGTCGCTGTTCTCGCTGGACCCGGAGATGATCAAGCAGGGTCGCCTCACCAAGGAAGCACGGGTCAACCTGCGTCCGGGCGAGTCGACCACGCTGCCGAGCGGCGTCAAGGTCACCTTCGACGGTGCGCAGGAGTTCGTGAACCTCCAGGTCTCGCACGACCCGGCGCAGCAGTGGGTGCTGGTGAGCGCGCTGACGATGATGGCCGGTCTGCTGGTGTCGCTGCTGGTGAAACGCCGCCGGATCTGGATCCGGGCGTACCCGGCCGAGGCCGCGGCAGGTACCGTGGATCAACGACGGACCGTAGTAGAAATGGGCGGTCTGGCCAGAAGCGATCAGGCGGGCTGGGGCGGCGAATTCGACCGGCTGCGCGCGCGGGTACTGGACGCGGAAACGGAGAACTGATGCCGATCGACGAAACGCTGTCGCGCTACAGCGACTTCGCCTTCATGTCGGCCATGGCGGTGTATGCCTTGGCGACGGTGCTGCTGCTCGTGCAGTACGCCTCGGCGCGGGCCAAGCAGGTCGCCGCGCGCGAACTGGTCGCCGCGGGCGCGCCCGCCGACCCGTCGCTGCCCGGCCGCATCGAGACGCCGGCGTCGAAGCCGACCGCCGAGCGCCTCGGCAATATGGCGTTCTCGGTGCTGCTGGTCGGCGCGGTGCTGCACGTCGGCTCGATCGTGCTGCGCGGGTTCGCCACCCATCGCTTCCCGCTGGGCAACATGTACGAGTTCACCACGATGGCCACCGCGGCCGCCGTGGTGATCGGCCTGTACTTCCTGCGCGACCAGCGCTACCGGTCGATGTGGGTGTTCCTGCTGGTCCCGGTGCTGATCCTGATGTTCCTGGCAGGCACGGTCCTCTACGCCGACGCCGCGCCCGTCGTCCCCGCGCTGCGCTCGTTCTGGCTGCCCATCCACGTCACCATCGTCAGCATCGGCAGCGGCGTCTTCCTGGTCTCCGGCGTGGCCAGCCTCCTGTACCTGTACCGCATGCGTCAGCCCGCGGGCGAAGAATCGAACAACATCTTCGGCACCATCGCCCGCCGCCTCCCCGACGCCCGCACCCTCGACCAGCTGGCCTACAAAACCACCATCATCGGCTTCCCCCTCTTCGGCGCGGGTGTCATCCTCGGCGCCATCTGGGCCGAAGCCGCCTGGGGCCGCTTCTGGGGCTGGGACCCCAAGGAAACCTGCTCCTTCATCGCCTGGGTCCTCTACGCCGCCTACCTCCACGCCCGAGCCACCTCCGGCTGGCGCGACACCAAGGCCGCCTGGATCAACATCGCCGGCTTCGTCGCCATGCTCTTCAACCTGTTCATCATCAACATGGTGATCAGCGGGCTGCACAGCTACGCCGGGCTGAACTGAACGGGCGAATCTTGTTGCGGTCACGCACGTAGCATCGGGCGATGCGACCGCGGTGGCTCATTGATTTGCACGAGGAATTCCCTGGCTCGGCCATTGTCGCGGCCGAGCTCGATGATGCTCTGATCGTCGAGCCGTATGACGTGATGATGGGGCGCTGGCCGGTTGTCGAGGAGGGGCGCGCGGTCGTCGGATACGGAACCATGCCGACGATGACGCGGCTGCGACGGGTGCCGCGGCTGGGCGAAGCGGTGTTCGACGACTACCCGACGTTGCGCTGCTCGTCGTACTACCGGCACGTGTACGACCTGCTCGGGCGTACGGCCGTGTTCGTGCCGTTCTCGGCGATTCCCGGTCTGCCGTTGCGGCGCATGTTCGGCAGTGAGCAGGTCTTCGTTCGGAGCGACACGAACTACAAGCTCTTCCCCGCGGGCGTGCATGCGGTCGCGGAGCTGGATCGCTTGCTCCAGTCCTATGTCGAGCACCGAGACGAGCTCGTCGTCGTGTCCGAGGTCGTGACCTTCGAGCACGAGTACCGCTGCTTCTGCCGCAACGGGCGTTTCGTCTGCGGAAGCTCGTATCCGCTCGAGCCGTACCTCCCCGTGCCCGACCATGTACGCACCTTCGCGGAGACCGTGGCGGCGCGCATGCTCGCGCAGGGCTCCACCATGCTCACCATCGACGTCGGCGTCGGCCCCGACGGCACGCTGCGCCTCGTCGAGCTCGGCGGCGTGAACAGCTGGGGCTTCTACGGTTCGGACGTCACCGACTTCATCGCCGCGATGGAGGCCGAGGCACTCGCCCGCGCCGACATGTGTTGAATGCGTTTCGCCACTGCTGGACGCCGAAGTAGGGGGCGCCGAAGTCGTCTATCGGATCGAGAGCAGCCGATGGCTCCGGAGACGACAATGCCTGGATGCTCGGGTGAGCGTCCAGGCATCGGGTGGTGATCGGGATCAGCAGTAGTAGCAGATCTTGTTGGCCGGGAGTTCGACGTGGCAGTTGAGGCAGACGGGCTTGCGGACCGGTTCCGGCTTGGGGACGGTGACATTGCGCGCCGAGGCCGAGGTGCGCTTGGGCTTGGTGGCGGCTTCGGCTGCTTCGGCGGTGGCGAGGTCCTGGGAGGTCTGGTGGCGCAGGGCCGCGACCTTGGGGGGCAGGGTGGGGAGGCCGCCGTCGGCGGGGAGGTCGGTGGCGTAGTGCTGGTAGCACTGCCAGCGGGCGGCGGCGGCGTGCATTTCCAGGTCGTCGGGGATGGGCAGGCCCGCGAGTTCGAGGATGTAGCGGTAGCCGGTGCCCACCGTCTGGTTCTTGCGCACGCACAGCGCGCTCAGCGGCGGCTCGTTGTTCTTGTGACAGTGCTCGGCGACCTTGTCCAGCACGACCGGCAGCCAGTGCTGCCACTTCACCTGCGTGCGGATCCCGGATTCCTCCTGGACCAGCTCCGCCAACTCGGTGTTGACGATGAAGTTGTTGAACCTGGTCGCGGTGTCGGCGAGCACCTCGTGTGCCGCGCGAGTCCACGCCGACCTGGCCTCGGTGAACGTCACGGCGCTGCCGTCGGCCGCGCGCCAGGTGGTCGGGATGGAACTCTGCTGCACATCGATCACCGGAATACGTTATCTACCCGGGTTTTTCGCGGTGCATCGGGGGGTATGTGGGTAAACTCACGCGCGCGAGCTCTACGGCTCGGACGGGCCGGAGTCGTCGCGGTGCTGCTTGCCGAGGCGCCAGAGGAATTCCGGATCGTCGTCGGGGCCGAGGATCGGTCTGCGCGGAGATGGGCCGGGCTTTTGGGGTCCGAACGCCTTCCAGCACAACACCGCGACGGCCGCGATTGCGATGAGGGCCAACAGGTACGTCACGTCGCTCACCTCCTGCTATCGAGGGTAGCCGTGTACGCGCCGTGTGCACATCCGCAACGGAAGGGAAATTTCCGGCAAACGCGAGCCCGTAGCGGACTCGCGTCGGCCGGTCGGGTCAGCGGGGTGCTGCCTCGGTGGTGAGCGATTTGAGCAACTGCAGAACCTCGGACTCGCGGAATCGGCGATGTCCGCCCGGCGTGCGCAGCGAACCGAGCCTGCCCGCATGAGCCCACCGGGTGACGGTCTTGGGGTCTACGTGGAACATGGCGGCCACTTGGCCTGGTGTCAGCAGAGTGTCCTGGCCGCCGACGGTGATCGCAGTCATAGCTAACCTCTCCGTTCTCGACAGTTCCCTCATCAGATGGCGTCATCGTCGCACTGCGACCCCCACGTAGTCGAACCACCTACTTTTGGTAAAGGGGAAGTAATAGACAAAAGCCGCGAACGGGGTGCATCGGGCCAGGCCGCGGCGGGGTTACGCTGTTGTCGTGAGTGAAGCAACTGGTCAGCAAGGTTCTGGCGCGGGGAAGCGGCTGGTCCGCAATCTGGCCCTCTACACGCTGGCCCGTCTCGGGCTCGTCGTGGTGATCGCCGCGGTGATCGTCGGTGTCGCCAAGCTCATCGGCGTCGAGGTGCCGATCATCGTCGCGGCGCTGTTCGCGTTGATCGTCGCGATGCCGCTGTCGCTGACTCTGTTCAAGAAGCTGCGTACGAAGGTCAACGAGGACATCGCCCTCGTCGACGCGCGCCGCCGCCAGGACAAGGCGCAGCTGCGGGCCCGGTTGCGGGGTGACGACGACGGGTCCGCCGCGTGAAATACCTCGACCGCAGCGCTCCGCGTGACTGGGTCGACAATGCCGTCCGGCTGATCGACGCCGACTCCCAGCGTTCCGCCGACACCCACCTGCTGCGGTATCCACTGCCCGCCGACTGGCCGGTGCAGCTCTACCTCAAGGACGAGTCCACCCACATCACCGGCAGCCTCAAGCACCGGCTGGCGCGTTCGCTGTTCCTGTACGCGATCTGCAACGGCTGGGTCACCGAGGGCACGACGGTGGTGGAGGCGTCGTCGGGGTCGACGGCGGTGAGCGAGGCCTATTTCGCGAAGCTGCTCGGCCTGGATTTCGTCGCGGTGATGCCGGCGAGCACGTCGCCGCAGAAGGTCGCGCTGATCGAAGCCCAGGGTGGCCGTTGCCATTTCGTCGAGCGGGCCCCGGAGATGGACACCGAGGCCAAGCGCCTCGCCGCCGAGGCCGGCGGGCATTTCATGGACCAGTTCACCCATGCCGAGCGCGCCACCGACTGGCGCGGCAACAACAACATCGCCGAATCCATCTTCGAGCAGCTGGCGCTGGAGACCCATCCGGTGCCGGAGTGGATCGTGGTCGGCGCGGGCACCGGCGGCACCAGCGCCACCATCGGCCGCTACATCCGTTATCGCAGGCACGCGACGCGCCTGGCCGTCGTCGACCCCGAGCATTCGGCGTTCTTCGGCGGTTTCGAGACCGGTGACGCGGGCTACGAGACCGGACTGCCGTCGCGGATCGAGGGCATCGGCCGTCCGCGGGTGGAGCCGTCCTTCGTCGGCCAGGTGGTCGACCGGATGATCGTCGTGCCCGACGCGTCCTCGGTCGCCACCGCGCGCCACGCCAGCGCCGTCCTCGGCCGTCGCGTCGGCGGCTCGACCGGCACCAACCTGTGGGGCGCTTTCCATCTCGTGTCCGAACTGCTGCGCGAGGGTCGCAGCGGCAGCATCGTCACCCTGCTGTGCGACGGCGGTGACCGGTACGCGGGAACCTATTTCGACGACGCCTGGGTCGACGGCCAGAACCTCGATCTGACCGGCCCGACCGCCGTCCTCACCGAATTCGCCGCGACGGGTCGCTGGCACGGCTGATCCGCGTCGGCGAAACCTGACGGTGGGTGTCGGGTATCACTGTCACGATCGGTGTCCATGGCGACCCGCTACTTCACCGCAACCAGCCTCGACGGCTACATCCTGCTGCCGCGGCGCATTGTCGCCGACCGGATGCGGCTGGTCGATGTCGAACGCATGGGTCAGTTCGCCGAACTCGTCTATCGATTGAGCTGAGTCGCGTCGTCAATTTTTGTTGACAACCCCAGATTCGTCAATCAAAATTGACGCCATGATCGATGCAACCACGCTCGCCTCGGCGGCGGGCAATCCCGATCCGGCGGTGGGCCTGCGCGCGGTACTCGCCCTGCGCAGGCTGGCCGACCGGCTCGAATCCATCCAGGTGGCCAATGCCAGGGCCAACGGCTGGTCGTGGCAGGCGATTGCGGAAGCGCTCGAGGTGAGCAAGCAGGCGGTGCATCAGAAGCACAATCGGAAGGGCGGAACCCGCTGATGTTCGAGAAATTCACGCGACATGCCAGGGTGGCGGTGGTCAGCGCGCAGGACGACGCCAAGGAGCTGGGCGCCAAGCAGATCGGACCGGAGCACGTGCTGCTCGGCGTGGTGTCGAACGCCGAACCAGGACTGCGGGCGGTGCTCGACACGCGGGGCATCACCGCCGACGGTGTGCGCACCGCTCTCGCCGGACGCGCGAGCGTGCCACCGCTGGGCACCGACGACGCCGAGGCGCTGCGCTCGATCGGCATCGACCTGGACGCGGTGCGGGCCAGTATCGCCGAGAACTTCGGCCCGGAGGCCTGGGACCGGGCCGAACCGGAGGTCAAGCGTGGCGTGTTCGGCCGGATGCTCGGCGCGGGGCACATCCCGTTCACCGGCACGGCCAAGAAGACGCTCGAACTCGCCCTGCGCGAGGCGATCCACCGCAAGGAGCGCGAGATCTCCACGGCCTACCTGCTGCTCGGGATCCTGCGCGCCGCCGACCCGGCCACCACCGATCTGCTCGGCGGACGCGACGGAGCCTCGGCACTGCGCACCGACATCTACGGAATGCTCGACCGCGCGGCGTGAATTCCGTGTCGGGTCTGTGTCAGTCCCGCCGCAATGTCCGTTTTCGCGCCTAGCATTGCGTGCATGCAGCTAGCTATACGGTTGGTCATCAACGCCATTGCCATCTGGGCCGCGGCCGCGTGGATCGACAACATCGATATCTACGTGCCGCCAGAGTGGTCGTCCGAGTGGGGGAACTGGGGCAAGGCCCTGGTCCTGCTCATCGTCGCCCTCGTGTTCACGGGCGTCAACGCCGTGATCAAGCCGATCGTGAAGCTCCTGTCGCTGCCGTTCGTGATCCTCACGCTCGGCCTGTTCCTGCTGCTGGTGAACGCGGCGATGCTGTGGCTCACCGCCAAGATCACCGAGATCACCGACTACGGCCTGCGCGTCGACGGCTTCTGGGCAGCGCTGTGGGGCGGTGTGATCATCACGCTGGTCAACTGGGTGCTCGGCATCCTGGTGCCGGACGGCGACTAGCAGCCGGCTGCTCGGGCTCCGTTGAATTGCCGGACGGCGACTAGCAGGCGGCTGCTCGGGCTCCGCTGAATTGCCGGACGGCGACTAGCCGAGTCCGACGGCCAGCGCGCTCAGTGCCGACCAGGCGAGCAGTGCCAGCCCGGAATCGCGCAGGGCGGGAATCAGTTCCAGCCCGCCCTTGCCCGTGCGCACGGGGGCGTTGGCCCGGATCGCCAGCGGCAACGCCAGCAGTCCGGCCAGCGCCCACGGTGTGCTGGCGATCAGCGCGAGGCTGATCACGAACGGCGCCGCGAGCAGCACCAGATGCAGGGTGCGGGTGCGCGCGTCGCCGAGTTTCACCGCGAGGGTGACCTTCCCGGCTTCGGTGTCGGTGGGAATGTCACGCAGGTTGTTGGCCACCAGCACCGCGCTGGAGAACGCGCCGACACCGATCGCCAGCAGCAGCCCGACCCAGTCGACCCGCAGTGCCTGCACGTATTGGGTGCCGAGCACCGCGATCAGACCGAAGAACACGAACACCGCGATCTCACCGAAACCGCTGTAGCCGTAGGGCTTGCTGCCGCCGGTGTAGAACCAGGCGCCCGCCAGGCACAGCGCGCCGATGAGCACCAGCCACCACGCGGTCGTCACGGCCAGCACGAGCCCGGCGACCGCGCCGATCGCCAGGCTCAGCACGGCGGCGTTGCGAACGGCGGTGGGGGAGGCCAGCTTCGAGCCGACCAGCCGCAGCGGGCCGACCCGGACGTCGTCGGTGCCGCGGATGCCGTCGGAGTAGTCGTTGGCGAAGTTCACCCCGACGATCAGTGCCAGCGAAACCAGCATCGCCAGTATCGCCTTCCACCAGACGGCCCCGTCGATCGATGCGGCGGCGCCGGTACCCGCGAGTACCGGCGCGATCGCGTTGGGCAGCGTCCGCGGCCGGGCGCCCTCGATCCATTCCGCTGCTGTAGCCATGGATCGAAGCCTAGTGGGGCACCGGCGTGCAGCGCTCCTCAGTCTCTCGCGGACGGCCGGAGCGAATGCGGAGGTACGCCTAGTCCCGGGGAAGTTCTAGGCGGATTCGGAGATCGTCTTGAGGCGGGCCAGGCCCTTGTCGAAGTCCTTGCCGATCAGGTTGTCGATCGGGAAGACCTTGCCGAGCACGCCCATCAGGCCCGAATGCGTCCCGTTCATCTTCCAGGTCACGGTGGTACCGCCCGATGTCGGCGTGAGGCTGAAGGTGACGAAGTTGGTGGCCTTGAACGGCTTCTCGAAGGCCAGCTCGATGCCGATCTCCTGTTCGGCGTCGGCCTTGATCTCCATCGCGCCCGCACCGGCCTTGCGATTGCCGCGCCAGGTGTAGCGAGCGCCGACGCCGGATTCGGGCCCGGTGTAGGTGCGCGCGAGCTGCGGATCGGCATCCTCCCACGGCGACCACAGTCGCCACTGGCGGAAGTTGTCGATGAAACCGTGGATGCGTGCGGGTTCGGCGGCAATGGTTGTGCGCCGGGTCACCTCGAAGTCGCCCATGCGCGTCAGCCTAAGCCGACGTACCGACAATTTCGCGGCGTGCGCCCGTGGTGTCGCGTTCGTCGCTCCGCGGGAAACGGGAGCTCGTCGCCGCGCTCGCCTACGATGACTTCCGGCATGTCTGCACAGCATCTCGGCCCCGACGGGCCGCCTCCCACCGCCGCGGTGGCCCCCTCCCACCTCGTCGTGGGGGTGCTCGGCGTGATCGCGATCCGGCGTGACGACGCCCTGGTCGCGCTTCCTGGTGCGCGAGCCAGACTCCTGCTTGCCGCCCTCGCCGTACGACCGGGCAGGGCCCGCAGCGCACAGTCGCTCGTCGACGAGGTCTGGGGTGATCAACCGCCCCGCGCTCCCATGAATGCCCTGCACACCCAGGTATCCCGGCTACGCGCCCTGCTGCCCGACGGCGCGCTCGAAATCGGCCCCGCCGGCTACCGGCTGACCCTGCCCGCCGACAGCGTCGACCTCACGGCGGCCACCGGCCTGGCCCGCCGCGCCGACGACTTTCTCGCGACCGGGGAAACCACAGCGAGCCTCGCCGCGATCGCCACTGCCCGGGCGCTGTGGCGCGGCGAGCCCGGCGCCGACCTGCCCGATTCCGGCCCCGCCGACGACCTGCGCACCGCCGCCGGTCAGCTACACCGCGATCTGGACCGCACCGAACTCGCCGCCCACACCCACCGCGGCGACTTCTCCGCCGCAATCCCACTGGCCGCCGCCGGAGCCGCGGCCCACCCTTTGGACGAGTCCGCCCACACCACACTCATCCGCCTGCTCGCCGCCGCGGGCCGCTCCGGCGACGCGCTGGAAACCTTCGCCGCCTACCGACTGCGCCTGATCGAAGAACTCGGCGCCGACCCGGGCCCGACCTTGCTCGCCCTCAACACCGCCGTGCTCCGGGGCGACCCGATCGAACTCCCGGGCGTCCGATCTTCCTCACATCGTGCGGTCGAGTCGCGCCCCTCTGCGGATCGTGCGGTTGAGTCGAGGTCCTCCGCGGGCCGTTCGGGCGAGGTGGGCGCCTTCGCGGGCCGTTCGGGTGACGTGGGCACCTTCGCGGATCGTTCAGGTGAGTCGTTGGCGTCCGCACACCATCCGCCCGAGGTCCGCACCTCCGCACCCAGTGTCGCGGATTCATCGACCGCCGATCGGGGCGTTCGCGGTGGCAACGGTCAGCCGCCGGATGCTGCCGACGGTGCGGCGCCGCCCGGGTCCACCGTGGTCGGTGACGGGATCGCGGCGCCCGCACGAGGTCCGTGGGCGAGTGTCGCGGGCGGGGCCGGTAATCCGGCGCCGGAGGGCTGGCCGGATGCCACGACCGACGGCCGGCACACATCGCCCGACCGGCCACCCGCAGCATCGGACAGCATCGGCAATCCGTTGGACCGGTCGAACGGACAGCAGCGCAGCCTCCCGCTCACCGCCGCAGGCCTCCGCGCCGCACCCAACGAACTGCTCGGCCGGGCCGCTGATCTCGACGCGATCGCCGAGCTGGTGCACCGATCACGGGTGACCACCGTGCTGGGCCCCGGTGGCACCGGCAAGACACGCGTCGCCAACGCGGTCGGCGCGCGGCTGGTGCGGTCGCTGCCGGTGGTCCTGGTCGAATTGGCGTCCGTACAGCCCGAATCGGTGGCGGGCTCCGACGCCGCGACCGATATCGAGGTCGCGATCGCGCATGTGCTGGGGCTGGGCGAGGTGGTGCGCGACCCGAGCGGCATCTGGCCGGGCAGGCAGTTCGACGCGGGCCGGATGTTGCGCGAGGCGCTCGCGGCGCGCCCGACCCTGTTGATCCTGGACAACTGCGAGCACGTGATCGACGCGGCGGCCGAGCTCGTCGCCGATCTGGTCGGCGCCTGCGCGCAGCTGACGGTGCTCACCACCAGCCGGTCGCCCTTGGCGATCACCGCCGAGTCGGTCTATCCGCTGGCACCGTTGGCGATCGACGCGGCGGGTTCCCCGGCGACCGAGCTGTTCTCGGCCCGTGCCCGCGCGGTGCGGCCCGATGTGCGGCTCGACCCCGACACCGTGGCGCGGCTGTGCCGGACGCTGGATGGTCTGCCGCTGGCGATCGAGCTGGCCGCGGCACGGGTGCGCACGATGAGCGTGGCCGAGATCGAGACCAGGCTCGAACATCGTTTCGCGTTGCTGCGCAGCGGTGATCGGGCCGCGCCGCACCGGCATCGCACGCTGCACGCGGTGATCGCGTGGAGCTGGAATCTGCTCGACCCCGATCAACAGGTCGCCCTGCGCAGGTTGAGTCGCTTCCCCGCCGGGTTCACCCTGTCCGCCGCGGAGGTCGTCGCGGCGGGAGCAGACGTAGTCGACATGGCCGCCACAGACGGCGCGGTCGACGTGGCTGCCGCGGTCGGCGTTGCCACGGTGGCAGGCGCGGTCGACGTGGCCGCGGCCGTCGACGGCCTCGTCGGACAGTCGTTGCTCACGGTGCTCGACGATCCCGACGGCGCAGGCATCCGCTATCGCATGCTCGAGACGGTCCGCGAGTTCGGCGCCGAACAGCTGGCCGCTGTCGACGCCGAGACCGATGGTGCCGAAACGGCGCTGGTCAACGACCGGATGGCCCGCTGGGCGCGGGAATTCGCGATCGGCGCCGCGCGGGACTACCGCGCGGGTGACCAGGTGGCGGCGGTGATCGCGGTGACCGCCGAGCTGGACAACCTGGTCGCCGTGCTTCGGTCGGCCGCCGATCGTGCTGACGCGCCCACCGCGTACTCGGTATTCCCGGTGGTCGCGGTGCTGTGGGTGATGCGCGGTTCGCATCTGGAGTTCACCGGGTGGGCGCTGCGGCTGGTGGCCATCCCGCCGCCGGCGCCGTCGTCGGGTGAGGCCGCCGACCTGCAGATGATCGCGCACCTGCTGACCTGCCTGCACATGCTGTTCCCCAACGGCGGCGCGGCCCGTCCGGTAGCGACGGTCCGGTCGCGGGCGCGGCGGCTGACAGCGCACCCCGATCTCGATCCCGGTCTGCGTCTGCTCGGCAGGTTGATCACCGTGCGGCCCCGCCGCTTCCGATTGGGCCGGTTGTTCGCCGAAGGCGCGCGCTCACCCGATCCGCACGTGCGGATCGCGGCCTGGTCGGCGCGCGCCAACTTCTGGGAGAACGCGGGCAACGTGGTGGGCTCGGCCGGCGATGCGCTGCACGCGCTGGCCGACCTGGAATCGGCGGATGTCTGGGGCACGGCCATGGTGTGCCAGCATCTCGCCCAGGTGTGCGGTCAGTCCGCCCGCTACGGCGAGGCGGTGGGGTACTACCGGCGGGCGCTGGAGCTGATGGGCAGGCTGCGAGTCCACGAGGAGATCATGGAGAGCCGCTGCTACCTGGCGTCCGCGCTGATCGGCAGCGGTCAGCAGGAGCAGGCTCGCGCTGAACTCGACTTCGCACTGCGTCACGATGATTCGGGAGTCAGGCTGGTCGACGACCCCGCGATCCGCCGCAACCACCGGCTCGCGACCGCCGCCTCGGCGATCGCCGAGCTCGAACTCGCCGACGGCGACATCGACGCGGGCCTGCGGCACTACCGCCGGGCACTGGCCCTGCTCGGCTGGCCGGACTTCGAGCCAACTCCCGGCCCGGGCGCGCTGATGATCTCGGCGGCCACGGTCAGCGCGCACGTGCTGCACGGCCGGGCCGACGCGGCCACCGATCTGGCGACCCAGATCATCGCGACCACCGAGGAACGGCTGTCGCAGTACTTCGACCTGCCGCAGATCGGTGCGGTGGCATGCGCGCTCGGGTCCTACCTGCTGGCCACCGGAACCGCGCGGGACGAGGGCCTCGAACTGCTCACGCTGGCAAGGACCTCGGTGGCCAGGCAGGACGGTCCATCGATGGAACTGGCTCGCCATGTCGCGCTGCACCGGCGCACGGTGGGCGATGCCGCGATGGACCTGGCTGTGCAACGCGCGGCGGGCGTGCGCCGGATGGCCGCGGCCACCCGGATCATCGAGCTGATCTCGGGCCTGCGTCACGACGGCAACGGCACCCGACCCTGACGGATCGGATGCCGTTGCGGTAGCGCGGGTTCAGGCCCGGCGCATGTAGGCCCGCACGGTGAGCGGCGCGAAGACCGCGACCACGGCGAGCGAACCGACCAGCGACCACACCAGGTCACTGCCGTAGACGTTGGCGTTCATCAGGTCACGGCAGGTGTTGACCATGTAGTACACCGGATTGGCGTGGTTGATCGCCTGCATCCAGCCCGGCATGGTGCTCACCGGGGCGAACGCGCCGGACATGAACGTCAGCGGGAACATCACCATTATCGAGATGCCCTGCACCGCCGCGGCGCTCTTACCGGTGACGCCGACCAGCGCCCACACCCAGCTGATGGCGAACGAGCACACCACGACCACCAGGCAGGCCGCGACCACGCCGGCGAAGCCGCCGCCGGGCCGGTAGCCCAGGCACAAACCGACGATGATCGTCAGCGTGGAGGCGATGCCGTAGCGCACCATGTCGGCCAGCAGCGCGCCGGCCAGGGCCGAAACCCGGGCGATGGGCAGGGATTTGAAGCGGTCGAAGACGCCCTTGTCCATGTCCTCGCGCAGCTGGGTGCCGGTGACCACCGAGGTGAGCACGACGGTCTGCACGAGGATGCCGGGGATCAGTACGGGCAGGTAGTTGTCGACGCTGCCCGAGATCGCGCCGCCGAAGATATAGGTGAACAGCGCGGTGAACAGGATCGGCTGCACCGTCACGTCGAAGAGCTGCTCGGGATTGTGCTTGATCTTGAGCAGGCCGCGGTAGGCCATGGTGAACGAGGTGGAGATCGTCTCGCGCAACCCCACCCGATCGCTGACGTCGGCGATGTCGTCGGTGGGTGCGGGAGCGGTGAGGACTGCGGTCATGCCGCGCTCCGTTCGGTGTCGTCGGATTCGTCGGCCGGGTGGCCGGTGATGGTGAGGAAGACCTCGTCGAGGGTCGGCTTGGAGACGGTGATCTCCTCGACGCCGATCTCCCAGTCGCGCAGGCGGATCAGCAGGTCGGCGGTGAGGTTGGGATCGGGCAGCGGCGCGGTGAGCCTGCCCGCCTCCGGGCTGATCTGGGCGGTGACGCCGAGGAAATCGCCGACGATGCGGCGGGCCTCGTCGAGCTGCTCGCGGTCGAGCAGCGTCAGGTGCACCGAGGAGCCGCCGATGGAGGCCTTGAGCTCGTCGGCGGTGCCGTCGGCGATCACCCGGCCGTGGTCGATCACGGCGATCCGGTCGGCCAGCTGGTCGGCCTCGTCGAGGTACTGGGTGGTGAGCAGCACGGTCGCGCCCTCGGTGACCAGCCTGCGGATGGTGTCCCACATCTGGGCGCGGGTGCGTGGATCGAGGCCGGTGGTCGGCTCGTCGAGGAACAGCAGCGGCGGGGTGGCGATGAGGCTGGCCGCGAGATCCAGGCGCCTGCGCATGCCGCCGGAGAAGTTCTTCAGCGGCTTGTTCGCCGCCTCGGTGAGGTCGAACTCGTCGAGCAGCTCGACGGCCCGGCGGCGGGCGTCGGGCCTGCTCAGTCCGAGCAGCCGGGCGAAGATGATCAGGTTCTCGGTCGCGCTGAGCATCTCGTCGACCGAGGCGTACTGCCCGGTGACGCCGATCAGCGAGCGCACCGCGTTGGGCCGCTCGACGACGTCGTGGCCGAAGATCCGCGCGCTACCGCCGTCGGGACGCAGCAGGGTCGCGAGCATCTTGATGGTCGTCGTCTTGCCCGCGCCGTTCGGTCCGAGCACTCCGTAGACCGAGCCGCGCGGCACCGCCAGGCTCACCCCGTCCACGGCGCGCTGCTTTCCGAACACCTTGACCAGACCGTCCGCCTCGACGGCGAGCGCTGAAGTGGGTGTGTAAGTCATGCGACCTACGGTGCCCGGCCCGCCTTGCACGGCCCTTGCGTCGCGATGGCGTGGGCCGTGTAAGACCCCCGCAAGCGTCAGTGCGTGGTGTTGGCCAGCAGGTGTTCGCGCAGGGCCGCCCGGTCGGGCTTGCCGGGGCCGCGCAGCGGGATCTCGGCCAGCACGGCCAGCTCACGTGGGGCCGCGATCGAATCGAGTTCGGCGACCACGTGCGCGCGGATCTCGTCGAGCGTCGGCGCGGCACCGGGCGCGGGGACGATCGCGACCGCGACCCGCTGACCCAGCCGCTCGTCGGGCAGGCCGAGCACGATGCACTCCCTGATCCCGGGGTGATTGGCCAGCACGGCCTCCACCACCTGCGGAATCACCAGCAGCCCGCCGGTCATGATCGCCTCGTCGAGGCGGCCGGTGATCGAGAGCACGCCGTCCGCGTAGGTGCCCGCGTCCTCGGTGCGGAACCAGCCGGGTTCGGCGAAGGCGGGGTGGTCGGGCAGGTTGCGGTAGCCGCGGGCGATCATCGCGCCGCCGAGCAGCACCCGGCCGTCCTCGATCCGCACCTCGGTGCCGTCGAGCGGCACGCCCTCGTAGACGCACCCGCCGCAGGTCTCGCTCATCCCGTAGGTACGGACGACGGTGATGCCGGCGTCGCGCGCGCGTTCGTAGACGGGCAGCGGCGTCGCCGCCCCGCCGACCAGCACGCCGTCGAGTTCGGCCAGCGCCTTCGCCGCCACCGGCGAATCCAGCGACTTGATCAGCTGCGTCGGCACCAGCGCGGTGTAGCGGCGCGGTCCGCGCATCGCGGCGACAGCCCCGGCGAGCGCCTCGGGCAGGAACCCGCCCGACACGTCGAGCACGGTCGGCTCGGTGCCCGCCAGGATGCTGCGCAGCAGCACCTGGATGCCCGCGATGTGGTGGGTGGGCAGTGCCAGCAGCCAGCTGCCGGGTCCGCCGAGCCGGTCGTGGGTGGCATTGCCGCTGGCCCGCAGGGCTTCGGCGCCCAGCAGCGCGCCCTTGGGGATGCCGGTGGTGCCGGAGGTGGTCACCACCAGGGCGACATCGTCGTCGATCGGATCGCCCGGCTTGAGCGCGTCGGAAAGCCTGCGCGCCTCGCGGCGATCGGTGGTCGGAATCGGCAGCCACGCCGGACCGCTGCCGTCGAGCGCCTGACGCAGATGGGGAAGCACTTCGCCGACACCGGAACCGGTCGGCATCTGCAGCGTCCGCAGGGTTCTACTCACGCCACCACCTCCCGATACAGCTTGCTGCGCTCCCTCACGGCTTCGATCGTGTCATGCGACCGACGAGACCCGGCCAACGGGTCGGTTTGCCGGGAAACGGTTCGCCAAAAGCCAGGCATAGCGACTGCGATTCAGTAGGTGGACGACAACTCGCACTGCGGTCCGGACGACGGCGGTCGGGCGCTTGCTCGCAGCTATCGTGCGCGGCCGGACCCGGATCGGCAACTCGGATCCGCCGCAACAGCCACTCGCTCACTCCGCCGACCAGCGTGGATCCCGCCGGATCGGATGTTCGGCGGGAACCTGTACCAGGACGATCGCCACACCGTCCGGGTCACGCACCCACATCTCCCACAGCCCCCATGGTTCGAGCTCCGGCGCGCGCTCGATCGCAATTCCCTTCAGCGCCAACTCCGCCGCCGCGTCGGCCACATCGCGCACCTGCAGCCAGATCGCGCCGTCGAAGCGGCCCGGCTCCCCGCTGCCGCCGTGCCCGGCGACCTCGAGCAGCCCCTGCCCGGCGTAGAACACTGTGCCGCCCGGGTACTCCCGCGCGATCGCCAGTCCGAGGCCGTCCCGGTAAAAGGCCAGCGTGGTGGCATAGTCGCTGGGCCGCACGATGATCCGACTGTTGAGAATTTCCATGGGGGCCGTCCGTTCTCAGAAGTACCAGGGGTAGGGCGCCCAGTCGGGCTTGCGCTTCTCCAGGAACGCGTCGCGGCCCTCGACCGCTTCGTCGGTCATGTACGCCATCCTGGTCGCCTCGCCCGCGAAGAGCTGCTGGCCGACCAGGCCGTCGTCGAGCAGGTTGAACGCGTACTTCAGCATCCGTTGGGCCTGCGGCGATTTGCCGTTGATGTCGGCGGTCCACTCCAGCGCGACGTTCTCCAGCTCATCGTGGTCGACGACCTTGTTCACCGCGCCCATCTGGTGCATCTCCTCGGCCGTGTACGGCCTGCCGAGGAAGAAGATCTCGCGGGCGAACTTCTGCCCGACCATCTTCGCCAGATACGCGCTGCCGTAACCACCGTCGAACGAGCCGACATCGGCGTCGGTCTGTTTGAACCGCGCGTGCTCGCGCGAGGCCAGCGTGAGGTCACAGACCACGTGCAGGCTGTGCCCGCCGCCTGCCGCCCAGCCGTTGACCAGCGCGATGACGACCTTGGGCATGAACCGGATCAGCCGCTGCACCTCGAGGATGTGCAGCCGGCCCGCGCGCGCCGTGTCGACGGTGTCGGCGGTCTCACCGTCGGCGTACTGATATCCGTTGCGTCCGCGAATGCGCTGGTCACCGCCGGAGCAGAAGGCCCAGCCGCCGTCCTTGGGGCTCGGTCCGTTGCCGGTGAGCAGCACCGCGCCCACATCCGGTGACATCCGCGCGTGATCGAGCGCGCGGTAGAGCTCGTCGACGGTGTGCGGGCGGAACGCGTTGCGCACCTCCGGCCGGTCGAACGCCACCCGCACCGTGCCCTGCTCGATATGTCGGTGGTAGGTGATGTCGGTCAGGTCCTCGAACCCGGGGACGGGCCGCCACAGCTTCGGATCGAAAGTCACGACCACGATTATTGCCCTATCGCCCGGCGGACCGGTACGAGGTCGTAACACCGCAGCTCGAGCCGTCATCGCATGTTTCCCGCACCCGGTGCGTATAGTTGCGGCTGCTTGTTCAACGAACCGATCCGGAGGAACCTGAAAGTGGTTGCAGCGCTGTCTGAATCCCTGCTCGACGACACCAAGCGTCCGGCTTTTCTTGCCGACGCCGTCGAGGTTCTCGACGCCGAGGTCTCGGACAAAGGTGGTGCGTCCGGCCTGGCCGTGAAGGGTGGCTACGCGGCGGTCAAGAAGATCAGCCCGACCATCGTTCCCGACGCGCTGGCGTCGCTCGCGCCGAAGCTGCTCGACCAGCTCCAGCCGTACTGGGCCGAATTCACCGCCTCGGGCGCAGGTACGTTCGCCGACCTGCTGACCGCGAAGTCCGACGAGGTCGCCGAGTCGCTGCTGGCCGTGACCGACGCCCGCGCCGAGTCGTCGAGCCGTCCCGCCCTGCAGAAGGTGTACTCCTCCATGCGTGGTTCGGCCAAGAAGCACGTCGTCGAGGCGCTGCCGCGCGTGGCCGACCTGGTGCAGAAGCACGCGGGCTGAGTCCCACGGCGGGGTAGCCCCCGCAAGTATCGTCTCGTGAGGCCGGTGCGGTTCGTTCGAACCGCACCGGCCTTTCGTGTGCCGGAGTGACCACACTCACGTAACGGGGTGCTGCGCGGGCGCGGCCACACAGATCCCCGGTCGCGGGTAAATTCCGCGCGGCAGGATGTGAGCCATGGCACCCCGTACATGAACGGCAGGGAAAGTGCGGGTTGCCGTCAATTCCTCGCCTTACGCGCACGCAGCGAACGATTGGCTATCGCCGCGCCGGATCGATTACCTTGCCAATCGAGCGGATTCGGAAATGGAAATTCCCGAAATACTCCTTCCGCTCGGTACGGACGTAAAAGACTGCATTGCGCAGGTCGAAAGGAAGTCGATCATGATCTCTCGCAAGACTCTCGCCGCCGCCGGTGTCACCGCTGCCGCCGCTGTCATGTTCTTCGGCCCGGCCGTCGCCAGCGCCGAAACGGGTTCGGCCACCGGATCTGCCGAGCTCGCCGGGGTGGCCACCGGCTCGGCCGGCGTGCTCAGCGGTTCGGCCGCCGGTTCGAGCGTGCTCGAGTCGGGCAGCGGCGCGATCGACAGCGGCACCTCCGCGGTGGTCAACATCATCGAGGCGATCACCGGTATCCAGGAACTCACCGCGCCTGCCGCGTGATCTGATCGAGATACCGACCTGCTCCTTTTCGGGATGGTCTTGAAATCTGGCGACGGGTGCGAAACCCGTCGCCAGATTCATTTCTGAATTGTTGATCTGGTTATCGGGCAGAACCCGCCTGCGATGGCTCCGGCGGCGTTGACGACAGTGCGCAACTCGGCGCGGTGACGTAGCCAACGCGGGCCGGGGGCAGACGGGTGTGCCCCCGTCTGACACTCTGGGATTGTGAATCCGTCAACTGCGCAGGCACGAGTGGTCGTCGACGAGCTCGTGCGCGGCGGCGTCCGCGAGGTGGTGCTGTGCCCCGGATCGCGTAACGCCCCACTGGCCTTCGCGCTGCAGGCGGCGGACGCGGCCGGGCAGCTGCGGCTGCACATGCGCATCGATGAGCGCACCGCAGGCTTCCTCGCGGTCGGCCTCGCGGTGTCGTCCGGGCGGCCGGTGCCGGTCGTGATGACCTCGGGTACCGCCGTGGCCAACCTCGGGCCCGCGGTGCTGGAAGCCAATTACGCGCGGGTGCCGTTGATCGTCGTCAGTGCGAACCGGCCCTACGAGATGCTCGGTACCGGCGCCAATCAGACGGTCGAGCAGCTCGGGCTGTTCGGCAGCCAGGTCCGCGCCACCATCAGCCTCGGGCTCGCCGAAGCGGAGGCGGGGGAGTCGGCGTATCCGCGCCAGAACAGCGTGTGGCGCTCCTCGGTGTGCCGGGTGCTCGCCGCGGCGCGCGGAACCCGTTCCGGTAACGCCGGTCCGGTGCAGTTCGACATCCCGCTGCGCGAGCCGCTGGTCCCCGAGCTGTCCGACGATCCGCTGCCCGCGGGCCGTTCCGACGAACGGCCATGGACCTCGACCCAGTACGCCACCCTCGACGTGCCGCTCGACATCGACCTCACGCCCGACACCGTGGTCATCTCCGGACACGGCGCGCGGTTGCTGCCCGAACTCGCCGAGCTGCCGACGGTGGCCGAGCCGACGGCGCCGATGCACGGTCCCGCCCTGCACCCGCTCGCCTTGCCGCTGCTGAAGCCGACGCAGGCGATCATCACCGGTCGCCCGACCCTGCACCGTCAGGTCTCGCGGGTGCTCGCCGATCCGAATGTCACCGTCTTCGCGCTGACCACCGGCCCGCGCTGGCCCGATGTCTCGGGCAATGTCGTCGGTACCGGTACCCGCGCGGTGACCACCGGCGCCCCACGCCCGGAGTGGCTGGCCCGCTGTGCGGAGCTGAACCGGCAGGCGCAATCGGTGGTGCGCGACGAACTGTCGACGCACCCGAAGGCGACCGGCCTGCATGTGGCCGCCGTCGTCATGGACGCGCTGCGCGAAGGCGATCAGCTGCTGCTCGGCGCGTCGAACCCGGTCCGCGACGCGGCGCTGGTCTCGCATCCGCGGCCCGGCGTGCGGATTCTGTCCAACCGTGGCGTCGCCGGGATCGACGGCACCGTCTCCGGCGCGGTCGGCGCCGCGCTGGCCCACTCGGGCCGCACCGTCGCGCTGATGGGCGACCTGACCTTCCTGCACGACGCGTCGGGCCTGCTGATCGGGCGCGGCGAACCACGCCCGGACAACCTCACGATCGTCGTCGCCAACGATGACGGCGGCGGCATCTTCGAACTGCTCGAGCAGGGTGACCCGCAGTACGCGGGCGTCTTCGAGCGGGTCTTCGGTACCCCGCACGGCATGGATCTGGCGGCCCTGTGCGCCGCCTACCGGATCCCGCACCGCCAGGTCGACCTCGACGAGCTGGGCGTGGAGCTGGTAGGCGACGCGCACGGACTGCGCGTGCTCGAGGTCGCGACCGAGCGCTCCAGCCTGCGCGAACTGCACGCGACCGTCCGGGCGAAGATCGCGGGCTAGGCGTACCTCCGCATTCGCTCCGGCCGTGCGCAGGTCTGTCGACGGCTTCGCCGACAGCGCCTATCGGCTACGGCTCCTCGCCTTCGACGAACTCGTCGTCGAACGGGACGGGGATGGTCTGCTCGATCACGTCGGCGGCGTTCGCGGTGTCGGCATCGCGGTCGATATGGGCCGCCATCTCGGCGGAGTAATCGGAGGCATCGATGAAGGCGGGGTCATCGGGGTCGTCGGCGCTGAAGGCCGACTGTTCCTGTTCGATCCGATCGGCCTCGGGGACCTCGTCCAGCGGCCGGGCGGTTTCGTAGTCGATCATCGGTGCTCCTCGGTCGTCGCCTCGCACGGGTGTCGCTGATCGTTCCGCCATCCAGCGTCCGCCGATTCGGTCCGCTCGGCAACCCGCACGGCGATGAGATCACAGTGCTCGGTCCGTCTATATCGGTGTAGGCAGTCCGTCCTCGCTCAGGAGCGCACATGGAACCGCAGTTCGACTTCGCCCCCGCCGCCCGCACGCTCGCCACCGTCGTCGCCGGCATCGCCGACGACCAGCTCACCGCGCCGACGCCGTGCGCCGACACCACCGTGGGGACGCTACTCTCCCACGTCGTCGGGCTGACCGAGGCGTTCCGGCAGGCCGCGACCAAGGAGTCCGACGGCACGTCGGCACCGCCCAGCCTCGACGACCCGCTGCCCGCCGGCTGGCGCGCCCTGATCCCCGCGCAGCTCGACGCGCTGACTGCCGCGTGGCGTGCGCCCGCGGCCTGGGACGGCGACGCCGAGGCCGGTGGCGTCGTGCTGCCTGCCGCGGTCATGGCGATGGTCGCCCTCGACGAGGTCACCATCCATGCCTGGGATCTGGCGGTCGCCACCGGGCAGTCCGTGACGGTCGATCCCGGCTATCTGCCGATCCTGCACGAATTCCTGCGCGACACCGACCCGTCCGGCACGCCCGGTCTGTTCGGCCCGGTAGTCGCAGTTCCCGACGACGCGCCCGCCTTCGCGCGCCTGCTCGGCCTGACCGGTCGCGACCCCGGCTGGCAGACGACCGCGACCGCAGCGGACCGCCGGGTTTGATACGGTCGCACCACGTTTGACGTTCGACCTGGGGGGTTTCGTTGTGCTGCAAGTTGTTCTGATCCTGATGGCGCTGGCCGGGCTGTTTTCCTGGATGGCCTTCACCAACGGCAGCGTGCTCGTGGGGGTGATCTTCGCGTTGCTGGCGCTCGGGCCGCTCATCGCGATCGTTGTCGCCATGGTGCGCAAGCGAACCGGGGCCACGGGCCCGCTGTTCGGCAAGTCCAAGGCGGTGGGGGCGACCGCGCTGGTGACCGTCGTGTGTGCCGTCGGTTACGCGATGTTCTGGACGTTCTGGACGCCCAAGGAACACGAGGGCACGCTGGCGGACATCAGCGACATGGAGTCGGCCTGCCACGACATGGGCGGCAAGTTCTTCCCGACCGCGGCCGAATTCACCGGGCCCGCGCCGCATCCGGTGGTCGCCTTCGTCGACGAACAGGTCGGGACGTCGAAGGCCGAGATCGGCGGCTTCGACACACCGCGTGAATGGGGCGGCCGCGAGCTGAAGCCCGCCGACGTGCAGCTGATCGCCTGCCTCGACGAACCCGACGACGGCACGTTCCTCACCGACTGCAAGTTCACCGGCAGCAGCCTGCCGCTGTACCAGGGCCGCTACGACGTGACCATCCGCGAGGCCAAGACCGGTCGCAAGGTCGGCACCGCGCAGATGTCGGGCAAGTCGACGCCCGACTGCCCGTTCTCGGCGCTCACCAAGGGCGACAACCCCAAGATCCACACCGAGCCCGATCTCGCCGAATACCAGCGCGTGCTGGGCGAATTCGTCTCGAAGTAGGAGCTCAGCGGACGAAGGTTCCGCCGATCGTGGCAATGGTGGCGGCCTTGGCCGACTGGTCGGCGGCGGCCTCGTCGACGGGGTCGCCGCTAGCGAGCAGGCGGTAGTACAGCGGGGCGGAGACGGCGGACAGCACCGCCCGCGCGTCGGTGCCGGCGGGCGCTTCGCCGCGCGCGACGGCGGCGTCGACGCAGGGCGCCCATTCGGTGAGCCGGGTGTCGTAGAAGGTGTGCAGTGCCGCGGCGGTGACCTCGTCGCAGGTGGCCGCGGCGATGACGGCACGGAACACATTGCCCTGCCGTGGGTCGGCGAGGGTCTTGGCGACCAGCCGGGCATTGGCCGTGAGGTCGGCGAGCAGGGTGCCGGTTTCGGTGCGGGGCAGCGACTGCTCGGCCATGTCGACGAGCAGGTCGGCGACCAGCCCCGCCGGGGTGCGCCAGCGGCGATAGACCGTGGTCTTGCCGACCCCGGCCGTCGCGGCGACCTCGGCCAGATCGAGGTGGGCGAACCCGCGGTCGGCGAGCAGATCACCGGCGACCTGCAGGACGGACTCACGGACCCGGGCAGTGCGTCCACCTGGGCGAACAGACCCCGGCCAGGCCACATCGTGATTCATAACGGAACTCCTGTTTCATTTAGCGCGCATCGGGTGTACTGTCCGAAGTGTTAACGGAACTATAGACCCCTTAGGAGTTCTCATGGAGTACCGGCGGCTCGGCGCATCGGGTCTGCTCGTTCCCGCGCTCGGTTTCGGCGCGGGCACCTTCGGCGGACGTGGCGCCCTGTTCAGCGCCTGGGGCGATACCGATGCGGCGCAGGCCAGGCGCCTGGTCGACATCAGCCTGGAGGCGGGTGTCACCCTGTTCGACACTGCCGACGTCTACTCCGACGGCGCCTCGGAGGAGGTGCTCGGCGCGGCGATCAAGGGCAGGCGCGAACAGGTGCTGCTGTCGACCAAATCGGCCCTGCCGACAGGACCGGGCCCGCACGAGGCCGGCGCGAGCCGCGCCAGGCTGATCCGAGCGGTCGACGCCTCGCTGCGCCGCCTCGGCACCGACTACCTCGACCTGTTCCAGCTACACGCCTTCGACGCGGGCACCCCGCTGGCGGAAACCCTCACGGCCCTGGACGATCTCGTGCGCGCCGGCAAGATCCGCTACCTCGGCGTCTCCAACTTCGCCGGGTGGGAATTGATGAAGGCGCTGGCCACCGCTACGGAACTCGGCCTGGAAAAGCCGGTCGCACACCAGGTCTACTACTCACTCGTCGGCCGCGACTACGAATGGGAACTGATGCCGCTCGGCGCGGATCAGGGCGTCGGCGCGGTCGTCTGGAGCCCTCTGGGCTGGGGCAGGCTCACCGGCAAAGTCCGTCGCGGCCAGCCACTTCCGGCGGGTAGCAGGCTGCACGAGACGGCGCAGGCCGGTCCGCCCGTGGACGACGAACACCTCTACGACATCGTCGACGTCCTCGATCGCATCGCCGCCGACACCGGCCGCAGCGTCCCGCAGATCGCCCTCAACTGGCTGCTCACCCGGCCGACCGTCGCCACTGTCCTGATCGGCGCCCGCAACGAGGAACAGCTGCGCCAGAACCTGGGCGCCGTCGGCTGGCAGCTCGATCCGGAGCACCTGGCCGCCCTCGACGCGGCGAGCGCGACCACACCCCCGTACCCGTACTACCCGTACCACCGCCTGCCCGACTTCACCCGGCTGAATCCGCCTGCGGTGCGGGCGGCGTGAATCAGTACACGTCGCGGACGTAGCGCTTCTCGGCGACGAGCTGCTTCTTGAAGGCCAGGGCGCCGGCTTCGTCCAGCTTGCCGTGGATCTGGGCGATCCGCAGCAGGGTGTCGTCGACGTCCTTGGCCATCCGGGCCGCGTCGCCGCAGACGTAGAAGTAGCCGCCGTCGCGCAGCCATGACCACAGCTCGGCGCCGTGCTCGATCATCCTGTGCTGCACGTAGATCCGCTCCCGCTGGTCGCGGGAGAAGGCCAGGTCCAGGCGGGTGAGGAAGCCGGAGCGGAACATGTCCTCCAGCTCGGACCGGTAGTAGAAGTTCTGGGCGGCGTGCTGGTCGCCGAAGAACAGCCAGTTGCGTCCGGTCGCGCCGATGGCCCGGCGTTCGTGCAGGAATCCACGGAAAGGAGCGATACCGGTGCCCGGACCCACCATGATCATCGGGGCATTCGGGTCGAGCGGCGGGCGGAAATGCGGTGCCCGCTGCAGGAAGATCGGCACCTCGGCGCCCGCCCGGTCGGCGAGGAAGGTCGAGCACACGCCGCCGCGCCGGGCGGAATCGCCCACCGGATCGCCGTAGCGGACGACACCCACGGTCAGCTGCACTTCGTCCGGCGTGGTCAGCGGGCTCGACGAGATCGAATACTGGCGTGGTTGCAGCTTTTTCAGTGCGCCGAGCCAGTCGACCAGGTCGGTGCGCACCGGGAAGTCGTGCAGCACGTCGATGGCCTGGCGGTCCCACAGGTAGTTGGCGAGCTCGTTGCGGTTGTCGCGGCGCAGCAGCTTCGCCAGCTGCGGGTGCGGGTTGCGTTCGGCGATGAAGCCGAGCAGATCCTGGCTCACCTTGGTGATGTCGTAGTGCGTGCGCAGGGCCTCGGCGAGGGTGAGCTCGCGGTCGTCCAGCTCGATCACCCGGCGGCCGTCCAGGCCGGTGGCGGTGAGCCATTCTTCGACCAGCTCGGTGCCGTTGGCGGGCAGGACACCCAGCGAATCGCCGACCTCGTAGCTCGCCGCCAGGTCGTGCAGGTCGAAGCCGAAGCGCCGCACCTCTTTCGGCGAACCCGGCGCGCTGAGCGTTTCATTGCGCATCAGGGTCGCCCGGACCGGCGACTGGCGGGTGAAGGGTGCCGGCGCGGCGCGCTGCACGCGGCTCGGCGCGGCGGTGAGCGGACGGTCGAGCACGATCGCTCCACCGCGACCCGCGGGCATGTGTAGCGAGGGGCCGAAACCCTGGCGTGGTGCGTCATCGTTCGGGATCGGGGTCGCGCCACCCCCGGTGGGGTCCGACGGTCCGGCGCCGTCGGCGGCCGAGCCACCGAGTACGGCGAGCACGTCGTCGAGCCACTGCTCCGCGGCATCGGCGAAATCGGGTTCGCTGTCGACCCGCGGCACCAGTGCCTTGGCGCCGCGCTCGGCGAACAGGCGGTCGAGTTTGCGGCCGTGCCCGCAGAAGTCGTCATAGGAGGAGTCGCCGAGGGCGAACACCGCGTAGCGGACGCCGTTGAGGCGCACGATGCTGTCTTCGAGCCGGGTCCAGAAGTCGGCGCCGTTGTCGGGCGGGCCGCCGTCGCCGAAGGTGCTGGTGACGATGAGGATGTCGCCGGTGAGCGCCGACAGCTCACAGGAGTCCATGTCGAGCAGCGACGGCAGGAAGCCGGCCGAGGACAGGCGCGCGGCGACGGTGGCCGCGAGTTCCTCGGCGTTGCCGGTCTGGGAGGCCCACAGCACCGTCACCGGGGCGGCGGCCGGGGCATCGGCGCCTGCGACCTCGGTTGCGGCACCGGCGGTGCGGGAGTACATGCCGGCCAGCAGCCCGTCGACCCACAGTCGTGACTGCGCCGACAGCGGCGCGCTCGCGGGCAGCACCGGCTGTCCGGTCACCGGCAGCGATTGCAGTGCGGCGAGGTACCCGCCGAGGTAGATGCGCTCGGTCTCGCTGAGTGTCGGCGAGGTGCCCGCGTCGAGGCCCAGGATCCCGGCCAGCGGATGGGTGGCGGGCTGCGCAGGCAGCTGAACGGGTTGTGCCGGTGCCTGCTCGGGTGCGGCGGCCGGGCCGACCCGGCGCAGCGCCACCGCGCATGCCTTGAACTCCGGCTGCAGCGAAGCGGGGTCCACCGCGTCGTTGGTGACCGCGTTGATCGTCAGATATTCGCCCTGTTCGTCGTTCCAGTGGAAAGGAGCAAAGCAATCACCGGGCCGCACCCGATCGCTGATCTGCACCGGCAGCACGGCACGGCCACGGCGCGAGGCGATTTCGAGCTGGTCGCCGGGCTTCAGGTCGAGGCGCCGCGCGTCCTCGGGGTGCACCTCGACGAACGGTGCGCCGTTGAGCTTGGTCAGCTTGGCGACCTTGCCGGTCTTGGTCATCGTGTGCCACTGATGCTGCAAGCGGCCGGTATTGAGCAGGAACGGATAGTCGTCGTCGGGCAGTTCGGCAGCGGGCATGTGCGGGCGTGCGAAGAACACCGCACGCCTGCTCGGGGTGGCGAACGCGAGGCGCGGTGTGGTGCCGTCCGCGTCGATATGCAGCGGCTGATGGGTGCCGTCGTTGACGTAGCGGATCGGGTTGCGTGGGGAATCGCTGTCGCGGCACGGCCACTGCATCGGGCCCTCGCGCAGCCGCTCGTAGCTCATGCCGCTCAGGTCGTAGCCGGTCGCCGGGTTGGTGAACTGCTGCAGCTCGGCGAACACATCGGCGCTCGAGGCGAAGTCGAAACCGGGGAAGCCCATGGCCGTGGCGACCTGCGCGATCAGCAACCAGTCCGGCCGCGCGTCGCCGATCGGATCGACCGACTGCTGCAGCAGGGTGACGTTGCGCTCCGAATTCACCATCACCGCATCGGCTTCGGCCCACAGGGTGGCGGGCAGCAGCAGATCGGCGTAGGCGTTGGTGGCGGTCTCGGTGTAGGCGTCCTGCACGACGACCAGTTCGGCCGCCTCCAGCCCCGCGATCACCGTCTTGCGGTTGGCCACGGTGGCGACGGGATTGGTGCAGATGATCCAGGCGGCCTTGATCTCGCCGTCCGCCAGGCCGCGGAACATGTCGATGGTGCCGGGTCCTGCCTCGGTCCGCAGGGTGTCCGCGGGCAGGTCCCACGCGGTTTCGACGAAGGTCCGGTCGGCGGGGGAGAGGAGGCTGCGCTGGCCGGGCAGGCCCGGTCCCATGTAGCCCATCTCCCGGCCGCCCATGGCGTTGGGCTGGCCGGTCAGCGAGAACGGGCCGCTGCCGGGACGGCAGATCGCGCCGGTCGCCAGGTGCAGGTTCACCAGCGCGTTGGTGTTCCAGGTGCCGTGAGTGGACTGGTTGAGTCCCATCGTCCACAGCGACATCCACTCGCCCGCGTCGGCGATCATCATCGCCGCGGTGCGGATGTCGGCCTCGGCCAGGCCGGTGAGCTCGGCGACCCTGGCCGGCGGGTAGTCGGCGAGGAACTCGGGCATCGCGTCCCAGCCCTCGGTGTGCTCGGCGATGAAGGCGGTGTCGATCGCGCCGTCGGCGACCAGCAGGTGCAGCAGGCCGTTGAGCAGCGCGAGGTCGGTGCCCGGCGCGATCTGCAGGAACAGGTCGGCGCGGGCCGCGGTCTCGGTGCGGCGCGGGTCGACGACGATCAGCTTGGCGCCCGCCTTGAGCCGGTCGGCCATCCGCAGGTAGAGGATCGGGTGGCAGTCGGCCATGTTCGCGCCGGAGACGAAGAACAGATCGGCGTGCTCGAAGTCGTCGTAGGAGCCGGGCGGGCCGTCGGCGCCGAGCGACTGCTTGTAGCCGGTGCCCGCGCTGGCCATGCATAGTCGCGAATTGGCTTCGATGTGCTTGGTCCGCAGGTAGCCCTTGGCCAGCTTGGTCGCCAGGTACTGGGCCTCCAGCGACATCTGGCCGGAGACGTAGAGGGCGATCGCGTCGGGCCCGTGCTCGTCGAGGATCGCGCGCAGCCGGGTGGCGGTCTCGTGGACGGCCTCGTCGACCGGCAGCGGGACGGGGACCTGACCGCGCTCGGGACGGTGGTAGGCGGACTCCATCCGGCCGGGGGCGGCCATCATCTCGGCATGCGTCGCGCCCTTGGTGCACAGCCTGCCCGCGTTCGCCGGATGCAGCTTGTCGCCGCTGACCTTCGCGATCAACCGCGCGCCCGACTGATCGGTCTTGGTCTGGACGCTGATGCCGCAGCCGACGCCGCAGTACGAGCACTGTGTTCGCACAGCGCCCGCGTCGCGGATGTCAGCTTCCCCTGTCATGGCTTCGATCATCCGCACCTGTCGTTGCGCTCGATTTACCGAACGTTATGTCCAGGTGACAATTGACCTCACACGTCAAAATTTTCACTGTGAGGTCGAGTCCGGAATATCGGCCCTGATCAGGGCATGTTCCGACGGGGAAGTGCCCGCCGCGCGGTGTCCCGGAGTGACCGGATTCACCCCGGGATCGAGGGCGCTTCAGCCCAGTTTGTAGCCGCGATGCAGCGCCACCACACCACCGGTGAGATCGCGCCACTGCACCGAATCCCAGCCGGCGTCCGCGATGCGCCGGGCCAGCCTGCGCTGGTTCGGCCACGCGCGGATCGACTCGGCGAGGTACACGTACGCATCGGGGTTGGAGCTGACCGCCCGCGCCACCCGCGGCAGCGCCTTCATCAGGTACTCCATGTAGACGGTGCGGAACGGCCCGAACACCGGGGTGGAGAACTCGCAGACCACCACCCGCCCGCCCGGCTTGGTCACCCGCAGCATCTCGCGCAGCGCCAGATCGATGTCGGAGACATTGCGCAGGCCGAAGGAGATGGTCACCGCGTCGAAGGAATTGTCGGCGAACGGCAGGGCCATCGCATCGCCTGCCACCATCGGGACCTGCCGGAACCGGCCCGCGGCCAGCATGCCCTGGGAGAAGTCGGTGGCCACGCACCAGGCGCCCGACTTGCCGAGCTCCACGGTCGAGACCCCGGTGCCCGCCGCCAGGTCGAGCACCCGCTCACCCGGTCGCAGTCCGAGCGCGCGCCGCGTCGCCCACCGCCAGTACCGATCCTGGCCACCGGAGATGACCGTGTTGGTGAGGTCGTAGCGCTTCGCCACACCGTCGAACATCGACGCGACCTCGTGGGGTTGCTTGTCCAGCGAAGCCCGAATCGGTTCCCGCTGCTCTGTTGTCGCCACGAATCGAGCTTATCCGCCTCCGGCCGCGGCTCTCTATGCGTACCTGCGCCTTCGTTCCGGCCATGCGCCGGTCTGCGGGCGGCTACGCCGACAGCGCTCGCTATGCCGAGCGCGGCAAACGGCTTCGCATGCCGGTGACGTCGGCGTAGTGCGTCATCAGCTCGGTGCAGATGGCCGGCCACGTGCGGTGCAGCACCGACTTGCGGGCCGCCGTCGCGAACCGGGCGCGCTGGCCCGGATCGCGCAAGGCCGACACCGCGCTGGGCAGCAATTCGGCGAACCGGTCGACCGGCAGCAGATACCCGTTGCGGCAGTGCGCGATCAGATCGCGCGGCCCGCCAGCGTCGGGGCCGATCACCGGCACGCCGGAGGACAGTGCCTCCTGCACACCCTGGCAGAACGTCTCGTGCTCGCCCGGATGCACCATCACGTCCAGGCTCGCGTAGTGCGTGGCCAGCTCGCTGCCGCCGAGTTCACCGGTGAACACCGCGTCGGGCATGAGCCGGCTCAGCCGTGCCCGCTCCGGCCCGTCGCCCACCACGACCAGCTGGATCGACGGGTCTCCGGCGAGCGCGGCGAGTCGTTCGACGTGCTTCTCCGGCGCGAGCCTGCCGACGAATCCGACGACCAGCCGGTCCTGCGAGCCCAGCCAGCTCGTCCGCAGTTCGGCGCTGCGCGCGGCCGGGTTGAACCGGTCGATGTCGACGCCGCGGCCCCAGCGGTGCACCCGGGGAATGCCGTGGTCGGCCAGGTCCTGCGCGGCCGCCGAGGAAGGTGCCAGCGTGCGCGTCGCGCCTTCGTGGATCCGGCGCGTCCACGCCCAGGCCGCCCGTGCGGCCAGCCCGAGACCGTAGCTCTTGGCGAAGCCGGCCACATCGGTCTGATACACCGCGATCGAGGGCAGATCGAGCCGGGTCGCGGCCGCCAGCCCACCGGCGCCGAGCAGGAACGGCGAGGCCAGATGCACCACGTCCGGATCGAAGGCGGCGATCGCGGCGGTGATTCCGGGCTGCGGCAGGCCGACCGGCAGCGAACTGACCTTCGGCACCATCATCGCGGGCACCCGGTGCACCGGGAAACGGCCGTGGAAGCGCGGGGCGGGCGGCGCGCCGCGCAGGGTGTCGGGCGCCACGATCATCGCGTCGTGCCCGTGCTGGTCCAGGTGGTCCAGCACCCGCAAGACGGAGTTGACGACGCCGTTCATGTTCGGCAGGAAAGACTCCGAGACGATGGCTACGCGCACCCTCTCAGGGTGACCGCCACACCGCGCGACACCCCCACGCCGACGTGAAGCCGGGACGAACAGCAGGCGAAGTTACGCCTCGCGCTGCTTACGGCGCACCAGCCACAGCGCGGGCAACGCCAGCGCCCAGACCACCACGATCACCGACGCCGCCGGAATGATCGCCACCCGCGCATCGCGCCCGGCGACCCGGACCAGATCGGGGTCACGCGTGCTGTACTCCACATTGATCCGCTGACCGGCGGTCAGATTGGTCGGATACAGAATGCCGACCTTCGGATTGTGGGTCACGCTGTCGGGCGTCACGTACATCACCGCCGATCGCAACCGGCCCGCCGAGAGCACCTCGCCCGAGGTGACGCCACGATGATTCTCGATCTCGAAATCGTTGCGCCAGGCCGCGAGCACCAGCAGCACCATCAGCACGCTGATCACCGTCGCGGTACCGAGCACCCCGGTCCTCACCCGTCGCAGGCGCTTCGTCCGCCTCTCCGACAGGCTGGTTTCCGACACGCCGCCACCTTAGTCGGACCCTGCGCTAGCGTGGCGCCCATGTCCCGAAAATTCAGCTTCACCGTGCCTTACACCGTCCCGGTCGAAGAGCTTCACCGGGCACTCGTCGACGATGCGGTCTGGCAGGAGCGCTTCGCCGTCGCCGACACCGCGACCGTCGAACTCTCCCATCCCGACGGCCCGGGTTCGATTCGCCTTCAGATGACCGAAACCCCCGGTCGGGACAAGGTCCCCGGCCTGGTGCGCAAGGTGCTCAAGAGCGATCTCGTGCTCTCGCGCACCGACCACTGGCAGCCCCTGGAGGGTGAGGTCGCCAAGGGCAGCTTCACCGGCCGCACCGGCGGCATTACCACCGAGATGTCGGGCACCTACGAGCTGCGCCCCACCGCCGAGGGCAGCGAGATCGAAGTGGTCGGCACCGTCACCGTGAAGGTGCCGCTGGTCGGCGGCGCCATCGAGCCGCTCGCCGAGCAGCTGCACCAGCGCGTCCTCAACAGCGAACGCAAGTTCCTCGAGGGCTGGTTCGCCAAGTCGTAGTCCCCAACGCGACGGTGCCGCCGGACCACGCGGCACCGTCTCAGAATCGAATCCGCAACACCTGGTCACGAAAGAACATGGGTAACTCCCCAGCCACAAGCCAACCCAGCCCCGACGACGCGGGTAGCCGCCGACGCGAATCACCCCGCACCTGAGTCAGGCCAAAATTCACGGGGAGGCGGGGGAGCCAAAATTCACGGGGAGGCGGGGGAGAATGGCTGCAGGTCGTCTGCGCGCAGCGAAGCCCGTCCTGCTGCCCGCCAGGCGCGGGCGGTGAGGTCCAGATCCTCGTCGGTCACCAGATTGCCCATCACCCGAACGGCCGTGCGCTGCAAGTACTTCGAGCGCATCACCGGCGGCCCGCCGAGCGGGACCATCCTCGGATGGGTGGCCAGGGCCGCGAGCCTGCGCGCCACCGAGAACGTGCGTCCGTACCGGTCCCGCAGCAGCTGCGGCCACACCCGGCTCAGATCGGGCTCGTCCAGCAGCCCGGCGAGCATGTGCCCGCCCTCCAGGCCATAGTCGATGCCCTCACCGTTGAGCGGGTTCACGCAGCCCGCCGCGTCGCCGACAAGGACCCAGTTCGGGCCGGCCACCCCCGACACGGCGCCGCCCATCGGCAGCAGCGCCGACGCGACGGCACGCAGCTCGCCCTCGAGCTCCCATTCCTCGCGGCGCAGCCGGGTGTAGTGCTCGAGCAGCGGCTTGAGCGCGATGTGCGAGGGCCGCCGCTCGGTCGCCAGCGAACCGACGCCGATGTTCACCTCGCCGTTTCCGAGCGGGAAGATCCAGCCGTAGCCGGGCACCAGCTCGTCGGCCGCGTTGCGCAGTTCCAGGTGCGAGGAGATCCACTGGTCGTCGCTGCGTCCCGACTTGATGTAGGCGCGCGCGGCGGTCCCGTAGGCGAAGCGGCGATGCCAGGTGCGGCCCAACTGTTTTCCGACGGGGGAGCGCACCCCGTCGGCCACGACGAGCACCCGGCAGCGCACCGAGTGGGTGGCGTCGCCGATGCGGACCGTCACCCCGCTGACCCGGTCGCCCTCGCACAGCACCTCGGTGACCTTCGCGCCGTCGACCATCCTGGCACCGGATTTGATCGCGGTCTCGCGCAGCTTGTCGTCGAGTTCGGTTCGGGGAACAGCGCTTCCGTAGGTCGGGAACGACCCGCCCGGCCACGGCAGCAACGCCTCCCGGCCGAAACCTGCCATCCGCAGGCCGTGGTTCACCGTGTGCGCGCGCAGCCACTCGCCGAGGCCGAGGTGCTCGAGCTCGGCGGTCGCGCGCGGCGTCAGCCCGTCGCCGCAGGTCTTGTCCCGCGGGAAGACCGCGGAATCGAGCAGCAGCACATCGCGTCCGGCGCGCGCGGCCCAGGCCGCCGACGCCGAACCCGCGGGCCCGGCCCCGACGACCAGCACCTCGACGGCGGCAGGCAGGACAGCGCGGTCGGCGGGGGTGAGATCCGGTGAACCCATGGCTCAATACTGGCACCCCCGGGCGCTGTGCGAGAGTGTCGGGTACACCGGGAATTGTCACTGTGTGACGGTGTTCATCGGCGTGGGCACCGGAACACGCTAGGTTGCTACCCGTCGGGGTCGGACGCATCGCTGGGAGAAGATAATGAGCACATCGGCTGTGAGCGACGAGAGCACCGTGGTTGCCGGGGTCGATCTCGTCGATCCCAAACTCGCCGCCACCGTGCGCGACGGCCTGGCCGCGGTCGAGAAACTGCTCGTCGACGAACTCTCCGACGGCGAGGAATTCCTGCAGGAAGCCGCACTGCACCTGGCCAGGGCGGGCGGCAAGCGGTTCCGGCCGCTGTTCACCCTGCTGACCGGTCAGCTCGGCCCCAATCCCACCGACCCGGCGCTGGTCACCGCGGGCACCGTCGTGGAGCTGGTGCACCTGGCGACGCTGTACCACGACGACGTGATGGACGAGGCCACGCAGCGCCGCGGCGCGGTCAGCGTCAACGCGCGCTGGGGCAACAACATCGCGATCCTGGCAGGCGACTACCTGTTCGCCCACGCCTCCCGGCTCACCTCGACGCTCGGCCCCGACGCGGTCCGGATCATCGCCGAGACCTTCGCCGAGCTGGTCACCGGCCAGATGCGGGAAACCATGGGCGCCAAGCAGTCCCAGGATCCGGTCGAGCACTACCTGCGCGTGGTCTGGGAGAAGACCGGCTCGCTCATCGCCGCCGCGGGCCGTTTCGGCGGCACCTTCTCCGGTGCGGGCCCCGAGCACGTCGAGCGGCTGGCCCGCCTCGGCGACGCCGTCGGCACCGCCTTCCAGATCTCCGACGACATCATCGACATCTCGTCCTCGGCCGAACAGTCCGGCAAAACCCCCGGCACCGACCTTCGCGAGGGCGTGCACACCCTGCCCGTCCTCTACGCGCTGCGCGAGTCCGGCGCCGACGGCGACCGCCTGCGCATCCTGCTCGACCACCCACTGGAATCCGACGCCGAGGTCGAGGAGGCGCTGGAGCTGCTGCGTCGCTCACCCGGCATGGCCAAGGCCAAGGAAAAGCTCCAGGAGTACGCAGACCTCGCCGACGCCGAACTGTCGGCTCTCCCTGCGGGCCCGGCCAACGACGCCCTCAGCCGACTGGTTCGCTACACCATCGAGCGGGTGGGCTGACCAGGAACTATCGCCACCGCGCACTCGTTGACCTGACGCGAAGCAACACCAGATTTCGCGCGAACATGGGTAACTCGCCGGGTACGCCCAGAACTGTTCACGTGGTCGACCGCAGGCCCGACGACTGACGAACCACGCGCCCGACGACCGGCAAAAGGCGCGGGGAGGCGGAACTGCATGCCCAATGGGATCAAGACGTTTGGATTGATGGTCGGGCTGTCGGCGTTGATCGTCGCCATCGGGGCGATGTTCCGCAGCCCGACGATCCTGATCATCTCGATCGTGCTGGCCGTCGGCATGAACGCCTACGCGTACTTCAACAGCGACAAACTGGCGCTGAAGGCGATGCACGCGCAACCGGTCAGCGAACTGGAAGCGCCGGTCATGTACCGGATCGTGCGCGAGCTCGCGACCACGGCCCGCCAGCCGATGCCGCGGCTCTACATCAGCCCGACCAACGCGCCCAACGCGTTCGCGACCGGCCGCAATCCCCGGCACGCGGCGGTGTGCTGCACCAGCGGGATCCTGCAGCTGCTCGACGAGCGGGAGTTACGCGCGGTTCTCGGCCACGAGCTGTCGCACGTCTACAACCGCGACATCCTGATCTCGTCGGTGGCCGGCGCGATGGCCTCGATCATCACCGGACTGGCGAACATGGCCTTCTTCGCCAGCTCGTTCGGCAGCAGGGACGGTCAGGGCCCGAACGTCATCGCGGTGCTGCTGGTCTCGCTGCTCGGCCCGATCGCCGCGGGCCTGATCAAGATGGCGGTATCGCGATCACGCGAATTCCAGGCCGATCAGTCCGGCGCCGAACTCACCGGTGACCCGCTGGCCCTGGCCTCGGCCCTGCGCAAGATCGAACGCGGCGTCCAGGTGGCCCCGCTGCCGCCCGATCCCAAGCTCACCAGCGAATCGCACCTGATGATCGCCAACCCGTTCCGCGCGGGCGACCGCATCGCCCGCTGGTACTCGACGCACCCGCCGATGGACGAGCGCATCAAGCGGCTGGAGGAAATGGCAGGCGGAGACCACCGCTTCTGACGTCACCACCACGTTCTCGGCCGCCTCGCCGCCGAGCAGCGAGACGGAACGCCGAAGGCGCAGTATCGCTGCTCGGCGGCGAGGTCATGAGGCCGAAAACCCGCGGCGTCAGCCGCTAGCGATAATTGACGAACTGCAGGGCGATGCCGAAATCCTCGCCCTTGAGCAGGGAGATCACGGCCTGCAGGTCGTCGCGCTTCTTGCTGCTGACCCGCAGCTCCTCGCCCTGGATCTGCGCCTTCACGCCCTTGGGGCCCTCGTCGCGGATCTTCTTGGAGATCTTCTTCGCCTTCTCGGTATCGATGCCCTGCACCAGCGTGCCGGTGATCTTGAACACCTTGCCCGAAGCCTGCGGCTCGCCCGCGTCGAACGCCTTGAGCGAGATGTCACGGCGGATCAGCTTCTCCTTGAACACGTCGAGCGCGGCCTTGACCCGCTCCTCGGCGTTCGCGGTCAGCACGATGGCTTCCTCGCCGGACCACGCGATCGACGCGTCGGTGCCCTTGAAGTCGTAGCGGGAGTTCAGCTCCTTCTCCGCCTGGTGCAGCGCGTTGTCGACCTCCTGGCGATCGACCTTGCTCACCACGTCGAATGACGAATCGGCCACCCTGCGCTCCTGTCCCTCACGGTCTGACAATGGATTGCCGACAGGTGTGCCGGCCACCGAGACAGTTGTACCCGCATGCCCGGTCCGACCGTGCTCGCAGGGTCGTTGTGCAGGCGGTTTGCATTGGGGGTGTGGGTTCGTTGTAAGCTCTCAGCGCACCGGAAACGGCGCACAAGGCAGATTGCCCGAGCGGCCAATGGGAGCAGACTGTAAATCTGTCGGTGAAAGCCTACGTAGGTTCGAATCCTACATCTGCCACATCGAACCCCGTCGATCATCAGATCGGCGGGGTTCTTTGGTGTCTGGGGTACGGCTGCGATCCGCAGCCTGTCTGTCGGGACCCGTGATCATGTGGGTGCATGCGGGTAAAAACCCAGTCTTACCTGCTGATTTGGTGCTCTCGGGTGGTAGTGTGTAATCTCTTTCCAGACGCCGGAGCACGGGGTCGCGCTGATCGGCCCCGCCGATACAGACTCTGTGCCACGTAGTCATGCCCCCTTAGCTCAGTCGGCAGAGCGTTTCCATGGTAAGGAAAAGGTCAACGGTTCGATTCCGTTAGGGGGCTCGCCGGATTGCCGGTGGTGACCGACTTTCCCGCCGGCCCACCGTAACAGGTCCGCCGTGGCGGTGTAGCTCAGTCGGTAGAGCAAACGACTCATAATCGTTGTGTCGCCGGTTCAAGTCCGGCCATCGCTACCAATAACGACTCAGCCCAGACCGGAAAGAAGGCATATCGTGGCCGCGAAGTCCACCGATGTCCGGCCAAAGATCACCTTGGCCTGCGAAGAGTGCAAGCACCGCAACTACATCACCAAGAAGAACCGGCGCAACGACCCGGACCGCCTCGAGCTGAAGAAGTTCTGCCCGAACTGCGGAACCCACCGGGCGCACCGCGAGTCGCGCTGATTCACCAGAACATTTGCCGAAGGCCGGACGAAAGTCCGGCCTTCGTGCTTTTCCGGGGTCGATACAGTACCCCGAGGGGGTGGTGTTTACACCCCCGGACGGCTTGTGGGCGGTCTACGTGTGAGTAAGGTCCACGTGGTGACAGTGAACACCGGAACCGACGAATCGGTCACCGCCGCAGCCGCCGAACCGTTCGATCCCGCCGCACACGCGGCGGCGATGGTCGGCCACCACTACCGTGTCGACGACTACTACGAGGTCGGCCGCGAGAAGGTGCGCGAATACGCCCGTGCCGTGCAGGACTACCACCCGGTGCACTGGGAGGAAGACATCGCGCGTGAGTACGGCCACCAGGGCCTGCTCGCCCCGCTCACCTTCATCTCACTGGTCGGCATCCTCGCCCAGCGCAAGCTGTTCGAGCAGGTCGTCACCGGCTACGACCTGAGCCAGATCATGCAGACCGACCAGGTCCTGGAGATCCACCGCCCGATCCGGGTGGGCGACCAGCTGACCTGTGATGTGTACCTGCATTCCTTCCGGCAGGCCTTCGGCGGCGACATCATCGTGACCAAGAACATCGTCACCGCGCAGGACGACGAGCTGGTGCTCACCACCTACACCACACTGATCGGCCGCAGCGGCGGTGACATCGATCCGGCGATGTCGGACGCGGTCCGCAACATCCTCATGCACGGTCTCGAGGAGCCCGACCATCACGCGCCGGCCGATCTCCCCGCCGGGATGACCCCCGATCCGGTCACCAGGCAGCCGGAGCCGTCCGTCCCCACCCACGCCCTGTCCTTCGACAGCGTGGCCGCGGGCGATGAACTGCCGCCGCGCACCGTCCGGCTCACCCGTGGCGATCTGGTGAACTACGCGGGTGTGTCCGGCGACGCCAACCCGATCCACTGGAGCGACGAGATCGTGAAGATGGTCGGCCTGGACGACGTGGTCGCGCACGGCATGCTCACGATGGGCCTCGGCGGCGGCTTCGTCACCTCGTGGCTCGGTGATCCCGGCGCGGTGAAGGAGTACAACGTCCGGTTCACCAGCCCGGTCTACGTCGGCGCCGAGTCCCCGGCCGAGGTCGAGTTCACCGGTAAGGTGAAGTCGGTCGATCCGGAGACCAGGACCGCGGTCGTCGCCATCATCGCGAAGTCGGCGGGCAAGAAGATCTTCGGACGGGCCACGGCAACCGTTCAGCTGTCCTGACCTGGTCGGCTGTACCGGATTGGCGAATACCGCACGCGGTAACGTACACTCGGGACTCTGGGGTCACCGGCTGCTGCGCGCTGATCTTCCCGGGGACTAGATCCCCCATGGAAGCGGCGCGCATGTTGTGTGACATCAGAGCTCGATAACTGAATATCGACTGTGGTTGGGCAACACAGCTCAGGCTGGTCCAACCGAAGGGGCGTAGCTCAATTGGCAGAGCAGCGGTCTCCAAAACCGCAGGTTGCAGGTTCAAGTCCTGTCGCCCCTGCCCTGAATGCCAGCGACGAGGAAGGATCGACGTGACGGACGAGCGGGATACTCGCGCCGAAGACGGCGACGACACCGCCGCTGCCACTCGGCCGAGCGGCAAGCGGACAGCTCGCCGTGCGCGCACGTCGGATGCTCCGGCGGACAATGGTTCGGTGGCGACACTGGACCGGCCCTCCTTGCGCAAGGACAAGACTGCAGGGAAGGCTAAGACGGGCAACCCGTTCAAGCGGCTGCTCAAGTTCCTGCGAGAGGTCATCGCGGAACTGCGTAAGGTGATCTGGCCCAACCGGAAGCAGATGGTCACCTATACGACCGTCGTTCTGGTGTTCGTGGTCTTCATGGTCGCGTTCATCGCCGGGATCGACGTGGCGTTCGTCAAGGGTGTCGACTGGCTGTTCGGCTGATCGCCGACACCCACGCCGGTAGCCGATCGCGGGCCGGAACGGCGGAGTGTGCCTCCGCGCACCCGACCCGGCCCAGAGGATGTACGTGACGACACAGGAAGCGAGTGCCGAAGTGAGCACCCCGGAGAACGAAACAAACGCCGAGTTCCCGGTTGACGACTCTGTCGTGGCGGAGACCGCCGCCGACGAGGTCGAGGCCACCACCGAGCTCGCTGACGCCGATGTAGCCGACGAGGCCGTCGTCGAGGCCGTCGCCACCGAGGAAGACCCCGAAGCCGACCCCGTCGAGTCGATGAAGGCCAAGCTGCGCCGTGTCCCCGGCGACTGGTACGTCGTGCACTCCTACGCCGGCTACGAGAACAAGGTCAAGACCAACCTCGAGACCCGCGTGCAGAACCTCGGCCTCGAGGACTACATCTTCCAGGTCGAGGTGCCGACCGAAGAGGTCACCGAGATCAAGAACGGGCAGAAGAAGAACGTCAACCGCAAGGTGCTGCCCGGTTACATCCTGGTCCGGATGGAACTGAACAACGAGTCGTGGGGCGCGGTCCGCAACACCCCCGGCGTCACCGGTTTCGTCGGTATGACCGGCGGTGGCCCCGGCGCCAAGCCGACCCCGCTGACCATCAACGAGGTCGTGAAGTTCCTGGTCCCGGCTGGTGCGCAGGCCCAGAAGCGGGCGGCTGCCGCCGCGGCTTCGGCCGGTGCCGAGTCCGCTGCCGCGGCCGCGGGCAAGCCGGTCATCGAGGTCGACTTCGAGGTCGGCGAGTCGGTCACCGTCATGGACGGCCCGTTCGCGACGCTGCCCGCCAGCATCAGCGAGGTCAACGCCGAGCAGCAGAAGCTCAAGGTGCTCGTCTCGATCTTCGGTCGCGAGACCCCGGTCGAGCTGAACTTCACCCAGGTCTCCAAGATCTAGCGCCCATCCTGCTTCGCAACGGCACCGCTTCGGCGGTGCCGTTGTCGTTTCCCTCGCACCTCCCCGTGTGCGGTGCCCGCGGCGCGATCCGGTAGGGTGTGAGGGTTCGTGTGTAGACCCGCACCGTCGTTTTTTCGCCGGTGCCGAGGTCGTGCGCGGATGCCGGGCTTGGACCCGGCGTGGGAGCGATCCCGCAACAGGCTTACGGCAACCGTAAGGAACCGAAACCCAAGGAAGAAAGATGCCCCCCAAGAAGAAGAAGCTCGCCGGGATCATCAAGCTGCAGATCCAGGCCGGTGCCGCGAACCCGGCTCCTCCGGTCGGCCCCGCGCTCGGTCAGCACGGCGTCAACATCATGGAGTTCTGCAAGGCGTACAACGCCGCGACCGAGTCGCAGCGTGGCAACGTCATCCCGGTCGAGATCTCGGTGTACGAGGACCGGACGTTCGACTTCAAGCTGAAGACCCCGCCCGCCGCGCGTCTGCTGCTCAAGGCCGCCGGTGTGCAGAAGGGCTCGGCCGAGCCGCACAAGACCAAGGTCGCCAAGGTCACCATGGACCAGGTCCGGGAGATCGCCAAGACCAAGGCCGAGGATCTCAACGCCACCGATCTCGATCAGGCCGCGAAGATCATCGCCGGTACCGCCCGCTCGATGGGTATCACCGTCGAAGGCTGAGCGTCAGCGCCGGAGGCGGCAGCGCAGCGTAACCACGCAGGCGCAGCGAAGCCTTCGAATGTGCACTGAGGCTGAGCGAATCCTCGCTCCATGTGGGAGGGCCGGCCAGGCCCGGAAACCACATCTGAACTCGCAACTTTAAGGACAGAGAAACATGGCAAAGCGAAGCAAGGCGTATCTCGCCGCTGCTGAGAAGGTCGATCGCGACAAGCTGTACTCCCCGCTGGCCGCTGCGCGCCTGGCGAAGGAGACCTCGACCACCAAGACCGACGCGACCGTCGAGGTCGCGGTTCGTCTCGGCGTGGATCCCCGTAAGGCCGACCAGATGGTCCGCGGCACCGTCAACCTGCCGCACGGCACCGGTAAGACCGCCCGCGTCATCGTGTTCGCCGCCGGCGAGAAGGCCGCCGAGGCCGAGGCCGCCGGTGCCGACGCCGTGGGCGCCGAGGACCTGATCGAGCGGATCCAGGGCGGCTGGCTGGACTTCGACGCCGCGATCGCCACCCCGGACCAGATGGCCAAGGTCGGCCGCATCGCGCGTGTCCTCGGCCCGCGTGGCCTGATGCCGAACCCGAAGACGGGCACCGTCACCAACGATGTGACCAAGGCCGTCAACGACATCAAGGGCGGCAAGATCAACTTCCGCGTCGACAAGCAGGCCAACCTGCACTTCGTCATCGGCAAGGCCTCGTTCGACGACGCCAAGCTGGTGGAGAACTACGGCGCCGCGCTGGACGAGATCCTGCGTGTGAAGCCGTCGACCGCCAAGGGTCGCTACGTCAAGAAGATCACGGTTTCGACCAACACCGGACCGGGCATCCCGGTGGACCCGAACCGCACCCGCAACCTCCTCGACGAGGATGCGTGAGCTTCAGCTGACAGGTAGCTCCTGATCGACCACGAGGGTGGGAACGCACTGCGTTCCCACCCTCGCTGGTTTTCCGGGGTCAGTCCTTCTTGCGCCAGCCGAGCAGCACCGATTCGCCGTCCTGCGGCTTCCACGGCAGGAAGATCGCGACGATCACCGCGCAGACGAGAACCGCGCCCGCGGCCACCAGGGACGCGGCGTGCGCGCCCTGCAGGGTCGCCGTCTTCATGGCGACGATGAGGTTCTCGCGCTGGGTCTCCAGGAACGGGGTCAGCTCGCGTTTGCGTAGCTCCAGCACGCTGAGCGGACTGGCCTTGACCAGGCTCTTCTCATTGGCGTTCATGATGGCCACCGGGATGGCGTCGACCCTGGCCCCGATCCGGCTGGTGTAGTACGAGGCGACGATCGAGCCGAGCACCGCGACGCCGAGGGTGCCGCCGATCTCGCGGGTGGTGTCGTTGACCGCCGAGCCCGCGCCCGCCTCGTCGAGCGGCAGGGCCGACATGATCGACTCGGTCGCCGGTCCCTGCACGATGCCGAGGCCCAGCGCCATCGACACCATCGACGGCAGCACCCCGAGCAGATAGCTGCTGTCCACCGTGACCTGCCCGCCCAGATACAGGCCCAGCCCGGTGAGCAACAGCCCGATCACCAGCACCGCGGTGGTGCCGACCCGCTGCGCGAGCAGTGTCGCGACCGGTGCGCCGATCGCGACCGAGAACGCGAACGGCAAGGACGCGATACCGAATTCGAGCGGGGTGTATTCGCGCACGCCCTGGAAATACTGGGTGATCAGGAACAGGAACCCGAACATCGAGAAATATCCGATGGCAATAGCCAAGGCGGGCAACGAGAATCGGCGATTGCGGAACAGTCGCATATCGAGAATCGGTGCGGCCGTGCGCAATTCCCATGTGACGAAAGCGGCGAGCAGGACGACACCGAGTGCGGCGGTGCACAGCGTCGTCAGCGAGAGCCACCCGTTGTGCGGCGCCTCGATGATCGCCCACACCACCAGCGTGATGCCCGCGATCGACAGGAAGATGCCAGGCAGATCGAGCCTGCCGACCTGCTCGGCACGCGATTCCGGCACCCAGATGAGCGTCGCGATCAGCGCGACCAGGGCTACCGGCACATTGATCCAGAACACCGAGTGCCAGCTGAAGTGCTCGAGCAGCCAGCCGCCCGAGATCGGGCCGATGGCGATGGCGAAGCCGGCCATCGCGGTCCAGGCGGCGATGGCCAGCGCGCGTTCGCGCTTGTCGGTGAAGATGTTGATGATCAGGGCCAGGGTGGCGGGGAAGACGGCGGCGGCGAAGACGCCCATCGCCGCGCGAGCCGCGATGACCTGCGTCATCGACTCGGCGAGCGCGCCGCCGATCGACATCACGGCGATGCCGATCAGGCCGACGATCATGATCCGCCTGCGGCCGTAGCGGTCACCGAGATTGCCCGCCGCGAGCAGCAGTCCGGCGAAGGTGAGGGTGTAGGCGTCGACGACCCACTGCAGGCCGGAGACGCCGGTCTGCAGTTGGACGCCGATGGAGGGGAGGGCGACATTGACGATGGTGTTGTCGAGGACCACCAGCAGTTCGGCCAGGCAGATCACGGCGAGTGCGAGGAATCGCTGTGAACGCCGGTCCAGCAGCATTGGTGGAGCGACTATGGAGGTTGCCATAGTTCAGAGTGAAGCAGGTTACTGTCACCGAACGTAACACCTTTCCGGTGAGATTGCTGCCACTTCGAACCATCAACTGTGAGCCACGACACAATCGAAACCGGCGAATCCGGCGCTGCCGGGGGCGTTTTGGCAGATCGGGGCAGGTGCCGGTACAGTGGACTCCGGTCATCGACATGTTCGATGGCTACCCATTCGTTCTACCGAAGACCGTTGGTCGTCGATGCCGCTTGCGTGGTGTCGATCGAAGGTCCGGCGACATTGCCGGCGGCCCACGCAGGGAGAGCTGAGGCCGATCTTTTCGCGCCCCGGTACGCCTTGCGTCCGGGGCGTTAGTTTTGTCGCCGGCCCCTGAATTCGGTAGTGCGCGTTCACGAACCGACATCAGAGAGGAGGCGAAGTATGGCGAAGCCTGAAAAGGTCACCGCTGTCGCGGAGATCGCGGAGCAGTTCAAGAACTCCACGGCCACTGTTGTCACGGAATACCGTGGTCTTTCGGTCGGCAAGCTCACCGAGCTGCGTCGTGCGCTCGGCGCCGAGGCCACGTACTCCGTCGCCAAGAACACCCTGGTCAAGCTCGCGGCCGCGGAAGCGGGCGTCGAGGGCCTGGACGACTTGTTCGTCGGACCGACCGCCATCACCTTCATCCAGGGTGAGCCGGTCAACGCCGCGAAGGCGCTCAAGACCTTCGCCAAGGACAACAAGGCGCTCATCATCAAGGGCGGCTACATGGACGGCGCTGCGCTGTCCGTGTCCGAGGTCGAGAAGATCGCCGACCTGGAGACCCGCGAGGTCCTGCTGGCCAAGCTGGCCGGTGCGATGAAGGGCAACATGTCCAAGGCTGCCGGGCTGTTCTCGGCTCCCGCAGGTCAGGTGGCCCGTCTGGCCGCCGCGCTGCAGGAGAAGAAGCAGGCCGAAGGCGCTGCCGAGTAATACCCCCTGCACGGGTATTACGCCCGCGCGCAAAGACATTCACTACCGAAAGGAACAATCATGGCCAAGCTGTCCACCGAAGAGCTGCTCGAAGTTTTCTCGGAGATGACCCTCCTGGAGCTGTCCGGCTTCGTGAAGGCGTTCGAGGAGAAGTTCGAGGTCACCGCTGCTGCCCCCGTCGCGATCGCCGCTGCCGGTGGCGCCGCTGCTCCGGCCGAGGCCGCTGAGGAGCAGGACGAGTTCGACGTCATCCTCGAGGGTGCCGGCGACAAGAAGATCCAGGTCATCAAGGTGGTCCGTGAGATCGTCTCGGGCCTGGGCCTGAAGGAAGCCAAGGACCTGGTCGAGGGTGCCCCGAAGCCGATCCTGGAGAAGGTCGCCAAGGAGGCCGCCGAGGCTGCCAAGGCGAAGCTGGAAGAGGCCGGCGCCAAGGTGTCCGTCAAGTAATTCAGCGCCTCGCGTTTGCGAACGGGCGGTCCTTTCGAGGGCCGCCCGTTTGTCATTTATCCCGACATGGGAAGGTGATACGCGCTGTAGCACTGGGCGGGTTACTCTTCAGTCATGTAGGGGTGTGCCCCGTCTCACTCATGGGTTACAGTGACCGGACCCACAGTGTCGTGACGCACCGCCGTGATGTGAGCGCGCGGTCAGCGGGTGGGGTGCTCGCAGGGAACAATGGAGGTAGGCGTGGGCGTCGAGGTCAGGACCGAGGGTGTTACCAAGTCCTTCGGTTCGCAGCGAATTTGGCAGGACGTGTCGATCACGCTCCCTTCGGGTGAGGTGAGCGCCCTGCTCGGCCCTTCGGGTACGGGTAAATCGGTGTTCCTGAAGTCGCTCATCGGTCTGTTGCGGCCGGAGCGCGGGTCCATCTTCATCGATGGCACCGATATCACCACCTGCTCCAACAAGGAGCTCTACGAGATCCGCAAGCTGTTCGGCGTCCTTTTCCAGGACGGCGCGCTGTTCGGCTCGATGAATCTGTTCGACAACATCGCTTTCCCGCTGCGTGAGCACACGAAGAAGTCGGAATCCGAGATCCGGCAGATCGTCATGGAGAAGCTCGAGCTGACCGGTCTGCTCGGCGCCGAGAACAAGCTCCCCGGCGAGATCTCCGGCGGTATGCGCAAGCGTGCCGGCCTGGCCCGCGCCCTGGTCCTCGACCCGCAGATCATCCTGGTCGACGAGCCCGACTCCGGTCTGGACCCCGTGCGTACCTCGTACCTGGCGCAGTTGCTGCTCAACATCAACGCCCAGATCGACGCGACGATCCTGATCGTGACGCACAACATCAACCTGGCTCGTACCGTGCCGGACAACATCGGCATGCTGTTCCGCCGCCAGCTGGTCATGTTCGGCCCGCGCGAGGTGCTGCTGACCAGCGACGAGCCGGTGGTCAAGCAGTTCCTCAACGGCCGCATGATCGGCCCGATCGGTATGTCCGAGGAGAAGGACGAGGCGCAGATGGCGCGCGAGCAGGCGCTCGTCGACGCCGGTCACCACCACGGTGGCGCCGAGGAGATCGAGGGCATCATCCCGCAGATGAAGGCGGAGCCGGGCATGCCCGTTCGCCAGGCGGTCTTCCGTCGCCAGGCGCGGGTGCGTGAGATCATGCACACCCTGCCGCACGCGGCCCAGGTGGCGATCCGCGAGTCGCTCGACGAGACCGCCGACGACACCCAGGTGATGGCCGCTTACGGCAGCGAGCACCCCACCGCTCAGTTCGACACCAAGACGATTCCGCACGGCCAGATCAACGGCTGAGCGACTTTCGCTCCCACCACGAGCCTCGACCGCCCGGTCGGGGCTCGTGGTGCGTTCAGGGGGCGGTGGCGGCGCGGCGTGACCGGAAAACGGGCGCTGAGCGGCGGTAACGCGAGTTGGCGCACACGGCGTGTCGCGAGTAAAATGACCGCGGTTCCGGACGGGGATGCCCAGCGCGCCAGTCGATCTCACTTCTCGGACAGACCGCGCCGCGCCACTTGACGAGGCGGGCGCGAACCGTCACCCTATTCACAGCAGCGTCAGCTGTTACAGGGGCTTCAGCGCCCAGAACGCCCGACGCGGCCAGCGTCACGGGAGTTCGGCGCGTTTGCCGTGTGAGCGGTCGCACGGATGGTACGTTGACACCCCCGGGTATGTGGGTGTAAGTTTGGACGTTGCGCTGGCTGCCTCCTGTCCACACCTTGATTCGCACTCGTAAGTTCCACCTTCCGGTGTTACTTCCGCTGCTGCCTGTTCGGGTTTCGTTCGGGTTGTAACCAGCGGAATTCGTAGCAGACAAGCGACGGTCGCGGACCACCACGCGACGCGCGTGAGGTGCTGGAAGGACGCATCTTGGCAGTCTCCACCCAGACCAAGGCTGGAATCCCCGGAGCCCCGTTGAGGGTTTCGTTCGCGAAGATCCGTGAGCCCTTGGAGGTGCCCGGACTTCTCGACCTACAAACGGACTCGTTCGCCTGGTTGGTCGGTACTCCCGACTGGCGTGAGAAGGCGGCCGCACGCGGCGACGTCGGTCTCGCAGGCGGCTTGGAGGAGGTGCTCGAGGAGCTCTCGCCGATCGAGGACTTCTCCGGTTCGATGTCCCTGTCGTTCTCCGATCCGCGCTTCGAAGAGGTCAAGGCCTCTATCGATGAGTGCAAAGAGAAGGACATGACCTACGCGGCGCCGTTGTTCGTCACCGCGGAGTTCATCAACAACAACACCGGCGAGATCAAGAGCCAGACGGTCTTCATGGGCGATTTCCCCATGATGACCGACAAGGGCACCTTCATCATCAACGGCACCGAGCGCGTCGTCGTCTCGCAGCTGGTCCGCTCCCCGGGCGTCTACTTCGATCACAGCATCGACAAGGGCACCGAGAAGGACCTGCACAGCGTGCGCGTCATTCCGTCGCGCGGCGCGTGGCTCGAGTTCGACGTCGACAAGCGCGACACCGTCGGTGTCCGCATCGACCGCAAGCGCCGTCAGCCGGTCACCGTGCTGCTCAAGGCGCTGGGCTGGACCACCGAGGAGATCGTCGAGCGTTTCGGCTTCTCCGAGATCATGATGTCCACCCTGGAGAAGGACAGCACGCCCGGCCAGGACGAGGCGCTGCTCGACATCTACCGCAAGCTGCGTCCGGGCGAGCCGCCGACCAAGGAGTCCGCGCAGACCCTGCTGGAGAACCTGTTCTTCAAGGAGAAGCGCTACGACCTGGCGCGCGTCGGTCGCTACAAGATCAACAAGAAGCTCGGCATCCACGTGCACGAGCCGGTGATCTCCTCGGTGCTGACCAAGGAAGACATCGTCACCACCATCGAGTACCTGGTGCGTCTGCACGCCGGTGACCGCTCGATGACCGCCCCCGGTGGCGAAGAGGTCCCCGTCGAGATCGACGACATCGACCACTTCGGTAACCGTCGTCTGCGCACCGTCGGCGAGCTGATCCAGAACCAGATCCGCGTCGGCCTGTCCCGCATGGAGCGCGTGGTCCGCGAGCGGATGACGACTCAGGACGTCGAGGCGATCACGCCGCAGACCCTGATCAACATCCGCCCGGTCGTCGCCGCGATCAAGGAGTTCTTCGGAACCTCCCAGCTGTCGCAGTTCATGGACCAGAACAACCCGCTGTCGGGTCTGACCCACAAGCGCCGCCTGTCGGCGCTGGGCCCCGGCGGTCTGTCCCGTGAGCGTGCCGGCCTGGAAGTCCGCGACGTCCACCCGTCGCACTACGGCCGCATGTGCCCGATCGAGACCCCGGAAGGCCCGAACATCGGCCTGATCGGTTCGCTGTCGGTGTACGCGCGGGTCAACCCGTTCGGCTTCATCGAGACGCCGTACCAGAAGGTCGTCGACGGCAAGGTCACCGACGAGGTCAAATACCTGACCGCCGACGAGGAAGACCGCTACGTTCGCGCGCAGGCCAACTCCCCGGTCGACGCCGAAGGCCGCTTCCTCGAGGAGAAGGTCCTCGTCCGCCGTGCGGGCGAAGAGGTCGAGTTCGTGACGCCGGCTCAGGTCGACTACATGGACATCTCGCCGCGCCAGATGGTGTCGGTCGCGACGGCCATGATCCCGTTCCTCGAGCACGACGACGCCAACCGTGCCCTCATGGGCGCGAACATGCAGCGTCAGGCCGTGCCGCTGATCCGTTCCGAGTCCCCGATCGTGGGTACCGGTATGGAGCTGCGCGCCGCGGTCGACGCCGGTGATGTCGTGGTGAACGAGAAGCCGGGTGTGGTCGAGGAGGTCTCGGCCGACTACGTCACCGTGATGGCCGACGACGGCAGCCGCAAGTCCTACCGGATGCGCAAGTTCAACCGCTCGAACCAGGGCACCTGCTCCAACCAGCGTCCGATCGTGGACGAGGGCGACCGGGTGGAGAAGGGGCAGGTCCTCGCGGACGGCCCCTGCACCGAGAACGGTGAGATGGCGCTGGGCAAGAACTTGCTCGTCGCGATCATGCCGTGGGAAGGCCACAACTACGAGGACGCGATCATCCTGTCGCAGCGCCTCGTGGAAGAGGACGTTCTCACCTCGATCCACATCGAAGAGCACGAGATCGACGCCCGCGACACCAAGCTGGGCGCCGAGGAGATCACCCGGGACATCCCGAACGTCTCCGACGAGGTGCTGGCCGACCTGGACGAGCGCGGCATCATCCGCATCGGTGCCGAGGTCCGCGACGGCGACATCCTGGTCGGCAAGGTCACCCCGAAGGGCGAGACCGAGCTGACCCCCGAGGAGCGCCTGCTCCGCGCGATCTTCGGTGAGAAGGCGCGCGAGGTGCGCGACACCTCGCTGAAGGTGCCCCACGGTGAGTCCGGCAAGGTCATCGGCATCCGCGTGTTCTCGCGCGAGGACGACGACGATCTGCCTCCCGGTGTCAACGAGCTGGTCCGCGTCTACGTGGCCCAGAAGCGCAAGATCCAGGACGGCGACAAGCTCGCCGGTCGCCACGGCAACAAGGGCGTCATCGGCAAGATCCTCCCCGTCGAGGACATGCCGTTCATGCCTGACGGCACGCCGGTCGACATCATCCTGAACACCCACGGTGTTCCGCGTCGTATGAACATCGGCCAGATCCTGGAAACCCATCTCGGGTGGATTGGTAAGGCCGGCTGGAATATCGACGTGGCCGCGGACGGCACCCGTCCCGAATGGGCTGCCACGCTGCCCGAGGAGATGCTGGCCGCGCCGGCCGACTCGAACATCGCGACGCCCGTCTTCGACGGTGCCAAGGATGACGAGCTGACCGGTCTGCTCGCATCGACGCTGCCCAACCGTGACGGTGAGCGCATGGTCGACGAGAACGGCAAGTCGACCCTGTTCGACGGCCGCTCCGGCGAGCCGTTCCCGTACCCGGTCGCGGTCGGTTACATGTACATCCTGAAGCTGCACCACCTGGTCGACGACAAGATCCACGCCCGTTCGACCGGTCCGTACTCGATGATCACGCAGCAGCCGCTGGGTGGTAAGGCGCAGTTCGGTGGTCAGCGTTTCGGTGAGATGGAGTGCTGGGCCATGCAGGCCTACGGTGCGGCGTACACGCTGCAGGAGCTCCTGACCATCAAGTCCGACGACGTGGTGGGCCGTGTGAAGGTCTACGAGGCGATCGTCAAGGGCGAGAACATTCCGGAGCCGGGCATTCCGGAGTCGTTCAAGGTGCTCCTCAAGGAACTCCAGTCGCTGTGCCTCAACGTGGAAGTGCTGTCCTCGGACGGCGCCGCGATCGAGATGCGTGACGGCGACGACGAGGATCTGGAGCGCGCCGCGGCGAACCTGGGCATCAACCTGTCCAGGAACGAAGCGGCCACCGTCGACGATTTGGCGAACTAGGTGGTGACGCGGGTGGCTGTTCCGACAGCCACCCGCACACCGCGATCGATAACTAGTGAACTTTTGCTCGAATTCGACCCGAACAGGGGAAAGGAAGTTACGTGCTAGACGTCAACTTCTTCGATGAACTCCGGATCGGCCTGGCCACCGCTGAAGACATCCGCCAGTGGAGCTATGGCGAGGTCAAGAAGCCGGAGACCATCAACTACCGCACGCTCAAGCCGGAGAAGGACGGGCTCTTCTGCGAGAAGATCTTCGGCCCCACCCGGGACTGGGAGTGCTACTGCGGCAAGTACAAGCGCGTCCGCTTCAAGGGCATCATCTGTGAGCGCTGTGGCGTCGAGGTGACTCGCGCCAAGGTGCGTCGTGAGCGGATGGGTCACATCGAGCTGGCCGCACCGGTCACCCACATCTGGTACTTCAAGGGCGTTCCGTCGCGCTTGGGCTACCTGCTGGATCTGGCGCCGAAGGATCTCGAGAAGATCATCTACTTCGCCGCCTACGTCATCGTCGGTGTCGACGAGGAGCTGCGCCACAACGAGCTCAGCACCCTCGAGGCCGAGATGGAGGTCGAGAAGAAGGCCGTCGCCGATCAGCGCGACGCCGATCTCGAGGCTCGTGCACAGAAGCTCGAGGCCGACCTGGCCGAGCTGGAAGCCGAGGGCGCCAAGTCCGACGTGCGTCGCAAGGTCAAGGACGGCGGCGAGCGCGAGATGCGTCAGCTGCGCGACCGGTCCCAGCGTGAGCTGGACCGCCTCGACGAGATCTGGACGACCTTCACCAAGCTGTCGGTCAAGCAGCTCATCGTCGACGAGGTGCTCTACCGCGAGCTCGTCGACCGCTACGGCGAGTACTTCACCGGCGCCATGGGTGCGGAGTCCATCCAGAAGCTGATGGAGAACTTCGACATCGCCGCCGAGGCCGAGAACCTGCGCGAGACCATTCGCTCGGGCAAGGGCCAGAAGAAGCTGCGCGCGCTCAAGCGGCTCAAGGTCGTCGCGGCCTTCCAGACCAACGGCAACTCGCCCATGGGCATGGTGCTCGACGCCGTTCCGGTGATCCCGCCGGAGCTGCGCCCGATGGTTCAGCTCGACGGTGGCCGTTTCGCCACCTCCGACCTGAACGACCTGTACCGCCGCGTGATCAACCGCAACAACCGTCTCAAGCGACTGATCGATCTGGGCGCGCCCGAGATCATCGTCAACAACGAGAAGCGGATGCTGCAGGAGTCCGTCGACGCGCTGTTCGACAACGGCCGTCGCGGCCGTCCGGTCACCGGACCGGGTAACCGCCCGCTGAAGTCGCTGAGCGATCTGCTCAAGGGCAAGCAGGGTCGTTTCCGTCAGAACCTGCTCGGCAAGCGTGTCGACTACTCGGGCCGTTCGGTCATCGTGGTCGGCCCGCAGCTCAAGCTGCACCAGTGCGGTCTGCCGAAGCTGATGGCGCTCGAGCTGTTCAAGCCGTTCGTCATGAAGCGTCTGGTGGATCTCAACCACGCGCAGAACATCAAGTCCGCCAAGCGGATGGTCGAGCGTCAGCGTCCCCAGGTGTGGGATGTCCTCGAAGAGGTCATCGCCGAGCACCCGGTGCTGCTGAACCGCGCGCCCACCCTGCACCGCCTGGGTATCCAGGCCTTCGAGCCCCAGCTGGTCGAAGGCAAGGCCATCCAGCTGCACCCGCTCGTGTGTGAGGCGTTCAACGCCGACTTCGACGGTGACCAGATGGCCGTGCACCTCCCGCTGTCCGCGGAGGCGCAGGCCGAGGCGCGCATCCTGATGCTGTCGTCGAACAACATCCTGTCCCCGGCGTCGGGTCGCCCGCTGGCGATGCCGCGTCTGGACATGGTGACCGGCCTGTTCTACCTGACTCGTCTCGACGAGAAGGGTGTCGGCACCTACAAGGCCGCCGACAAAGACGAGCCGGAGCAGGGCGTGTACTCCTCGCCCGCCGAGGCCCAGATGGCCGTCGACCGCGGTGAGCTGACCGTGCGTTCGATGATCAAGGTGCGCCTCACCGAGCAGCGCCCGCCGCGCGAGATCGAGGCGGAGCTCTTCCCGGAGGGCTGGCATCGTGGTGACGCGTGGCTGGCCGAGACCACCCTGGGTCGCGTGCTGTTCAACGATCTGCTCCCGGCGGACTACGCGTTCATCAACGAGCCGATGCCGAAGAAGCGGCAGGCCACGATCATCAACGATCTGGCCGAGCGCTACCCGATGATCGTCGTCGCGCAGACCGTCGACAAGCTCAAGGACGCCGGCTTCTACTGGGCCACGCGTTCGGGTGTCACCGTCTCCATGTCGGACGTGCTCGTTCCGCCGGAGAAGGCCGACATCATGGAGCGGTACGAGGCCATGGCGGATCAGATCGAGAAGAAGTACCAGCGTGGTGCGCTCGATCACCAGGAGCGCAACAACGCCCTGGTCAAGATCTGGCAGGAAGCGACCGAAGAGGTCGGTACGGCGCTGCGCAAGCACTACCCGGCCGACAACCCGATCATCACGATCGTCGACTCGGGTGCGACCGGTAACTTCACCCAGACTCGTACCCTCGCCGGTATGAAGGGTCTGGTGACGAACCCCAAGGGTGAGTTCATCCCGCGCCCGATCAAGTCCTCGTTCCGTGAGGGCCTGACCGTGCTCGAGTACTTCATCAACACCCACGGTGCTCGTAAGGGTCTGGCCGACACCGCGCTGCGTACCGCCGACTCGGGTTACCTGACCCGTCGTCTGGTGGACGTCTCGCAGGACGTCATCGTGCGCGAGCACGACTGTGGCACCGAGCGCGGCATCGTCGTGCCGATCGCGGAGAAGCAGGCCGACGGCTCGCTCATCCGGGACGCGCACGTCGAGACCTCGACCTACGCTCGCACCCTGGCGACCGACGCGGTCGACGCCGGCGGCAACGTCGTCGTGGCCAAGGGCGCCGATCTCGGCGACCCGGCCCTGGAGGCGCTGCTCGAGGCCGGTATCACCGAGGTGAAGGTCCGCTCCGTGCTGACCTGCACCACCGGCACCGGCGTCTGCGCCACCTGCTACGGCCGCTCGATGGCCACCGGCAAGCTGGTCGACATCGGCGAGGCCGTCGGCATCGTCGCCGCCCAGTCCATCGGTGAGCCGGGTACCCAGCTGACCATGCGTACCTTCCACCAGGGTGGTGTCGCGGGTGACGACATCACCGGTGGTCTGCCGCGTGTCCAGGAGCTCTTCGAGGCCCGTGTCCCCAAGGGCAAGGCGCCGATCGCGGAGGTCTCGGGCCGGGTGCGCCTCGAGGACGACGACCGCTTCTACAAGATCACGATCATCCCTGATGACGGGTCGGACGAGGTCGTCTACGACAAGCTCTCGAAGCGTCAGCGTCTGCGTGTGTTCAAGCACGACGACGGCACCGAGCGCCTGCTGGCCGACGGTGACCACGTGGAGGTGGGTCAGCAGCTGCTCGAGGGCGCTGCCGATCCGCACGAGGTGCTGCGCGTGATGGGTCCCCGTCAGGTGCAGGTCCACCTGGTCCACGAGGTCCAGGAGGTCTACCGCTCGCAGGGTGTGTCGATCCACGACAAGCACATCGAGGTCATCGTGCGCCAGATGCTGCGTCGCGTGACGATCATCGATTCGGGTGCGACCGAGTTCCTGCCCGGTTCGCTCACCGAGCGTGCCGAGTTCGAGTCCTCGAACCGTCGCGTGGTGGCCGAGGGTGGCGAGCCCGCCTCCGGCCGTCCGGTGCTGATGGGTATCACCAAGGCGTCGCTGGCCACCGATTCGTGGCTGTCGGCGGCCTCCTTCCAGGAGACCACCCGAGTGCTGACGGACGCGGCCATCAACTGCCGCTCCGACAAGCTGATCGGCCTGAAGGAGAACGTGATCATCGGTAAGCTCATCCCGGCCGGTACCGGTATCAACCGCTACCGCAACATCCAGGTGCAGCCGACCGAAGAAGCCCGCGCCGCCGCGTACGCGGTGCCGTCCTACGACGACACCTACTACTCGCCGGACACCTTCGGCACCACCACCGGCGCCGCAGTGCCGCTGGACGACTACGGCTTCAGCGACTACCGCTAAGCAGTAGCCAGGCAAACCAATTCGGCCCCCGCTCTTCGGAGCGGGGGCCGATTTGTCGTGGTGAGCGGGGTGACTACGCCACTTTGATCGTGTGTGGTCCGACGCTGACGCTGATGTCCACGTGTCCGCCGAGTGCGCGGGCGTAGGCGCGGAGGGTGTCGAGTTCCATGGCGGCGAGGTCGCCGTTTTCGATCTGCGAGATTCGTGCCTGGCTGACGCCGAGGGCGGCGGCGAGTTCGGCCTGCGTTTTGCCGATCGTCTGGCGGAGCTCTTTGAGGTGGTGCCCGGCGATTCTGCCATCCAGCTGCGCCGCAGCTGCTGCCTGAACCTGTGGGTCGGCCAGTTCCGGATGCAACCGGTGGGCTTCTTCCTTCACCTCACGCCAATTACGTGCGCCAGTCATCGTTCCTCCTTCGCCTTCTCGACGCGGTAGTCGGCATAGCGATGTTCTGCCAACGGAATCGCGTCGTCATACCAGTGGGACCACCGTCCAGCTTTGTCCCCGCTGACCAGGATGATCGCTCGACGGTCCGGATCGAATACGAAGAGCATCCGAATCTCCGAGCGTCCACGTGAGCCGGGCGCAGTTCCTTCAGATTCTTCAGCCGACTGTGTTCGAGGGTATCGACTAGAGGTCTGCCCAGCGCAGGACCGACTGCGGCGAGTCGGTCCAACGCCTGTTCGATCAAGGCTGCTGAGGCCGGGTCGGACTCGCACAGCTTCATGAACCAGCGATCAACCGGTTCCAGTAGCACGATCTCCCATTCCACCCAGCAAGTATAAGTCACAACTTATGTCAAGCGGGCCAGGTTTGTGGTCAGTTGGCAGTGGTGGCCTCCCGCCTCGGGATCGCCGACCGCAAGCCGACAGTAGTGTGCACCTCCCACCGGGGCGGTAGAGATTCGGTATGGGGCGATACGGATCAGGTCAGCTCGGTCAGTCCCACCAAGCGGTGAAGACTCCGAACTCCCGCGCTGGTACCGAGAGCGCCGGAAATCTCTTCTTCATCACCGCGGAGCACGGCGATTTCGTCAGCACGCCAGTCGGCTTGCTCGGCCGCATCCGTGTGGTCAGTCGACGGTCGATCCGGTGAGTCGGAGTGGCGAAGCCATTGGTCAGGTGATGTCGGTGGGTGATGGGACTATCTGTCGTGTGCTCGAACCTGCGGACGACCTGTCGATAGAGAGTCTGGTTCGTGCTGCGATCAGGCAGGTTTGGGCGGACTGCCCGGATCTGGTTCTTGATGCGGTACACGAGCGAACTGTGGTGGCGCACATCGCAGCTGTGCTGAATCGGCGGTTGGCTGAGCTGCCCGGAAGTTTCCGGGCGGATGTCGAATACGACCGTGTCTCGCGCTTGGGATTCGCGGTGTTGCGTAAGCAGCTGTGGCTGATTCGCGAGGGGCGCGACGAACTTCACCCAGTCGTACCGGATTTGATCGTCCACGCCCCGCGCGGTCAGTTCACCCGTCGCAATGTCCTTGTGCTGGAAGCCAAGAAGGGGCGCGTCTCATCGCGAGCTCGTGAACTCGACTACATCAAGCTCGGTAGTTTCATCGAGCAGCTCGGCTACCAGCACGCAGTCTTTCTCGAGTTCGACGGTGTGGGCGGGCGTCCACGGATCGAATGGATTCGCTCGTCGCAGGACTATCCGGATCCGGCTGAAAGGGCTTCGGAAGAGCTCTAGCACCGGCGAATCGGGACGGGAAATGGTGCGGCTCGATCGGCAATCAGGCGCGGATTACGACTCGGGCCGGGCCGTCGTCGGAATCTCGTCGGCGGCGGTCTGCGCCTCGGGGTCGCCGAGGGCGACGGGTTCGGGTTCGCCGAGGCGGACGGTGATCACGCCGATGAGAATCAGTGCGCCGCCGAGCAGCTGGATCGGGCCGGGGGCTTCGCCGAGTAGGGCCCAGGCGAACAAGAGGGCGGCGAGGACCTCGGTGAGGGCTACGAAGGAGGCCAGGCGGGAGCCGAGGCGGCGGGTGGCGGCGATACCGGTGACGTAGGCGATGGCTGCGGTGACGATGCCGATGAGCAGGACCGGGATCCACCAGGGGGTGGTGAAGTCGGCGAAGACGACCGGGTTGGTGGTGGCGTGCAGGGGGACGATGCCCGCCATGCCTGCCAGGAGCAAGGTGACGCCGCCGATGAGCAGGCCGCCCGCGGCGAGGACGGTGCCGGGGAGGTCGCCGCCTTGGGCGGAGAGGACGAAATATGCTGCGGCGCCGACCATCGCGGCCAGGGCCCACGCGATGCCGATCGGATCGGTGGACAGGCCCGACGCCACGTCGAGAACCAGCAGCAGGCCGGTGATGCCGAGTACCGCGCCCGCGATGGTCGCCGCCCCTGGCTGCTGCCGGTGCCGCACCCACAACCAGCCGACGACGGCGATCGGGGCGGTGTATTCGATGAGCAATGCCGCGCCGACGGCCATGTGCGCGACGGCGTTGAAGTAGGCCAGCTGGGTGCCTGCGACAGCGACCAGGCCGTACGCGGTGATGAGTTTCGCGTTGGCGCGCACCAGATTCCAGTTGCCGTGCAACTGGGGGATCGCCAGTGGCAACAGCACGACCCCGGCCAGGAGCACCCGCACGGCGACCACGGACGCCGCGCTCCATCCGGCATTCATCAGCCCGCGGGCGAGCGGGCCGGACAGGCCGAACGAGGTGGCGGAGGCCAGCGCGAGCATCAGTCCGGACCGCATCCGGGTCATGCTGTCATGGGTCAAAGTCGCCATGACTAATGACGGTAAGGAGCCTGCGGTAATATGTCAATGTGGTTTTTGCTCATGACACCGAGGCGGCGCTGCTGGCGGCGGTCGAACTGGTCAACTCCGCCGAAGACCCGGACACGCTGACCGAGACCGCGCAGCTCGACGAGTTCTTCGACCGGCACGTCTACACCGGCGTGCATACCGGCGATGCCGCGGAACTGGCCGCCGTGCGGGGCTTACGCGCCCCGCTGCGCCGCATGCTCATGAGCGACCGCGACACCGCTGTCACCCTGGTGAACGAGACCCTCGCCGAGCATCGCGCGGTGCCGCAATTGGTCCGGCACGGCGATGTCGACTACCACGTCCACGCCGTGCCACCCGAGGCCCCGCTGCCGGTCCGCATCGCCGTCGAGACCGCCATGGCGATGATCGACCTGATCCGTGCCGACGACCTGAGCCGCCTGTCGATCTGCGCCGACGACACCTGCGAAGGCCTGGTTCTTGACCTGTCCCGCAACCGTTCCCGCCGCTACTGCAGCACTGCCTGCGGCAATCGCAATGCCGTCGCGGCCTACCGGGCGCGGCAACGCTAGAGCGTGCGCACCTTCGGGCACTTCTTGCCCGCCAGGTGGCACTTGTCCTCGAACCCGGCGGGCAGCCACGTCCCGGTCCGCAGCAGCGGATGATGCGGAAAGTGCTGCAACGCCGCGGTGACGAAGATCAGTGGCGCCCACGCACTGCGGATCTGTAGTTGCTGCATGGTGCCGTTCCGGTCCGGGAAACGGCAGCCGACCAGGTCCGGCGCGGTGAGGTCGACACTCTCCAGTGCCGACCAGTACAGCGAGAACGACCGCTCCGGATTCGCCAGGTGAATCCGCCGATTCGAGATCATCGCCGACCCCGGCCGTTCGGCCACCCACCGCGGTTGCGCCGCGGCCTCGGCCCGGGATCGCCTGGTCTCGTTGCGCACCGCATTGCCCAGGTGCGCGGCCGCGCCCAGCGGCGTCTGCCCGTCGGCGCGCACACGGCCCCGCGACCAGCGACCGTCCCCGACGCCACGCCAGGTGAACCAGTGGACCCCGCCGTCGGCGAAGCAGGTCTCGCCGGGCTCCAGCCGGACCCGCGTAGCGGCGGAGGGGATCTGCGCGACCCGCCCGGCCGCGATCAGTTCGGCCACCCCGCACGTGTACAGCAGGTAGTCGTCGAACCACGTCCAGCCGGCCTGCTCGGCCAGGGCCCGGTTGATATCGGCCAGCGGGTCGAACACGTCTCTCACCACCCACTCACAAAGTGCGCCTTCGGCGACAGCGCGGAGTCTCCTCCTGACCACGGTAGCGGAGGGTTACGGCGCTGCTCAGCGCTAGCCGTCGAGTATGGCCACCGGTGCGGCCTCGTACCGCTCGCCGGCGACCACCTCCGCAGGCGCGGCGGCCTCGATCTCAGCCGGCGCCGCCGGGCGCCGAGGTCTCGACCGATGCCGCCGAGAAGACGGCGCTGCTGCGCGTGATCGGCAGCCGGCGCCTCAGTCCGGCGTCGTGAGAGCTCAGGGCGCCCCGGTGACGTAGGCGAGCGCGGTGTCGATCGCCGGCTGCCCGCCCGCCATCGCGTACCCGGCCATCGCGCCGATCGCGGCGCCCGCCACGGTCGCGACCGGGACGGTGATGAAGTCCAGGACGAACAGTCCGAGCGGGAATCCGAGAACGAAGCCGATGGCAGCCCCGATCGCCGCGCCCTGGATGATCTGCGGCTGCAGGCGCGCCGTCTCGGCGTAGAACTGCTCCTGGGCGCTGATCTCGCGCACCGGCGCATCGGCCTCGCCGACCGGGGTGAGCGTGAGGCGGGTGCCCGCCTCGTCGATCGCGGGGGTGAGCGGCACGGCGTGCTCACCGAGGCGCACGACCATCGGCAGCGCGGCGATCACCGCGCCGGAGGCATCGGTGACGGTGACGACCTTCGCGTCGTGCGCGAGCTGAAACTTGCCCGCGTCGAGCGTCGTCACCGTGGCACGCCGATCCTCGGACACCCCGACCTGGTAGTTCACGCCCCTGTCGACACTGCGCAAGGCCGGCAGCGGCGTGATGCCGGGCTGGGTGCCCGCCGGGACCGATTGGGTGGGCTGCGCCGGCAGTGGCGTGATGCCGGGCTGCGTGCCGACGGGTCCGGGCTCGGCGGCGCCGACTCCCGTGGCGGACAGGGTGACTCCCACCGCCAGCAGCGCCGCGCCAACCACAGTGCCGATCCTCATCCCGCAAGCCTCCCGCTGAATTCACCCGGGACCGATTCGTCCCGTTCGTCGCGGCAAACCTAACCGCTGGAAGGGTTTTCGGGAAGTTGTCGCGAGGCCGCTCGGCGTCGGCGTCACGAGGATCACAAGGGCGCTGTCGGTCTTCGGGTCCGATCGCCGAGGTGGTTCCGCACGGTCAGCGGGCCGCAGCGGGCCGGTCTGCCCCGCTCGGTGGGCGGCGCGCGAAATCCGGTGCGTGTTCCGGGCGGATCCCGATTCCGCCGAGGTAGGCGACGAGTCCGGCCAGCATCGGCACGGCATCGACGACCCGCAGCGGCAGCGGGGCGGTGCGCAGCTCACCGCGTAGCGCGGGTGCGATGAGCATGTCGTGCTCGCCGCGCTGGGAGCGCTGGGTGAAGCTGGCGGGCAGCATCCGCCTGCGCTGCACCTTCTCCAGGTCGGCGGTCTGCACCGTGCCGTCGAGTAGCGGCTGGGCGAGGATGCGCGCCGCCGCGACGGCATCCTGCACGGCGAGGTTGACGCCGACACCGCCGACGGGTGACATCGTGTGCGCCGCATCGCCGATGCACAGCAGGCCGGGCACGTACCAGCGATCGAGCATGCCGACCGTCACCTCGAGCAGTTTGACGTCGTCCCAGGAACGGATGGCCGTCGTCGCCTCGTCGGACCAGCCGAAGAGTTCGGTGACGCGATCGCGCAGCCACTGCACTTCGTTGGCGGCCCGCAGCGTTGCGTCGCAACCCTTCTCGATGATGTAGCCGGTCTGGTAGTAGTCGCCCCGATCGATCGCCACCGCCGAGTTTCCGCTGGTGAAGCGGGCCTGCACGGCGCCGCCCCCGGTGTCGTCCGCGGCCTTCGGGATGCGGAAGAACCACATGTCCATCGGCACCTCCTCCATCCGCTGACGCAGGCCGGCGGCCTCGCGCGCCACGGAATCACGTCCGTCGCAGGCGATCACGAGATCGGCGCGCAGTTCGTGCTCGGCGCCGTCGGCGTCGCGGTAGCGGACGCCGGTGACCGCGTCGGATTCGTGGATCAGCCCGGTGACGGTCGACCGCATCCGCAGGGTGAACGTCGGTTCCACGGCGGCGGCGCTCACCAGCAGATCGAGGAAGTCCCACTGCGGCACCATCGCGATGTGGCGGTACCGGCCCGGGATCCGGGTGAGATCGGCGGCGATGACCATGCGATCGCCCGCGTACATGCACATCCTGGTCAGCGCGGACTGCGGCAGCCGGGCGAAGTCCGCGCCGAGCCCGAGTTCGTCGAGCAGCCGCACGGTCGACGGGTGGACTGTGTCACCGCGGAAATCGCGCAGGAAGTCGGGGTGCTTCTCCAGCACGGTGACCTCCACGCCCGCCCTGGCCAGCAGCAGGCCCGCCATCGTTCCGGCCGGTCCGCCGCCGACGATGCAGCACGTGGTCTTGTCCATGAGATCCCCCTCGAACGCCGTTGTCTACGACGAAGCGTAGTAGTAAATCCCGAAGCGGGTCCAGGGTTTTCGGAAATCTCCGGCGACCCTTGACCCCCGCCGCGGCGCGCGCAATACTGAACTAGATGGTTCAGTATGATTTCCTGAATGCCTCGTTCGGGGCGCTCGCGGATCCCACCCGGCGGGGGATACTCGAGCACCTCGGTCGTGGGCCCGCGAGTATCAGCGAGTTGGCCGAGCGGTTCGAGATGACCCTCACCGGCATCAAGAAGCACATCGGGTTGCTCGAGGACGCGGGCATGGTGGTCACCGAGAAGCGTGGGCGGGTCCGGTACTGCCGGATCGGCGAGCACGTCTTCGATCGGGAGGTGGCCTGGATGCAGGGTTATCGGCAGATGCTCGAAGCCCGGATGGACCGTCTCGGTGAATTCCTGCAACGATCGGAGACAGAGCAATGAGTACAACCACCAACGACGCGGTCATCACCTCGACCTCGGACCGCGAAGTCCACATCGAACGCGATTTCGACGCACCGCTGGACCGGGTGTGGAACGCCTACAGCCGGATCGAGCAGCTCTCGCGCTGGTGGGGCCGCGGCCACGTGGTCGACGTCGAACGCTGGGAATTCCGCAAGGGCGGGCACTGGCGTTTCGTCGAGCACGAGGGCGACGAGTCCTACGGTTTCGAGGGCCGCTTCCGGGAGATCACCCCGAAGGAGAAGATCGTGCAGTCCTTCGAATGGGACGGCATGCCCGCGCACATCTCGATCGACTCGACGACCTTCGTCGACCTCGGCAACGGCCGCACCCGCGTGGTCACCGACAGCATCTTCCACACCGCCGACGAATGCGCAGGCATGCTCGCCTCCGGGATGGAATCCGGCCTCAACGACAGCTACCGCGCCCTCGACGCCCTGCTGGTCGAAGGCCGCTGACTACCGATTGATCCGGCGCCGCGGGGAAGCGGTGCCGGATCAGCGGTGGGTGCAGCCGGTGGCACGCTTGCGTGGCTTCAGGCGCAGCGGTGGCAGCGGCGGCGCGGGGATCCGTTCCGCCGGGCCGTGCCCGGGGACCTCGCCGAAACGGCTGGTGTCGTGGGCTTCCCAGGCCTCGCGGGCCGCGATGATCTCGTCGTGGCTGCGGCCGACGAAGTTCCACCACATCACCAGTTCCTCGGTGAACGGCTCGCCGCCGATGAGCGCGAGGTGCGCACCGGCGGCGGCCGAGAGACGCAGGTCGGCGCGATCGGTGCCCAGGTACAGCAGCGGGCCCGGGGTGAGTTCGGTCCCGTCGACCTCGACGCTGCCCTCGATCACCAGTACCGCGTGCTCGAAGGCGCGTTCGAGCGGCAGTCGCACCTCGGCGCCGGGATCGAGCACGATGTCGGCCCCCACGAGCGGGGTGTAGGCCTTCGCCGGTGAGGTGGCCCCGCCCAGCGAGCCGATCAGGACGGTGGCCCGCACCCCAGGCTCCTCGTACACGGGCAGCTCGCGATGCTGCTCGAAGTGCGGTTCGACACCGGTCGCGGTGCCGGGCAACGCGATCCACAGTTGCAGGCCGTTGCCCGCGTGCGCGCCGGGGACGCCGAACTCCGAATGCGCGATGCCGCGACCCGAGGTCATCAGGTTCAGCTGCCCCGGTTCGATCTCGACGTCGGAGCCGACCGAATCCCGGTGCCGGATTCGGCCGTCGAACGGCCAGGTCACCGTCTGCAAGCCGATGTGCGGGTGCGGCAGGATATCCGGGGAGGCTCCGGTCCGGGTGACGGTCGGCGAACCGAATCGGTCCAGGAAACACCAGGCCCCGACGGTCGGCAGATCACGTTGCGGCAGTGTGCGTTCCACGTATACCCCGCGCACCCCACCGAGCGGTACCTCCCTGGCGGGGTATAACTCGGTGATCGGTCCCGGACTCGGCGACGGCTCACACAGCGCCTCGGCGGGATCGGCCTCCAGGTCACTCACTTCGCGATGCCCTTGCCGACCACATGCGCGTCGTACTCGGGGTGCTTGTCCAGCCAGCCGCGGATGAACGGGCAGTGCGCGGTGATGGTGCGCCCGCGCGCGATCACGTCCTCGACGGCCTGGCGGGCGAGCACGCTGCCCAGGCCCTTGCCCGCGAAGGCGCCGTCGATCTCGGTGTGGATGAAATCGGTGTCGTTGTCGCGCTCGACGTACTCGGCGAAGCCGGCCAGTTCGCCGTCGTAGAACACGTCGTAGCGGTTCTTGTCCGCGTTGCGCGCGACCCGGCGCTGCGGCTCGGTCGAGGCGGGCTGGGCGGGGGTGGTCTCGGGCATCTTCTTGCGCTCCTTCCGCACCGGAACAGGGTGCGCGCTCAGGATCGATACGCGGTTGAACGCACCGATCGCGACGGCGATCCAGACGATCACCGAGATCTGTTCATCGGACCAATGCTCGCGCGCGATCTCGTATTCCCGATCGGTGCGCTCCTCGTCGGGCAGGGTGGTGACCGCCTCGGCCAGCCCGAGCGCGGCCCGGTCGGCCGCGCAATAGGTGCCGCCGCGCCGCCACGCGGGCAGCACCGCGATCTCCTGCGCGGACAATCCGGCGCCAAGGCCCGCGTGTTCGTGTACGTCGAGGCAGTACGGGCAGCCGTTGATCTGGGAGACCCGCAGATTGATCAGCTCGATCAGCCTGCGCTCGATGCCCGCGGCCGCGGCGGCGGCACGGATCTCGGCGGCGGTCGCGCTGAGTGCTTTGAAGATCGCCGGATGCTGCTTGTCGATCCACACGCGTTGGGGGCGTTCGGTCACCCTCGCGATGCTAGCTCCGCGGGGCGCGGCCGGGGGGGCCGCGGGGGGGCCCCCGCGGCACCCCCCCCCCCGGGGGGGAGGGAGAGTTGGCGGGCCCGGTGGGCCCCCCCCGCCCCGCGGGCGGGGCGGGCGGCGCGCGGTG